>CASDQU010000120.1 GCA_949282835.1 uncultured Bacillota bacterium | reverse complement strand
TTGTGTATAACTTAAAAATAATTTTTTTGCGTTTTATCGTTGATTTTTTATAGAATTAATTAAATTCTTAAATTTTTATTTATAAAAGCGCAATTTTTAATTGCAAAAATACTTTATATTAATACAAGGATATTAACTATTATTTAGGGGAAATGGGGAATTTTTGAATGGCAAGTAAAGTTCAAGTTGCAAAAACTATTTGCACATTTATGGGGGTTGCTTCAAAGCAACAATGTAACAAATCTGCTAAATTGGTAAAGAAAGAATTATCAAAGGTGCTTTCGGGACTTGCTAAAGGGGAAAAGGAACAAATCCTTGAGTCTCTTTCTAATATGGCAAGCGGCAGAGGTAATTTTCAAGAACAAGTTGGAAATATTAAGAAAGTTGCACTTAACGCACGACAAAGGACTGGGCGTTTAGTTGAAGTTGGATATGAAGATGAAATTAAGAAGATGGTGCCAGAGCAGCTAGAGCGAATGAAAAAAGCTCAAAAAGAAATGGCTGTTTTCGATTCATTGCTAGGCAATAATCCGGTAGAACAGGAAATTACTCTTGCAGATGCTGAAAAAGCTGTTCGTGATTTTTACAGTACTATGCCGAAAAGATATGCTCGACAAGGCGGGGTCAATGTGCCATATCAGCCTATTGTAAATCAAATGAGTAGTCGAAAAATTGTAACTGATTTATCTGCAAATTTAAGAAAAGAGTTACAAAGTATATCATTATCAGCACCTGATATAACGCTTACTCCAGAACAGATTAATAAAATCTCCAAGGATGTTACAAAGGAAGTAAGACAGGATATGTTTGTTCTTGGTACACGTGGTTTCATGTGGCCTATCACTAAGCTGGCTTCTCTTTTAGGTACATCTAAATCATTTAGAAAAGAATTTGGTGATCTTGCAAAACTCTCAAGAGATAAATTTGGCATGTCATATTATCAACGACTTTTGGATTTGAAGAAGTTAGCAGGACGCGCTCCAGAAAAGATAGTTGTTTTGGATAAAAGTGCAAGTGCGACAGTTGAAACTCTTATGGCAGGTAGCAAGACTTGTCAGGGTGGTTTTAACCAAATGTTTAATACAATAGAGTTTACGAAGGAATTACAGACTCTATCCAGAGCGCAGCAAGCAAGTTTAATAGCGCATGAATTGAAGCATTTTGAACAAAGTGATATTATTATCAGAACTTTTGGAATTGATAGGTATATTCAAGCTATTAAAAATAGAGCAGTAAACTCTTTAGTTGCCCAGAATAAAGGGAAAACCAGGGAAGAAATTGTTAAAATGGTTGAAAATGACTTTAATAGTAATAATTATGCGCAAGTTGTTAAAGATGCGTTTAAAGGGTCTGTAAATGCTCAGAAAATTGATATAAATTCTGTGGAAGCAAAGCTTGCTAAAACGTATATTGAAGCTCTCGAAAATTACGTTCAGCCTGATGACAAGGGGCTTTTCCTATCTATACCGAAGGAGTACTTTAAAAACGCCTTGGAAGATGAAGCATATAAGGTTGGACGTAAAAACGGCTGGAAATTATGGCTGTTGGAGCAATTAAATTTAACGCAAGTTTAGCTGGAAATAACTTGCTAAATGCAAAAAAAAGATGCATCATTGCATCTTTTAAATTATGGGGCGGGAGATGGGATTGTCTTGCTCGGCGGCATTAAACGAGTCTTCGTATTTTGCTTTAGTGTTTCACACTTTCGCAAAACACTCCGCTCTCTGCCGCCTCGCGCTCGAACCCTTTTAAAGGTTTCTCCTTGATGGGTTCTCATCCTCATCATGCACATTAAAAAACTCTCCTTCTGGAGAGCCTTCAAAAATGGGGCGGGAGATGGGATTCGAACCCATGCATATCGGAACCACAATCCGAGGTCTTAACCACTTGACGACACCCGCCATATAATCGGTTCTTTTTAATCATAACATAAAAAGATTTTTTTGTCCAGAAGTTTTTATCTGGAAACTTCAAATAT
>CASDQU010000119.1 GCA_949282835.1 uncultured Bacillota bacterium | reverse complement strand
ACTGAGCAATTTATACAAGAATGCGCATTGCAAATATCAAAGGACTTTATGCCGGTGCCATTACAAGCTTAATTAAATAAAGATTAGTAGTCAGTAAGTGGTACATTGAAACAACGGAGATACCAAAATGCAAATGCTAAATAGTTTAATATTTAGAAAGGATAATAATGGATAAATTTGTTGAATATGCTCCTTGGATAGTTGTAATAGTTATTTTCCTTTGCCAGATTAAGTTATTTGTCAGACCTGAAGACCTTGAGAAAAAGCATAAAATAATTACTGAAGAAGTTGATACTAAGATAAAGAGTGCAGGATTTACTATGCCGGCGGATCTTGAGAAGAAACATAATGAAATTGTCGAAGAGGTTGACGCTAAAATAAAAGATGCAGGGTTTATGACGCCAGCAGACTTTGAAGCTAAGCGAGCAGATTTTGCTAAGTATATTGCTGATAACTATGTTTCTAATCAAACTTATTTTTACAATCACGACGACTTGAAAAAGGAAACCACATCTATCAAAGATACTCTATATAGAATAGACGATAAAATCGAGAAGAGAAATATCGAAGATAGAAAAATGCTGCTTGAAGTAATGAATGCAATTATCAAGAAGGCGAATTAATGCAAATAAATATTGGAAATTATTAAAATGTAAGATCATTACTTTCTTAAACGAATAGTTACTATATTAAAAAAAGGAGAAATTTATGAAAATTTTAACAGTGATTTTAAGTTTATTACTTTTTTGTACTTCAAATGTATTCGCTGCAGAAATTACATCAAGCAATCCTGAACAAAAATTTGCGGACAATAGAGCTACTGTTTCAATTCAAAAACAACCAACCACAGAAAATACACAAAAACAATCAGTAAAAAATAACTGGTTTTGTATTGTATTACAAATTAACGGTAAAATTCTCGATTCTACTTTACCCGTTGCGAAATAGTGCTGGAATTATATTTTTTTGAGGTTGAAATTATGAAATGGCTGACGGATGATTCAAGGCTAGAAAAATTGCCAGAGCCCAATAAATGGCTTTTGATTGATAATGAATTATTCCAAGATGAGGATAGTTCAATATATTTAGTGCCAAGAAACTACAAAACTGACAATTTTACAATCCCTGATTGGATAGCTTGGTTAGGTGGTAACAAATCAAAATGGGATGTAAGAGCTTCTCATCTTCATGATTTTGCTTGTCAATATCATCAAGTAATAAGAGTAAGACTTGATGAAATGGGATTAAGAAAATTACGTTTTTTAAGAGTTCATAAAGATAAATTGGTTAGTGAAGATATTCCACTAAAATTTCTTGAACTTATTCCTATTACAAAATGGGAAACAGACTGTTTATTTAAAAGATGTATGAAAGCGACTGGGACAATCCCCGCAAGAGTTTATAATTTGTATAGGGCGGGAGTTTTCTTTAATATTGGATGGCTTGGAAAACATCCGCCTTTTGATTTGTCAAAAATATATACGTTGGAACAAAATTAATGAACAAAGGAATTGAACTTATAAAAAATTTTGAGGGTTGCAGGCTTGTAGCTTACAAATGCCCCTCTGGCATACCTACCATAGGTTACGGACATACTAAAGGTGTTAAGATGGGCAACACTTGCACGCAAGCACAAGCGGACAAATGGTTAGCAAATGAAGTACAAATCTTTGAAAATGCAGTTAAAAATCTTGTCAATGTTCCTTTGAATGAAAATCAGTTAGGGGCTTTGACTTCTTTTGTTTATAATGTCGGAATTGCAAATTTTGCAGCGTCAACGTTAAGAAAAAAACTAAATACAAAAGATTATTCAGGCGCAGCAAATGAGTTTGAAAGGTGGGTTTACGATAGTAATAAACGAAAACTTGAAGGACTCATAAGACGTCGTAAAGCTGAAAAAGAGCTTTTCTTAAAATAACTCTCTCTCATAAATCCCACTCGATTAATTTCGGGTGGGATTTTTTTTGTGAATTATTATCTGTATGTAACAAATATATTACATTTTAGATTAATATGTATTGACAAATTAATCAATATTGGTTATAATAAATATATCGGGAACATTGAAATTTAAAAATAACGGCAAAAGTTAATCAACAAGAGAAAGGAGGTAGAAAATGTTGATTGACATCACAGAAAAAGAATTAGTACTGATAACAATACTAATTCTCATCGCGAAAACCCTTTAATAGGGTGGTAAGGGTGGTAACGACACCCTTGCCGTTATTTTTATTATAAACTATATTTTTACTAATTTCAAGAGGTGTTTAAAATGGATGAAGAAATTATAAAATCTGGCAGAGGTGGGAAGCGTGCTGGTGCGGGTCGTCCAAAAGGGACAACTGGCTCATATAAAGAAAAAATAAAAAAAAGTTTTACATTTAGATTATCAGAAGAAGAAGAAAAAGCCGTAAGAGAACTTTTGAAAAAAATGCGTAATAAATAAAATTTTCTCACATTTTTCTCACAAATATATGAATTTTATAAAATTTATAAAAAATGCAAGTTTCAAAAAGTATTGAATTTATTGAGTTTTATAAACTTTATAAAATACATAAAAAGCATGAAAAATTACTTCTAACAATTCGT
>CASDQU010000118.1 GCA_949282835.1 uncultured Bacillota bacterium | reverse complement strand
CCTAATGAAATTGGAAAGAATTTTTATTTAAAAAATAATTATACAACAAGAATGAGAAGTTTATCTAAAAAATTGTAAGGAGAAATTATGAAATATCTTTCAGTTAGTGAAGTTGCGAAAAAATGGAGTTTGAGCGACAGGTCAGTTAGAAATTATTGTGCGAAAGGCAGAATTAAAGGAGCTTTTTTAACAGGTAAAACTTGGAATATTCCAGAAGATGCTATCAAACCTAATAGAATTGATGAAAAAAAGTTTAGCAATAACGAACTGTTGAATATTTTAAAAGAAGAAAAAGATATGCGTCTTAAAGGAGGAATATATCATAAAACTCAAATTGCATTAACATATAATTCAAATCATATTGAAGGTAGCACACTCACAGAAGAACAAACAAGACTTATATTTGAAACAAATACAATTGGCGAAACAAAAGGAGTTAAAGTTGATGACATTGTAGAAACAAATAATCACTTTAAATGTTTTGACCTTATTATAGATAATGCAAAGAAACCCTTAACTGAAAAATTCATAAAAGAACTACATTTTACCTTAAAAGTTGGAACAAGTGATAGTTTAAAATCTTGGTTTAATGTTGGAAACTATAAAAATCGCCCAAACGAAGTTGGTGGTAATGAAACTTGTCAACCCGAGAATGTAGCTAAAGAAATGAAACAACTGTTGACAACATACAATTCGCTAAAAGATAAAACTATTGAAGATATAATTGAATTTCATTATCATTTTGAAAATATACACCCTTTTCAAGATGGCAACGGTAGAATCGGTAGACTTATAATGTTTAAAGAATGTTTAGCAAACAACATTGTCCCATTTATTATAGAAGATGAAATAAAAATTTATTATTATCGTGGACTAAGAGAATGGCAAAACGAAAAAGGCTTTTTAATAGACACATGCTTATCCGCCCAAGACAAATACAAAAAATATTTGGATTATTTTAAAATCAAATATTAAAAAACTTTAGTCTTTTTAAAATAAAAATTTAAATTTTATGTTATAATGAAAGTGCTAATACAACGATAGGAGAAAATATTAAAATTCAAAAATAAATAATCATGCAAATTTGATTTGGAGCATTGCAGATAAATTAACAGGTGTTTATAAGCCACATGAATACGGACTTGTAATTCTGCCAATGACAGTTTTGAGAAGATTTGAAATAATTCTTGAAAAAACAAACAAGAATTTTTAGTGCCTATTGGCAAGCATAAGGTGGGGTAAATAACAAACGACTAGTTTTGGGATATCTCTTACATTCATACCACATTACAAATCTTTTCAAAATAAAGTCGCGCAAAATGCGAACGCATTTTCGTTTGGCGCGAACAAGAGAAAAAACAAGCGCCCCGCCGAACGGCACACCAAAGGTGTTGCCTAGGCAGAAGCGCAGTTAAAGAAAAAAAGACTACATCTAAACAACCCCCAAACCGCGTGGCGGAGCAAGAGATTAACATAGAAAACAAAAGTCGCGGCAAAAGCTTTACGCTTTTCGTTTGGCCGCGCGAAGAGAAAAAACAAGCGCCCCCGCCGAACGGCACACCAAAGGTGTTGCCTAGGCAGAAGCGCAGTTTTTTCTCTATGGTAGAGATGAGTGGACTCGAACCACCGACCCCCACCTTTTGAACGGAGCCAAAGGCGGAGTGATTGATGTTAAGGGTGGTGCCACCCTGGCAAAGCATCGCTTTGCGCTTGCCATGGGCAAGCATAAGGTGGGGTAAATAAAAAAAAGAGCTAACTACTCGCTCTCTCCTTATTTACTGGTAGAGATGAGTGGACTCGAACCACCGACCCCCACCTTATCAGGGTGGTGCTCTAACCGGCTGAGCTACATCTCTATATCGCTACAAAATCCTTTGGGAATTTGTAGTTTCAATCTAAAAGACTTTTTAACGAGGGAAAATGATTTTTTGTCCATTAGATTGCATTATAGATTATACTTATTTTATTTTGTCTTGTCAACATTTTTTTATAAATTACTTAATTAATTTGTCTAATACTAAAAACTATGTGATGTTAAAATTTTCAAATTTATGCCCATGCTTGTGGCATAGTTCGATTTTCTTTAAACCAATTCCACTCTTTAAGTACTTGGTTGCTATTGGAACAAATCACTTCAACTTTGCTTTTTCGTATATTAAATACAATATTTCCATTCATAAGCTGATGAGTCCATGACTCTCCATCCACACTTTCTATCATGGTAGTGACATAAACTTTATCGGTATAAGGAGCTATTCTATCAATAAAAGCTTGACTTGGAAATTGATTTGATAAATTATCGGTATATTCTGGGCTACCTGCGCAACAACAAACAACAACATACTGCGGCTGAATAACTTCAAGAAGAGCTGTAGTTGAAGAAGTTGGCGAACCATGATGTCCTGCTTTGAAAAGCAAGCATTGTGGAAGAGGTCTACCAATATTGTTATAATAATCTACCAGTTGTTCTTCTCCATCTTCCTCAAGGTCGCCTGTAAAAAGATAATGATTGTCTCCTTGATTTATCATTAGACATACCGAATAATTATTTTCATCACTACTTTTATTTTCGTAATAATAATTATATAAAATTTCTAGTTCCACCCCTTCAGAAAGTTGATATGTCCTCTTTGCTCCATTAATTTCATTATAACATTCTAATGCCGAATAATGTTTGCTTCCGCCTGCCACCTTTTGATCTCTAAGGGCATAATAATTTTTTAACACCCTTGTCTCTTTTGTCCCTGTTTTATTAGTTAAAGGGAAATCAATAATCATATCAACATCATAATAACTTAAAATGCCTTCATTTGAATTATTGCCTACAAAGGCTGCAATATGGTCTTGATCGGAATGAGTTGCTATCACATATTCTAGTTTGCCATCCTCTACATATTGGTCTAAATATGAGATAATTGTTGAAGCGCTATTATCTCTTGAGCCTGCATCAATTAAAATGTCTGTATCTCCACTTTTGATATAAATACTATCTCCTGCATATTTGTTTCCAAGTTGTAAAAAATGAATGCTAAGCTCCCCATTTGAAAAACTTGGCATTTTATCAGAGGTTGGCTTTTCTTTAAATATAAACAGTAAAAAGCCGCCACCAAAGCCTATAGCCATGAAAATTATTATTAAAAATATACTAAGGAAGGTCTTCGCTTTCATCGCTCACCTCCTCTATAATTAATTGCCTATAAAGCTCCACCCCTTTATATCTTATATTGTCAATGGTATATTTAATATAGTAACTACCTGGGACATTATAGTCTATATTATCGCTCCTCTTAATATTAGACGATATATCCTTTCCAAAAGAGATGGCTATAGCTCCTTCATCTTGATAGCTTTCGCCTAAAGTTAAAAATATTGTTTTCTGACCAATAATTTCAAATTTATCGTTTTTACAAATTGTCTGACAGGCAAAAAACCCGCCTGTTAGACATATGCCAACCAATAAAAGAAGCAAAATTAATTTAAAAGATATCTTTTGTTTTGACACTTTTTTTGACATGCTAAAAACTCCTTAATTTATTTTTTATGCGCGCTTTCCTCTTCTTGTAATTGATTGTTATATCTTAAATTTATATCTCTCATTTTGTAATCTACAAATGTTTGCAAATTTTCTTCATCTAATTGATAAAATTTACCAAGTTTTGTAAATGCTGCTCTAAAAGATTTGCTGCTAATAGAAGGCACATTAAATGCCATTTTAAAGGTCTCCTGCCAATTTTTCGCAATTTGATTTTCTTCATTATAGAAAGCAAAATTTATATTTCTTTCAATGTTTTCTATTTTAGGAAGATAGTAAAATCTTTCTGCATAAACTTTTAAAAAATCTTTTAGGCTCAAATGACCTTCATCTGCCTCATTCTTTGCGATAAAACTTTTATATTCATCTTCCTTTAAAGCCATCAACTTGCATAAATAATAAAGCTGTTGCTCATCTAGTGCTTGATAGCCATGAAATCTTAATTTCATCAATATTTCATTGGCTATTGGCTCACTTTGTATATAGCCAATATTATTAGGACATATCAAACTTTCAATTTGAGGACACTTTTGACAACACAGTTCAAATGTTCCCTCCTCTTTCATCCTAGTTTCATATTCTTCCTCTAGCAACTTTTGTTTTAATAATTTCTTGCCCTCTTCTAAATCATCAAAACGGCACTCCTCTTTTAAAGCAAACAATTTACTGGCTCTACCTGAAATTAGTTCATCTTGATTTAAACTTAAAAAGTCATCTACTACCTTCTCATTGTCCACAAAGAGTTTTAAATAAGATAAAACCGACCTCATTAATTGGTAATTTTGAAGTTTTAAAATGCCATTTTCGGTATATGCCGATAAATCATCGGCAAAATATTCTTTATAGAGCTTATTTATAAAGTCACGATATTTATCATTGCTTTTTATCCAATAAAAATTAAGAGGATTAAGCCCATTGAACAAAAACAAAACATTTTCTTGGTTTGAAAGTTCCTTTTCGGTAAGCAAACAATATTTGGCGCGACCGATAGAATTTTCATCTTTAACTGAGTCCCAACAAGGGTCAGCATAAAAAACGCCGTCAATATTATATTTTTCATCTTTTATTTTAACCAAAATATTAGAGTGGCCATTTATAAAATTAAAGTCCTTGTTAAATATATATGTAGCTTGATTATATATCCCAACTTCGTTATTTTTAAAAAGGCGTTCACATAAAGCTTCCATCAAAGATGAATAGCCGCCACAAACTATTTTGTCGCCAAGCAAAGCAGGAACCCAATAATTTGTATTTTCGTGAAAGATGTCTCCACCCTCATTATATACAAAACCTGAAACAAATTCATAAGCAAATATAAACTTTTCAAAAGGTGAAAGACATTCTGCTTTGCCTTCTTCATTTTCGATAGAAAGATTGCTGATATCTTGAGCAATTTGGTCTATCATCTTACTTGCTTTAATTTGATCTTCTAGTTTATATTTGAATTTAAAATTTTCTTGTCCCACCCTAAAAGGAATGTTTATACCTTTTAAATAATCTTCAATTTCCTTTAATTTTAAATTCTTCTCATCATCTAGCAAAAATCCATTTTTATTCAAATAATTCACTTGCAAACAAAAAAGAGGATTATTTTGATAGTTAATTTCTTTGAAAAGCTGTTTTAACACTGGCAAACAAAAATCTATTTGCGCTGCTTCCACAAAATTCAATGTGCATTTTTTAGCTTTACCAAGACTATTGATATCAGAAATAACTTCCTTCAAATCTTCTAGATTTTTAATATAATAGATTTTCTCCATATTAATATTATAATATTTTTTGAAATTTTTTCAATATTTATTGATAAATATTTTTGCACTTTAACTTTAATATTTTCATATAAACAAAATATTGAAGGAGGACTTTATGGCTAACGAAGATTTTTACATAGGAGCAAATGATGAACATGGTGTAAATCCACCTACTCCAGGCAAAAGAACGCCCTATATCGCTGAGCTTGGTCGCCAAATTTATGAAAATGAATTTAATAGAGCAGCAAAAAATGCTTTTATTGAAGGTTGTATGCGTCAAGACTTCTCAGTCTATGATGTTAAACCTGAGCAACAAGATATATCAATCTCACAACGAGTTCAAAGAATAAACTCTCAAAATCTAACTCTTCTTGTCACCTTCGCATATAATGCTTTCGGCGAAGAGTTCAATGATGCTTCTGGACTTGAAGTCTTTTATTCGCCCTTAAACCGCCGCTCCTCTGAAAGCAGGCGTCTTGCGCAAAATTTATATGATGAGCTAATAAAAGGCACTTCTCAACAAGGTCGCGGTGTTAAAACTTTAGATATTGGCGTGATGTCTAGCGTAAATTGTCCCTCTTCTTTAATTGAAGCGGGATTTATGACCAATTTAAAAGAAGCAATGCTTATGATTAATCCCCTCTTCCAAACTGAGGTGGGAGAAGAAGCTTGCCATGGCGTTTGCGACTATCTTGGAGTAAATTATCTTTCAAGAAATAATCTTTCAAATTATCCTCTTCTAAAAATTGGAAGTCGCGGCAATTTTGTCTATCTTTTGCAGTTTATATTAAAAGAAAACTATTCTTACAATCTCTCTGTCGATGGAATTTTTGGGAATGCAACTTTGTCTGCCGTGCGAGACTTTCAAAATAACAACTCATTGACAGTTGATGGGCTTGTGGGGAATAACACTTGGAAAACACTTTTATCTCTGCCACCATATCCTTTATTAAGGCAGGGAGATAGCGGAGCTTATGTCAAACTATTACAACAGCTACTTGAGAGTAATTTAATAGCCGTCAATGGCATAGACGGAATTTTTGGCAGTAAAACTTTGGCAGCTGTTCGGCTATTTCAACAAGAAAAAGGATTGGATGTAGATGGTCTTGTCGGCAATAACACCTGGTCTGCGCTAGTTGAAAGGTAAAGGTTATAGAAATAAAAGCCCAAAATGGCTTTTATTTTTTTGCTTTTATCAAATTTTTTTGATATAATTTATCTTAATAGAGATAAAACTTGCTACAAAAAGCCGGTTTTATTATCTTTTACATTTAATAAGTAAGGAGGTTTATATGTTAGTTAAAGTTATAGGAAATGGTATTACATGGACGAAAAGACCAAATACGAATTTTATTATTAATAATGAAATTTTATTTGATACCCCTCAATCTTCCACCAAATTTATGAATGGCATCATAGATTATGAAAAGCTTAAAATTATTGTAATATCCCATTTCCATTCCGACCACTTCGCTGAACTTTATATAATTTTTGATTATTTAAGAAGAAGAAAAAATAAAGAGAAGGTTACAATCATAGCCCCTCGCTCTTTCTTGAAAAGGTTTAAAAAGATTTTAAAGTGGCTTGAACTTAAGAAAAATATTGTATATATCAAACAATTTTTTGATATTATAGAGGTCAAGGGCGGCGAAAAAATATCAATATTAGGCTATACCATTGAGGCTATAAAGGTTGAACATTGCGTTTCTATTTCAATGGGCTATGTTATAACTGATAAAGATGGCAAAAAAGTGGGGTTTAGCGGCGATACCACCATGTGTGAGGGGCTTATAAATATAATAGAAAAGTGTGATACTATTTTCATTGAATGTTCATCTACAAAAGCCATTCCCACACATTTGTCACTTGAGGAAAATCTTGCCCTCAAAGAAAAATATAAGGACAAGACCTTATATTCAATCCATACTAGTGATGAAATTTATGATAACTACCAAGACAAATTAAATATGCCTGCCTGCGGCGAAACAATAGAAATTTAATCTTCTATTGAGCGCTCTTCTTTTGTCAATGGCAAAAAGTAATTTGCCTCACTATAAAAATTAGCTATTTGATTATTTAAAGTGGCAAAATAATCTTGAAAATTGTTGTGGCAGTTGTAATCTTCAGTGTAGCGTACCCCTCTTGACTTATTAATTGCACTGCACTTTCCGCTACTATCTATCACAAGTTTATCTATTGCAGTTAGAGAGCTAAATGCATGCTTAAATTTATAATAATTTTTTTCAAATTCCTCTTTAAATTTATAATAATTTTTTTTAAATTCATCTGCGGTGTGTAAAATTCTGCCAAAATCTTCTGTGAAGAGAGACAACTTTATAAAAAACTCGAACAAATCTTTAGCTTCAAAATCTTGGTCTACCACAACACCTGAACATTCACTATAAAAATTACCTTGCATTTTGTTGTCTGTCACTCTGGTAAGGGTTATTTTACTTTTGTCCGCCCAGTTAAATATCATACTTAAATTTTCAAACATATTTATACTCCTAGGTATATTATACCATTTTAATTTATAAATGCAATATGTGATTTAAAATCATTTGACAAAATATTAGCATTTTTAATATAATATATCTATCATGACAAATGAAAAGAGAGATTTTAATAAATGGTTTGTTAAAGGTCTTCAAGCTTTGCAAGAAGAAAAATATATCTGTGCAAATTTGTATAAAGATGAAGATGATTATTCCTGTGAATTAGTAGGCACTGATAAAATAGTTAAAGATAGCGGCAGCTGGAATTTTGATGAGAAAAAAGTTTATGATAGACAAACACCATACCTACTATGCAAGAGCGATTACTCTGAAGATAGAGTGTTAAAGTTCTTTAAAAAAATTATGAATATCTTACTAAGCAAAAAGGAAATCCAAACTTTGCTGAAAAATAAAGTTTTTATGTACGGATTTATCGATGGCAAATTATATTTCCCAAACTTGTCAGATGAAAATGAAATTTTTTAATAATTATGGCTTTTAAGCCATTTTTTTATATAAAAATGAGGTTATATATTGAATTAATTTAATTTATTTGTTATAATCAATTCATGCAAAAGAAAATAAAAAAAGAGAATTGGCGTTTTTTCAAACAAATTTCATATGCAATCATACCATTTTTAATATTTGTAGCCGTGCTACTTATATCATACTTTGGCAATCAGCTTGTATATGACCTGCGTGGCGAAAGTGGCTCGCAATATCCACATGTCCCACTCGATGACAAGATACCGCTTATACCATGGTTTGTATATTTTTATTATCTGACATTTCCGCTCGGACTTGTCACCTTTTTCTATGTCGCGTATAAAGATAAAAAGTCGCTCTATGATATCTTTCTCACACTTTGTATATCCTTCGCAATCTCTGGTATAATCTATTTGGTAGGACAAACAGAATTTATCAAGCCAGAATTCACACCACAAACTTTTACCGATAAACTGGTGGTTTGGACATGGGGCTCTACAAATCCTGTCAACTGTTTTCCTTCTCAACACTGCTTTATGGCATTTGCAATTATAATAGCCGTCTGCTCCTCAAAAGGTTTAAATATTTTCTATCGCCTAGCTGCATTTGCTATATCAATTATGATTATCCTCTCCACTGTATTTATAAGACAACATTTCTTGCTAGATATATTTGCATCATTTGATATAATGTTTATAGTATTTGGACTTGTATATTATTTCAAGCTTGGCAATCGTCTTAAAGCTCGCCAAGAAAGGAAAGAGAATGAAAGACAGATAAAAAAGCTGACAAAAAACAAATAAAAAATCTGCAAAATT
>CASDQU010000117.1 GCA_949282835.1 uncultured Bacillota bacterium | reverse complement strand
GCGCTTAATTTACTATCATATTCCTCTTGTGCATTTCTTTTGACAAGTCTAACCAGCCCCATAAAAAGCGCCTGCAGCTCGCCATCAGTTATTCCCGTTTTTTTAGTCACAAATTTTATAATATTATCTTTGCTTTCATATTTAGGTTTTTGTTTGGCTAAAAAATTGCGATATTTGTTTTGATATCGAAGCATTTTAGAAACATCACCATTTGATAAAGCAAGGCAAGCTTTTCGAACTGAAACGCCATCTTTTACCATTCTGTCGATACGCTCCATAAGTGCCTTTTCTTCAACTTCTGAAAAATAGGCTATTTCACTTTTTTGATGTTTGCCAAGGTCTATTCCAAGTTTTTTTACTCTTGCACTATCACTGGTTAGATTATCTATCTCATGATAGTAATAGTTTCTCACACTATTTGGCTTGCGCCCATATTTTTGCGCGTGACAGATAAAAGCCTCTTTAAGCGCCTTATTCTCTCTCTTGTAATTTTCGACTGTTGAAAACAAGTCTTTCACTTCTTGATTTTTCCATATTCCTTTTTCCATTTTTTCTCTCCTTGCCCTAGTTATCGCCACAAATTAATTGTTTTATACTATAAAAATTTAGAGAGAAATGATGCATTTTGAATATTTTTGTATACTCTATTGTTTAGCCGCATAAATTATCTTATGCCTTTAATAATCTATTCGCCATATAAATGTATAGTAAAAAATGGGCAAAATAGTTGTGAACTTGACCAAAATGCCCATCTAATAATTGACAACGCTCAAATTGTCAGTATTTATCCTGTCGGGAAAAGCAAGCGCTATGCTTTTAATGTAGATATAAATGAAAAGAATAGTAAATTCTACAGAATAATCGAAAAAGATGATAAATATTTGATTTTTTTACTTGACGGAATTTTAAGTGAAAATGTAGAACTTTATTCTTTCAATTATCAAAATATATCTAGCCTTGTGGAAATCTCTAACTCTTGTCTAACTTTTTCCACCGACAAATTTAAAAATATCATCTCATTGCCCACCCCAATAAAAGATTATAAATGTGGACAATATTTGCATATTATATATTTTCTCTATAGCAAAAACGACACTCAAACAATGATAGCGTACAATGTCAAAAACAACAAGGCTAAAGTTTTCAAAGGAGATGAAATACAGCTTCTTGATAATGGATTTAAAATAACCTCTTACGACAAAGGAATTTATAGAGAGATAAATGAAGATTTCATAATTGACAAAGATGGAGTTAAAAACAGTTCTAAAACATTCACTCTTGCGCAAAATGCTTTGCAACTTAATAAGCTTTTAGTTTTTAATTTCATCAGCGCGATAAAAAATGAAGACTACTCTTCCGCCCATCAATTATTGAGCATGAGTTTGCAAGAAAAAATTAATCAAGAGGCTCTCAAAAAATATTTTGGCCAGATTTCATATTTTTATTTGATTGACGACAAGACTGTCTTTGCTATAAGCAATGGCGAGAATATCATCTACAACTTCTCTATTGATGACAAATCAATACTAGACATCACAGATAACAAATAGAATTTCTAAATAAGAACAAAAAATATAGGCAAGTGCCTATATTTCAGCTTGTAGACAAATAAATCAGACTGTTCAAAAACAAGCGAGGCAAGGGGAGAAAAATGCCTAAAAGCAGGAGTTTAGTTAGCCTAAATGACTGTTTTTAGGTGTTTTATTTGAATGCTTTGGCATTTATGGGGAGAGGAAAAGGCGAGCGTTAAAGTCTAAGTTGTTTTTAACAACTTGACATAAGCGTAGCCTTTGACGAAAACACAGCAA
>CASDQU010000116.1 GCA_949282835.1 uncultured Bacillota bacterium | reverse complement strand
CGCCATCAAAAGGTGGGGGCGGAATATATGTGGACGATGGGCATTCTGACTTGTCGCCACTTGAAGGAGCAGCTGTTGTACTTGGAGCAGCGGCTGCGGTAGCAAGCGCACCTATTGTGGGAGCGGCAGCAGTGCTTGGAGTGGCAGCTGCAGCACTTGGCAAAGATGAACAAGAAGGGAATATAGAGGTAAACGAAGGGCCATCGCAAGAGCCGCCACAGAATGAGCAGACATCCTCAAACGAAAGTGAAAATAGCGCTCAAGACCAAAGAATGGAGGAAGCTCCTGGAGATACTGATGAGAGAGAGGAAGAGTCCGCTCAAGAGATAGCCGGCAACGATGCCAATGAGCAAGAAGAGGAAAGAGAGAGCGCCGATGATGGCTTTGTGTCTCAAGTAAATGTTGAAGAGCAAGAGCAAGAAGAAGAAATTGCTGGCGATTTTAATGGGGCAGAAGAGCCAGAAAATGAGCCAGAAGATGAGCTGGATGAGCAAGACTTAGAGATGCAATAAAAGTGATATTTATTATTAAGCAAAAAATGCGTCAATTATTTGACGCATTTTTAGACTGTAGACAAATAAACCAGACTGCTCAAAAACAAGGGATGCAAGGCTCGAAAAATGCCTAAAAGCAGGAGTTTAGTATTTCTAAATGACTGTTTTTAGGTGTTTTTCAGTAAACGAAGCAAGAAAAATTCGCTGAATTTTTCGGTCGCGCCCTTTTTCAACAGTCTGTATGCGTCAAATAATTGGCGCATTTTTAGCATGAAAAAGAGCTTGAATTTCAAGCCCTTTTAATTATTCACTTTCTCTGTCCTCTATATCTGAATTTGCCTCATTTTCTTTATAAACATCATAATAATATTCATTGAATGGTTTTGCATGTTCGCAAAGACTTATTATTGAATTGACAGCATTGTTGTATTTTTCAAGTCCCATAACACTTCCCTCTTTTGTTTTGTCAATAAACATGAATGAGGTAACATTTTTCTGTTCGTCATTGCTTCGTGTAACAAAAATAGAAACACTATCCAATAGTCCGTCCAAGTCAACTCCTACAGGAGTATTTTCATCTTGTTTGTAAGCTTTCAAAGCAGCGGTAAATGGATTTTGGAAATCATACTCTTTTGGGATATTGTTGATTTTTTGATACTTTCTCCAATTATTTTTAGTTTTGCCATACAAGCGGCAAATATCTTCTATAAAATTTGAAAGTTGAGATGTCGAGAAAACTTCCCAGAATGCATCTTCATCAGCTATAGCAGTATCAACGATATCTCTAAGTTTTTGTGCATTTTTACTCTTATTATTAAGCAACCAACTCTTCTCATCGGCATTTAATTTGTTTTTGAAATTTTTGTTATATCTTAGTTTGCCCAATATTGTTATAATATAAAAATTATCTTTTTTCTTATTTTCGCGCTCTTCTAATGTGAGTTTGCTTTCGTCAACATTATAAGAAATTCCCATATTTTTTCTCCTTTCATCCAAATTTATATTCTTACGCTTATTATAATACCACAGTTTTTCTTATTTGTAAATAGCAAAACGCAAATTTTGTATACTTTTTTTGATTTTTCACACTATACTTCTATGAAATCTTCGGTTGGCAAAGGAGCTTTTATATTGATTGTAAGTGGGCTGGTGTGCAAACTTTTTGGCGCACTTTTTAGACTTCCACTTACAAATATTATTAATTTAGAGGGGATAGGGCTATTCCAAATGATAATGTCGCTATATTCTTTATCTATAGTCATTGTCTCTGGTGGAGTTAGTAGCGGCTTATCAAAACTTGTTTCAAGTGCGCGCGCTAAAGGAGAATTATCAAAAATCAACGGTTTTTTCAAGACAGCCATCTTATTTGGAATGGGTTTAAGTTTTGTTATAGGTGCTATATTTTTTCTTTTTTCTAAGCAGATAGCTTCGCTGCAGGGCAATATTGATGGGGATATCAATTATATGCTTTTTATCTTGCTTTTGCCGCTGGCAGGTATGATAGGCATTTTTAGAGGTGTCATTCAAGGTTATGAGAATATGACGCCAACTGCGGTCAGTCAAATTTTAGAACAAATAACAAAATTTATTTTTGGACTTATTTTTGCATATATCTTGGGCAAAAATAG
>CASDQU010000115.1 GCA_949282835.1 uncultured Bacillota bacterium | reverse complement strand
TTTTATCAATCTTCTTTTAAGATTTTTAATATTTTTGAGAAGGAATCGGTGTTGTTCTTTTTTGCAATTTCTTGCATATGGTCTATAAGATCTTTCTGTGCGTCCTCGAGGTTTATCTCATAGCGTGCAATAGCGTTTATTGAAAGAGGAGCGCCGCACTCATCACAATAGCTTTGTTTAAGTTCGCCGTCACTTGCTACTATCTTTTTACAGTTTGCACATTTGATCACATATCCATTTTGGTCAATTCCATATTTCATAATCTTTCTCCATCATTAAAAACTTTTTATAATATCATCATTTTCTTTTCTAGCGCTTTGCATGTCAAATTTATTTAGGCTTATGCGAGCGCTTTGTCGGATTTTATCTCTAATCGCAGTAGTAGTATGTTCGCTTTGGTTTTTGATGCTTTCATAGTTGAGTTTTTCAATTACAGGTCGAGTCTGCGAGGTAGGATAGCATATACTTGCTTTAGGCTGCAATGTGCTAAATATTGGTTTGACATCCACAAGTCTATAAAGCATATTTGAAGGCACTCTTCCAAGTGCAAAATATCTAGAATAAGCAAAGCTGCCGCTATTGATTATCTGCACATCTTTGACATAATGCTTGCCGTTTGCATCTTGATAGCTTATTCGCTGAGGAGTGGTGAATTCTTGGAAGTATGTGGCTGACTTAGTCACGCGGTTATTGACGAGCACGACATCTGGAGGTTCGCCATTGCTGTTTAACTTGGCTGGCAGGTCACGCATGAAACCTGCTAGAGAATTCGAGTAGCAGCATAACACAGTTTTAGTATTTCCATCGCTGTCGCTAACTTGGAAGGTGGAAGGGGAGTCTATCACCGAATTTATTTTAACCGTTTTGGTTGAAATGTTAAGCATTTTACAGATGATATTGCCTATAAGGTTCTCATTTGGCATACGAAGATCAATTTCAGATAGAGGGAAGCGTCTGTCAATGATCTTTTTATCTTCTGGATCTGAAATATCAAGCACTTTATGTTCAGCACGCAGTTTTTCAACCAAGTATTCCTTAACTTTTTTGTCAAATTCAGCCTGAGTATTAGGCACTGCATTGTCCTTAAAAATGGAAAGATACAGGTCAGGGTTTTTCATTATCATCTTCTTAAAATTTGCGAATGCCTTGTCAAGCACTTTTTGGTTGGCGGCATTGACAGCTTCTGACTGGATTGCAAGTTGCTTTCTTCGCATATCTTGCTTGTCATATTGTTTATATGCAAGTTTTTCGTCAAGCTGCAGCGTTTGAGAGGCATAGTTTGCAAGTTCTTGAAGCTTTCTCTTTCCGCTGCCAAGACGGCCATTTCCCTTGTCGCGTTCAACTTTCATTATACTGGTTTCCATTTGTCCGCTGTTGATTGCACAAATTTTGTCTTTAACGGGCTTAAGAATTTCACATAGATCTTGCATAGCTGCCATGATGTCAGCACAATAATCTTTCTTTTCGATATACCCTTTATTGTAGTCGTAAATCAGATCACCATTTAAAACTATTGAGAGATTTGGTATATCTTTTGCAACTGAGACGATGTATGAAAGATCTTTTCTGATCTTTTTTTGAATATCTTCAGTAACCTCTGGTGAGAACATATCGCTTATTCCGCTTATGCTGATAAAATACTGTCCCTTTTGCGTGATTTCCGTTTGAATATGCTCTGGGCTGTATTGATTTATAAGTTTTAGATATGCTTCTTGCAATTCTTGCTTTGACTTAAATTTTTTGTTCTCCAGGTGGTTTAGTGCGCTTTGCAGGCTATCGAATGTTTTATTATTCTTTTCAGTTGTAACATTCATTATATTTTTAACATCAATACATTTTTTGTATTTTCCATTTTCCTTTATAACTCGGCAGTGGAGTACTGTTCCTTCAAACGGCGTTAGTGGAGGGTGACCTGCTTTATCTGCATAATCGCTTTGTTCTAAAATCGAGCCAGGATTATATGCCATAACATCTCGCTCTTGCCATGAGCCGTTTGGCTGTTTTTTGAGAATGGTCGCACTTGAGCTGCCAGTTTTATGAGTATGACCAAATATCATGGCGTCAATATTGTTACTACAAGCGGTCGAAAGAGCTTTTTTAAGCGAATTTACAATGTTTCCATTCATTCCTTCGCCATGTACAATCAAAAAGTTAAAAGGTATATTTTTCCCGTTTACTTTCAGTATTTGATTTATCAGCTGTATATTTTTTGCATAGATATTGTCCACGCCGGCGATTTTACAAGCAAGTTTACCAATAAAAAGAGATGTTCCCTCAGATATCCACTGGTCATGGTTACCCTCTACATAACCTATGAACATGTCCGGATATCTTTTAAGAACATCTGCTACTGTCAATATATCTTGGTCAAGATTAAAAGACTCATTTAATGAGTTGTCGTGTCCTTTGAAATGATTTGATCCATTGCTTACATCGCCCGTGACAACGCATTTGCCACCTATAGAATTAAGCATATGCAAATAATTTTCAAGTAGATAAAGTTTAGAATGAATGTCGGACACAAACCCTAGATAAAAATCTGAACCATCAATTCGATTTTCAATTGTGTGTACTTTAGTTGAATTGTTGTGCCTTGTTAGTACAAGATCACTTAATAGTTTTGCAAGTAATATTTTTCTCTCTTCGCTGTCTGTTACCGTGGAAGTATAAATATAGTCGGCATTATCTTGTCCGTGTTTTTTAAGGGCTTTTCGTAGAGCCTTTTCTTCTTCGTCCATTTTTGTCATGGTTTTTTCCTTTCGTGCAGTATATCTAAAGTATAACATCAATTTTTCACTTTGTCAATATTTAAATGAAATTACCAAATGGCACATGCTTTGAGCTTAATTAAAAAAGTAAGTTTACAATCTTTTCAAGTAAATAAACTTACTTTGTTTTTTAAGCCAACAAAATCTTATCTTTTGCCTAAATTTCAATTTTTGTCTATAAATGAAAAATGTCTATTTTTAAAGATGACTTTATATCGATTGTTCTCTTTAAGCTCTCCCTTATAAAAGAATTTGGCTTCAATTTTGTTTTGACAATCTTCTTCGCAGTATACTATGTCATAAAAGTTGTAGCCTAGAATGTTAAGGAGGGGATTTATATAAAAGAGTGCATTTTTTACATAAACAAGGCCGATAAAAAATAAAATCATTAAAAATAAGACATAGCTGCTAACAAGCGACAAGTTAAGTTGCAGGGCAAAGAGTACAAAAAGAGAAAAGTAACCAAGAAAATGCCTGTCAGTAATATTTTTCTTTGATAAAATTGTGATGTATTTAGTTATTTCCTTAGAGCCCAATGTATTTATGATTAGTCCAGTTATGCCAATTATTATAAAAGCGAGAAGAGAAACGAATACACAACAAAGAGTGCATTAAAATCTAGATTGCCACATATTCTCTCAATGACAAGTTTATCGTCTTTAATGATAAGTTGATAAATAAGATTATTAAAACCTTTGGCAAGGCTTTTCCTCATAGAGAAAAGGCAAAAGTGGAAGCTATAGACACTCTAGAGGCAGCAGATAGCAACAAGAAAGATAACATAATTTACTCAGATGCAAAAGTTGAAATCTTAGAAGAAGACGCAAAAGATTAAAATCAAAAAACCACCAAACTTGGTGGTTTTTTATCAATCTTCTTTTAAGATTTTTAATATTTTCGCAAAGGAATCGGTATTGTTCTTTTTAGCGATTTCTTGCATTTGGTCTATAAGATTTCTTTGTGCATCTTCTAATTGTATTTCATAGTTTACAATAGCATTCATTGAAAGCGGAGCACCACATTCATCACAATAATTTTGTTTAAGTTCGCCATCATTTGCTACTATTTTTTTACAGTTTGCACATTTAACGACATATGCATTTTGTTCAATTCCATATTTCATA
>CASDQU010000114.1 GCA_949282835.1 uncultured Bacillota bacterium | reverse complement strand
ATAGCTTGGAATACAAGTTCTGCTATGTTAAATAGCATGATATTAAATATAAAAATGGATTTAACTGCCAATTTTATTTCAAATAGATTGACAAACTAAAATTTTTATGATATGCTAAACTATAAAAATTGGAGATAAAAGGAGTTAGATATGATTGATTTATCTAAAGAAAAAGAATGTAAAATGACTGCTCAGCAAAGATATGATATAATTTCTTTTGCGGTAGATGCGGCCAATGATAACGGTTTTATGAATAGTTTTATTTTTGAGCGTGCACTATACCTATTTGCCGCGATGATTCTTTATCCTGAGCGTAAAGAAGAAATTAGTCATATTATTTCAGAAGGTAAAATTAATGATGCTTGGAACGCTCTTTTGGAAGATGGAACCATTAATCAAATGTACGATGATTTTTCAAATGAACTAGATTTGATTGCGGAAGAAGGCGCTACTTGGTATGAAGAATATACCGATTATGCGCATTCCGTGCGAGGCATTTTGGAGCAGGTACAAGCATTCAGTGGAGATATTGTAAAAGCTGCGGCTGAGCAGCTTCAACGCTCTTCTCAAGCTTCTGGTGTCCAAGAGGTGTTAGAAATTGCAGACAAGTGGGGTATGAATAACGCGATTGACGCTTCTACTCCAGCCGTACAACAGTTTTCTGAAGATTCTCTCTTTGAAGAGTAATGGTCATTTTTTTGTAAATAGAAAAAGCCTACTTTGAAATAAAGTAGGCTTTATTTTTTTGCCTAGAGATAAAAGGATGCCTGTGATATAGTCACTGGCTTTAATTATATATAGGAAGGTGATATTTTGGCGAAATACAGCAATAGCGTCCACTACTCTATCACCACTTCATTGGATGCTAGTGGCCTAACCAAGTTACAGGCAGAAATTAGAAATGTTGAAAATGAACTTCAACGCATGGCGAATCAAGACTTAATTACACCTAGTGCAGCACAAAAAGCACAATCTCAAATTGAACAATTGAGAGATGCATTAAATAAATCTTTTAATTCTAGTCTTGGCATGTTAGACATGACCAAGTTTAATAAGGAAATTAAAAATAGTGTTGGTAGTGTAGATAATTTACGAACTGCTTTTGCAACAGCGGGGCGTATTGGCGATTCTGCTTTTGCTTCTACCATTGGACAGTTGGGTAAACTTGATACTCAAATGAAGAGTATTAGTAGCACAACCGATAAAATGATGAATACCATTGGCAATACTGTACGCTGGGGTATTGTTGCTAGTGGTTTTGCGCAAATTATGAATTCTGCTCATCAATCAGTTCAATATGTGCGGGATTTGGACGAATCTTTAACTAATAATATGATGGATACTGGACAGACAAGAGAACAGATGAATGCCTATGCTCAAACAGCCAATGACGTGGCTAAAGCTTTAAGTTCTACTACTGTAGCTATGACGGATGCTACTTTAGTATTTGCACAGCAAGGTTTTGATACTAATACTTCTACTGAGTTGGCAAAACGCTCTACTCAGTTGGCAAACATTTCTCAGCAAGAT
>CASDQU010000113.1 GCA_949282835.1 uncultured Bacillota bacterium | reverse complement strand
TCGTCTTAAAGCTCGCCAAGAAAGGAAAGAGAATGAAAGACAGATAAAAAAGCTGACAAAAAACAAATAAAAAATCTGCAAAATTTTGCAGATTTTTTATCTTCTATAACTAAAAACTTGGTATTGAGAATAGCTGCTTCCATCAACTCCTTCATTGATATTAACCAATAATTTTATCTGGTCTCCTTCTATCTCTACCCTGCTGTCTTGACCATTAAAGCTCACTGTGAGATAATCTACATCTGGAGAAAAAGTCCCTTCCATTGTATAACCTTCTATCGTTGCTGATACGGCTAGGTTTGAGTAAAATGTAAATTTATCTTCACTCCCACTCACTGGCTGGCTTACCTCTTCACCATTAATATTATCTACCTCGATTAGCTCACTTAAATAATATGAACCCAATCTTATTCCATACACAGTATATGGTAATTGAACTTCTAGACCTTCATACTGCACTTTTAAATTCTTAACTCCGCTTGTGCTTGAATTAAATCCTTTAATCATGCTGTCTGTTATATCTATAGTAAACTCTTCACCATTTTTATCAGTATAAATCAAACTGCCACCTGTTACATCAACCTCTTCACCTTTGAAATAGGTCTGCTTGAAATATTCGTCTATCTCTAAACTAGCTTGAGCCTCTTCATTACAAGATGCTAATATAAACATAGCAGAAAAAGCTAGCACAATTATCAAAATAGACAAAATAAATCTAACTGAAATTTTGTTATATTTCATTTTTCCCTCCTCTATTTCTATTATACCCCCCCCGACTTTTGTCAAGCAAATTGAGGTGTTTTACAAAAAGATTCAAAAAAAGTTTGAATTTTAAAACTATTTTGTAATTGTAGTTATTTAAGTCTTATTTATTATGTGTTGAAAATTATATTTTTACATCATTTTTCGTTTGACACAAAAGGGCTATATTTGTAAAATCATATATAGGAGAATTTATGGTAACTTTGATAATATTAGATGGTTTTGGCTTAAGCAAAGAAAAATTTGGAAATGCAATTAAAGGCGCTGGTACTCCAAATTTAGATAAATTGATTGCAAAATATCCTCATTCCAAACTTGAGGCAAGTGGCAATGCTGTAGGCTTGCCTGCTGGACAGATGGGAAATAGTGAGGTTGGGCACTTAACTTTAGGAGCTGGTCGAGTAATCTGGCAAGACCTTCTTCGAATTGATAATGACATAAAAAGTGGCGATTTTTACAAAAATGAAAGACTCTTGCACGCTATAGATTATGCCCTAAAAAACAACTCCGCCCTTCATCTTATGGGGCTGCTATCTGATGGCGGCGTACATTCGCATATCAATCACCTTTTTGCTATTTTGGATATGGCAAAGGGAAAAGGTCTTCAAAAGGTGTATATTCATGCCTTTTTAGATGGTCGCGATACCTATCAGAAGAGTGCTATCAAATATCTTGATATGCTCAGTGAAAGGATAAAGGAAACCACTTTCAAAATTGCATCTCTTTCTGGAAGAATTTATGCCATGGATAGAGAAAAAAGGTATGAGCGCCTTCAAAAAGCCTATGATGTACTTGTAAATGGAGAGAATTA
>CASDQU010000112.1 GCA_949282835.1 uncultured Bacillota bacterium | reverse complement strand
ATATTTTAACCTAAAAACACAATAAAACAAAACAATTTAAATATTTTTTTGAAAATTGTAACAAAATATCTTTATGGACAAAATAAAAAACCTTTTATTATACCTAAGCGCCTTTGTGCCTATGTATGTTTTGATTGCTTTAAGACTTATTATTGACATTTTCAATAATAATCTTTCCTTTAACATATTAAACACCATCAATTTGATTACACTCCTGCTTTTAATATCACTAGGTATTTGCGGCTTATTTTTAAATATATATCATAGTAAAGATTTAAGGCGAGAGATAAAAATAATTTCAAAAACAAATATCACAGACAGACATTTTTTGGGCTATTTTTCGCTATTTGTATTATTCGCTTTACAACTTGAATTATCTTATATCAGCGACTATTGTATCTTTATACTAATATCTATCTTTATTGGTATAGTGTATATAAAAAATTCACTTTACTTTATAAATCCTCTTTTAAACATTCTTGGCTATAACTTTTACGATATAGTATATATTGACCAAGAAAGTAACAAGCAGGCTGAATGTAAAATATTTTACAGAGGAGAGCTAAAAATCAATCAAAATTATCTAGTAAAATTCAAAAATGATAATTTTGCGTTTATAGATAAAAATAAAGCTAAATAATTGTAAAAAAGCTTATTTTTTTGCCTAAATTTTAAATAATGCTGCAAATTAGCAATAATCAGGCAGATAGCTTTTATAGTGGCTTAATGACCACCGCTTAAAAAACAAAGGCATTACAAAGCAAGGGTCATCTCTTAATTTGCTAATTTTATCTAAACATTGACAAAAGGTGAATTTGATGTTATACTTTAAATATACTAACGAAAGGAAAAAACCATGATAAAAATGGATGAAGAAGAAAAGGCGCTGCGAAAAGCCCTTAAAAAACATGGGCAAGAAAATGCCGAATATATTTATACTTCTACTGTCACAGACAGCGAAGAGAGAAAAATATTACTTGCAAAACAGTTGAGTGATCTTGTGTTAGCAAGGCATAACAACTCAACAAAAGTACACACGCTTGAAAATCGAATTGATGGTTCAGATTTTTATCTTGGATTTGTATCTGATATTCATTCTAAAATTTATCTACTTGAAAATTATTTGCATATGCTTAATTCTATAGGTGGCAAGTGCGTTGTCACCGGCGATATTAGTAATGGCTCAAATCATTTCAAAGGACATGACAACTCATTAAATGAGTCTTTTAATCTTGACCAAGATATATTGACTATAGCAGATGTTCTTAAAAGATATCCTGACATGTTTATCGGTTATGTAGAGGGTAACCATGACCAGTGGGTATCTGAAGGGACATCTCTTTTTATTGGCAAACTTGCTTGTAAAATTGCAGGCGTAGACAATATCTATGCAAAAAATATACAGCGGATAACTCAAATACTGAAAGTAAACGGAAAAAATATACCTTTTAACTTTTTGATTGTACATGGCGAAGGAATGAGTGGGAATATAGTAAATTCACTCAAAAAAGCACTTTCAACCGCTTGTAGTAATAATGTTGATGCCATGATATTTGGTCATACTCATAAAACTGGCAGCTCAAGCGCAACAATTCTCAAAAAACTGCCAAATGGCTCATGGCAAGAGCGAGATGTAATGACTTACAATCCTGGCTCAATTCTAGAGCAAAGCGATTATGCAGATAAAGCAGGACACCCTCCTCTAACACCTTTTGAAGGAACAGTGCTTCATTGCCGAGTTATAAAAGAAAATGGAAAATACAAAAAATGTATTGATGTTAAAAATATAATGAATGTTACTTCTGAAAAGAATAATAGCGCCTTTGATAACTTGCAAAGCGCGCTCAATCACCTTGAAAGTAGAAAATTTAAATCAAAGCAAGAATTACAAGAGGCATATCTAAAGCTTTTAAATCAATATAACCCTGAGCATATTAAAACGGAAATCTCACAAAAGGGACAATATTTTATCAGCATAAGTGGTATAAGCGATATGTTCTCACCAGAGGTTACCGAAGACATTCAAAAAAAGATTAGAAGAGATCTTTCATACATTGTCTCTGTTGCCAAAGATATACCAAACCTTTCTATAGTTTTAAATGGTGATTTAATTTACGACTATAATAAAGGATATATTGAAAAGAAAGATTATTGTGCCGACATTATGGCGGCTATGCAAGATCTGTGTGAAATTCTTGAACCTGTTAAAGACAAAATTTGCGCAATCAATAGCGGACAAATGGAAACTAGCATAATGAAAGTTGAGCGCGACAAAGGAAATGGCCGTCTTGGCAGCGGAAAGAGAAAGCTTCAAGAACTTGCCAATTATGCCTCTCAAACACTGCAGCTTGATGAAAAATTAGCATATAAACAATATGACAAGCAAGATATGCGAAGAAAGCAACTTGCTATTCAGTCAAATGCTGTAAATGCTGCAAACCAAAAGGTGCTAGACAGGGCTTTTGCAAATTTCAAAAAGATGATAATGAAAAAACCCGACCTATATCTTTCTATTTTTAAAGATAATGCAGTGCCTAACACCCAAGCAGAATTTGACAAAAAGGTTAAAGAATACTTAGTGGAAAAACTACGAGCTGAACACAAGGTGCTTGACATTTCCAATCCAGAAGATAGAAAGATTATTGAAAGACACTTCCCGCTGTCTGAAATTGATCTCCGTATGCCAAATGAGAACCTTATCGGCAATATTATCTGTAAAATTCTTAACATTTCCACCAAAACAGTTAAAATAAATTCGGTGATAGACTCACCTTCCTCTTTCCAAGTTATTGACAGCGAAGGAAAAAGTAAAACAGTATTATCCTGCTACACCAATTCTTTAGCAGGTTTCATGCGCGACCTG
>CASDQU010000111.1 GCA_949282835.1 uncultured Bacillota bacterium | reverse complement strand
GCTTAGAAATGCACTTCTTCCAATGCTTGGTGCAGATAATCCCTTTATAGTGAGAGTAAGTGTTGCTATGGATTTTTCTCAAAGAGAAGTTATAAGCGAAAAATTTGGCGATACACCAGTTACTCGTTCACAAAGAACACTAGAAATTAATTCAAAACAGACTGGTAAAGGTCCACAGGGTATTCCTGGTGTTGAATCAAACCTGGCTGAGCCTGATATTTTAGTTGACGGTATTGTAAGTGAATACAGCAAAACAGACGAAACCACTAACTATGAAATAGACAAAACTGTTACAAGGGAAAATAAAGTTGGCGGTGAAATAAAAAGGCTAACGGTTGCTGTTGTTGTGGACGATAGACAAGCTATAGAAACAGTGGACGGCACAAGGCAGCTTGTGCGTAAACCTTGGACAGAAGATGAAATGACAAAACTCCGTGCCGCAGTTGCAGCTGCAGTTGGCTATGATGCAGGCAGGACAGATGTTATTGAAGTAACAAATATATCTTTTGATACAACAAAAGATGAAATAGATTTAATGGCAGAAGAGAGTGCTAAGCGTATGGAAATGATAAAACAAATTGCATCTTATGTAAGTGCTGTTGTAATTATCTTTATGTTTTGGCTGCTGATTTTACGCCCAATTATGAAAAGGATTGACAAATCTAGAGAAATCGATGAAGAAATGCTTGGTGAATCTGCCCTTGATGCTCAAATGGCAGGCCTTGATATTTCTGTTGGCGATGAAAGCGGTTTCCCTAAATCTGTTGAAGAATTAGAGCGTGAAATAGAGGCAGAATTAGAAGAATCTACCCCTATTGATGTGGAAGCAGTAAAATCTAAAGTTATGTTGAAGAAAATTGAAGAACAGGCCAATGAGGACCCTGAGATGATAGCAAACTTAGTAAAAGCTATGATTAAAAGCGGTAACGGTCAAGGGGGTAGTAACTAATGGCTAGAGAAGATACAGCTGCCATGATGGCTGCCATTTCCGGCATACAGTCATCGCAGGGTATGAAAAAAGCTGCTATTTTAATGGTTGCTTTAGGGGAAGAAATATCTTCTAAAGTTATGGCATTCCTTGATGATGAAGAAGTATCTGATTTATCAAAAGAGATTGCATTAACAAGAGTTGTTCCACCTGAGCAGATAGATGAAGTTGTAGAAGAATTCTACAATATGATGCTTGCGAAAAAATTTATTTCTAAAGGCGGTTTAGAGTATGCTAAATCTATCCTTGTTAAATCCTTAGGACCAGAAAGAGCAAGGAAGATTATTGACAGGCTTACTAAAATGCTTGAGCAGTCATCTGGTTTTGAATTCTTAACTAAGATTGACCCTAAACAGCTTGCAAAATTTATTATGAACGAGCACCCGCAGACTATTGCCTTAATTCTTGCCCACTTAGACCCATCACATGCGGCAGAATCTATGGCACAGCTGCCTGAAGATTTAAAAGCAGAAGTTGCTGTTAGAATTGCAAACCTGCAGGATATTTCTCCAGCCGTTGTTAAAACACTTTCAAAAGTGTTAGAAGAAAGGTTTGAAGCATTATCATCATACAATGTTGAAGTTGGCGGCGTAAAATCTGTTGCAGAAATTTTCAACCGTATGGACAGGGTTGCAAGTAAAACTACTCTTGACAGATTGGAAAAAGATTCTCCAGAATTAGTTGCAAAAATCAGAGATATGATGTTTGTCTTTGATGATATTAAAGTTCTTGGAACAGCAGCTATTCAGGAAATACTTAAAAAAGCTGATAAAAAAGTGCTTACATTTGCTCTTAAAGGGGCTGATGAAGATACTAAGAAAAAATTCTTTGAAAATATGTCTAAGCGTGCTATGGAAACCATGCAGGAAGAAATGGACTATATGGGACCTGTCCGCTTAAAAGATGTTGAAAAAGCTCAGCATGAGATTGTTGCAATTGTAAGGGAGCTTGATGAAGAAGGTGTTATTAGTATCGGCGGTGGTGAAGAAGAGCAGTTTATTTAATTTATATTTAAAACATTTTATAAAATATATTATTGCAGGCAGATTATTTGTCTGCAATAATTTTATAAAGTGCAGGCTTCAATAAATATTAACAGTAAAAGTAACTTATGTCTTGATGTTTTTACAGCATGTATAAAATAAATATTGGCTTTTTTAATAAGAGCCACAGGAAGTGGCGACGCGTAGCGAGAGCGATAGACGAACTTGCTTTGTCAGAGCGTGGATAAAAAAATACAAGGACGTATTTTTTTATATTGATAAATAGGAGTGTATATGTCATCAAAAGTTATCAAAGAGGACAGGTCAGAGGGCGTATTTAAAATGAGAGAGTTTGCCACAGTTGAGCGTGGTGAAAAAGATTATAATTTACGCTCTTTTGCTGATGATGAAGAATTATCAGTGCAGGATATGTTTAGTGATACTGGCGAGGAAGAACCTGAAACAATAGAAGAATA
>CASDQU010000110.1 GCA_949282835.1 uncultured Bacillota bacterium | reverse complement strand
AAACGAGCCAGTGCATATATGATTTTATAAATAAAAGGCAGACCTTTAGTCTACCTTAAACATTAAAATTCTTCATTTAAAAGTTGAAAATAAGCTTTTGGATGCGCACATACAGGACAAACCTCTGGAGCAGCATCGCCCACATGAATATAGCCACAATTTCTGCAAATCCAAACTTTTTTGTCTGTCTTGTTAAATACCGTTCCATCTTTAACAAGTTGTGCAAGTTTATTATATCTTTCTTCATGACGCTTCTCAATATTTGCCACTTCAGCAAATTTAAATGCAATATCGTCAAAGCCTTCAGCCTTTGCCTCTTTAGCCATACGCGCATACATATCTGTCCATTCGCCATGTTCGCCAGCCGCTGCATCAATTAAATTTGCAAGAGTTGTAGGAACGCTTCCACCATGCAATTCTTTAAACCACATTTTTGCATGTTCCTTTTCGTTATTAGCTGTTTCTTCAAACACACTTGCTATTTGTTCATAGCCGTCTTTTTTTGCTTGCGAAGCATAATATGTATATTTGTTTCTTGCTTGACTTTCGCCAGCAAATGCTTCCATTAAATTCTTTTCTGTTTTTGTACCTTTCAAGCTTTTCATTGTATTTACCTCCGTGATTATTATACCATATTCAAAATAAAAGTCAAAACGATTAGAGAGATTTTAAAATTTTGTTATTATTTAGCTAAAAAAACTATTGCGCCAGGCATTTTTTATGGGGATTTTTCTATTTCCCAAACAAGCCAATCAAGCCTATACAAAAAAGGCAAACCAAACCAGCAAATGTTTCACGTGAAACAAAGTTTTGCCGTTGCCATCCAAAAAATACAAAATAAAATGTTTCACGTGGAACATTTTGAAAATAAAAGGTGTTTTTTGGCAGTGCGCCAACCATTTTTATGTGCCTTTTAGTCGTTTTTGCCCTTAATTTATAATAATATAATGTCAAAAATCAGCATCACAAAAACCTATCAAAAACTATGGCCTCAATATATCTTCCCGTTGCCCTAGTTATCAGCACAGTTAAACAACCAATACCGAATATTGGGCACGATAAAGCACAGCGCCTAGATTTTCGTTTGTTTGAGAAATATATTTTGAGATACTTTTATATTGTCGGAAGCCGAACTTGCTTGCAAGGGTGAGGCTGATGGTTATACACACTATGTGATAACACAATTTATTGTGTTTTTTGCGTTAGCAAATTTAAAATTTAACTTGCTTAAATTTTAAAATCACATAGTCTATATTCTCGGAAGCCGAACTTGCTTGCAAGAGCGAGCTGATTGTTCAAACTGTGATGTTGCGCAATTTATTGTACATTTTGTGCTAACAAAATTAAATTTAACTTGTTTAAATTTTAACATCACACAGATTAAAACCAAAATTAATAATCATAAGGCATATATATAACAACAATTTTACTAAAAGGCTAAAGGATGTTTTAAGCAATTTAGAATATTTTGATAAAAAAATGGCAAATTTAACTAGCGCAAAATTGTTGCAACAAAAAAAACGAGCAAGCGCTCGTCTTTTTTGTTTGTTTTTTAATTTGGATGTCTTTTGTTATAATTTCTAAGGTCGCCCAGTGTGATTTCCTTTTTCTTTAATAGTTCAATCATGTCGGCAAGCCTGTCTAAATCATCTCTTGAATAATAATCTATATAAATTCGTCCTTTATTATCATTTCCAATAGCAGAAACCTTTGTTGCGAATACTCGCTGCATGTCGTTAATCAACTCTTTTAACTCTAAAGATTGCTCTTTTGTCTTTGCGCTAACCGGTTTTGCAGGATTTAGATAATTTTTTACCGCTTTTTCTAACTCTCTAACTGACATCTTTCCGTCAGCAGCTTGTTTTGCTAATTTTATCTGCTGGGTCACATCATCTACAACTACCAAACATCTAGCATGACCGCTTGACAGCCTTCCACTCTCTACCATGTTTATAACATCTGGGTAAAGTTGAAGCAATCGCAAGGTGTTCGCCACATTTGAACGGCTTTTGCCAATTCTATCTGAAACGGTCTCTTGAGTGAGATTATATTCGTCCATAAGCTGCTTAATTGCTCGTGCTGCTTCTATTGGGTTCAAATCTTC
>CASDQU010000109.1 GCA_949282835.1 uncultured Bacillota bacterium | reverse complement strand
GCAGGAAACTGAACAATAAGCTCTTGTGGACTTGGCTTGCGCTGCATTTTATATTCATGATAAAGCTCATTTCTGAAAGTTTTTCGAGCATGGTCAAAAGCCACAATTATATGAGAAGGATGAGTTTGAGATATCAATTTTATTAAAATATTGGCAAACCCAAAAACCGCACCTGAAGGTTCGCCTTTATGATTTGATAAAAAAGGAAGGGCATAATATGCCCTATTTGCAATACTGTTTCCATCAATAATGAGTAATTTGCTCATACCGTTCCCCTTATCTTAACAAATTTATATAACCTTCTACATTTTCCTTTATGCCAAATAATTCTCTAAAACTATCTGGTATAGCTATCGTTAAAATTAACACAACAACAGCTAATATCAAAAGAATAAAAAATACTATTTTTAATGGATTTCCAAAAAAATTGATGGCCGCATATAAGAGCGCTATTATAAGACCACCATAGACAGAAATATATTTTAAAACTCCTGTAAAATCACCCGCTATATTAACATAACAAAGGAAGCCTATATAAATAATTGTCAAAATAGCTAATACAAAATATAAAATTGATTTCATAATTATCTCCCACACAAAAATATTGCTATATTTCTACAGCAACATTTTATCACAAAAAACAAATAAAAATCAAATAATTTACTCCTCTTGTGATTTATTTTCAAGAGAATTTAGTTTTTCTTCAATTTTAGATTTTTCTTTTAATAGTTTTTGTTGTTTCTTTTGATTAGCTTTTTGTATTTTTTCATCTTGTTTCAATTTATTCTTTCTAGGCTTAATTTTTTTACTCTTTTTATCTTTATCTTTTTTCTTCTTAAGCTTTGCAACCTTGGTTTTTTTACTCTTTCGTTTGATTAGCTTTTTCGGTATAGTTCCATCATCTGGCAGTTTTTCCATCAAAGTGTCTGGATTGGCAAGAAGGTCTAAAACAAGTTTTAAACTTTTGCCCATATATAGACCATCTGCAATACGCTCATCAAGGCTCATACCTATAGTCATAAATTTTCCAATCTTTAATTCTTTATTGTTTTCAATATATGGCTCCATTTGCTCCTTGCCCATAGCAGCAAAGATAGTGGTAGTACCAAAATTGTAAAGATGATGATAAATATAGCCAAGTTTAATTGATTTTAAATTAGTTAAAAAACAACTTGTATGAAATGGTGAGGCATGAATTAAGCCTTTTGTAAGCATACCATGCCTATCTAAAAATCTCACAAAAGCCATCGCCCATCTAAATAAGAAATCAGGCAGTTTTACCAATTTCCCAGCCACTTTAGTGGTAGTATGAACTTCACCTTCTGCCAAATTTTTAGCAATTTCATCATCTACTATCTTTTTAACTTCATCAATACTTTCTCTTCCTGTAAAATAGAATTTCAAAGTAATCGAGTCCGCATCATCTTCAAGCTTTTTTTTGATATCCATAGATATAGATATGGTATTTCGCTGATATATAGAGCCTCTCATAATAAAACGATTGAGCTTTTTGCGAATATAAAGCACTCTAACAATAGTGGCTATAACTAAGTGCATATAACTATAAGAAGTGCCATTTCTTCGCTCTCTGGCAATAAACTCATCTAATTTTGCACAAGGCACTTTAATAGCGGTATAATTTACAGCATCAACCCTTTCTGGCATGAAAAAAGGTTCTGCCTTATCAATAATGTTCATATGTTTAACTTTTTTGCCGTCACACCGATAACCAAACATAATCAATCTCCTTTAAATTTCTTTCTAATCAAATTTTTTTCTTTGCCATTTTTGCCTGGCTGATAATAAATTCTATCTTTTAAACTGTCAGGCATATATTGCTGTTTTACATAGCCACCATAATCATGAGGATATTTATAACTTCCATGCCCATCATCATTTGTACTAGGATGATTTTTTAAATGATTTGGCACTTTATTGTCGGTAAATTGAAGAGCGTCATTTTCTGCAGCATTTAATGCTTTAATAACTGAGTTAGATTTCTCTGCTTCACACACATAGATTATAGCATGTGTAAGAGGAATCAGTCCCTCAGGTTGCCCCATTTTTTCAAGAGCATACATTGCACTTGTTGCAAGAAGCAGTGCATTTGAGTCAGCCATACCTACATCTTCTGAGGCATGAGCAACAAGCCGTCTTGCGATTATCATTGGGTCACAACCTGCTTTAATCAACCTTTGGCTATAATACAAAGCCGCCTCTACATCACAACCTCTTAAACTTTTACAAAAAGCCGATAAAAAATCATAGTACATGTTTTCATCCATAGACAAAGCTTTTCTATCAGTAGATTGCATTGCAGTAGTAAGGTCTATGTGGATTTTTTTGTCTCTACTTGCATTGCTGGTCATCACAGCAAGCTCTAGACTATTCAAGGCATTGCGTAAATCTCCTCCACAAGCACGCGAAAGATAATCTAACGCCTCTTTGTCTATTTGAATAGGCATTTGCCCTAAACCATTTTCTTTATCTTCTATAGCTCTTATTAAAGCAGATTTGATTTCTTTGCTTGTTAGGCTTTTAAATTCAAAAACGCGACATCTTGACACAATAGCCCTTGTCATAGAGGTATAAGGATTTTCAGTAGTTGTTCCTATAAAAAATATCGAGCCATCTTCAATAGCCTCAAGCACACAATCAGATTGTGCCTTATTCCATCTATGACATTCATCAAGAATTAAAAATGTATCTGTCCCAAACATCGCCTTATCAGCTCTTGCTCTTTCTATAATAGCTTTGGCATCGCTTACTCCACTTGTGACAGCATTTATCTTAAAATAATTAGCTTTTAGGTATGTCGCAATAATGTTAGCAAGAGTAGTTTTGCCTGTCCCTGGTGGGCCATAAAAAATACAGCTGCCAAGTGTGCCATATTTAATAGCACGATAAAGCAGAGAATTTTCACTGACAATATGCTCTTGACCAACAAAATCTTCAAAGGTCTTTGGTCTCATTCTTTCTGCAAGAGGTACTCTCTTTTCATTTATCATATAGTAGCATTTTACTACACTAACTTGCAAAAGACAAGTAAATTTCGTCATTTTTATTAAAAATTTCATTAGTAATCAAAGTATAATTAAAATATTTGATTTTATCTGCAAAAAGATAGCGTGCATTATTATGCACAATAAAAACCCTCTTCCACCTGCAATTTCGGTAGAAACGCACTTCTTTAAGTCCTTTAAAAGACTCGTTTATTATAGCTCCTTTTTTATCAAATTTGACTATTTGATTTTTAATTTTTAGCCAGTCATTTTCATTTTTTTCGTCAAAACCATTATTTTCCCAGTTTTCCCAGATTTTTAAAGGCAAATAGCGATTAAAAAAGTCATCGAATGATTTATCATGTGAAGAAATTTTTATATCAAATATTTCATTCATCTTAATTTGTGAAAGTTCAAAAAAATAGCTAATATCTTTTGGAGAGGTCAATAGATAGCGCTTGTCTCCATAGTTAAAATAACAAGTTTTTGTTTGACCGCCTAGCAGCTCAACTTCTCCAAAGAAATTTATACATGCATATGTGCAACTCTCAATTCCGCTAAGATTTGAAAATTTTATCTTTCCATTCTTAAAATGATAATTAAAATATGCTTTTTGGTATGTTGTAAGATTTTCTATCTCTATACAATCAATATTTTTCTTGTAGGCATAATACCCTCGTGGCAAAGGAATATTTATTTCAAATGAGGCTTTAACTATTTGATTAGATGGATTGGTAAATTTAATGATAAAGTTTTTACCATTTAAAAGAAACTTTGTAATATCGAAAATTACTCCCCCATCTTTTATCTTCCTTCTTTGATAGTATGGCACAAATTCTAGTGTAAGCTCTTTGTTGTTGATTTTAATATACTCACCTTTATCTTTAAATTGATAATCGCTATGAGCAACATAATTAATATTCAAAGCATCTAAGGTATATAAAAGAGCGCTTCCTAACTCTTCTTCAATGAAATTATATGTCAAAGGCAATGAGTTTATTTTTTTAGGACTCACTAAAGGCTTGCTGTATAATATAAGATTAAATTTAACCTTTTCTTTTGCATATTTAAAAGCTTTGTAATAAATATAGTCTAGCGGTTTTTTAAATATAAAAATAGGATACTTGCTATCTATCCCAACAGCGTCAAGTAAAGCATAATCAATATTGCCATCTTTTAAATTTGGTGCATGGAAGGTAAGTTTATTCAAAATAAGATTTTCTAATTTTTCAATATACTCTCTTTTCTTCATAAAACATTTATTGACATCTTATTTGCTATTTAAAACTTTAATTTTTAAAAAATAGACAATAAAAAACCGACCCAAATGGTCGGATAGTTATGCTATAAGCCGAGTTCTGTATTTGACAATCATCTATCTAGGCATATTGTTGCCAATATGCTCAAGCGGTACTACAAGGGCGCGAGAGAACAAGCGCATTGCCCTTTTGACCTTGCATCAGGTGGGGTTTACAGAGCCTTGATTATCTCTAATCAAGCGGTGGTCTCTTACACCACCTTTCCATCCTTACCATTAAATGGCGGTTTATTTCTGTTGCACTATCCCTAGAGTCGCCTCCGCCGACCGTTAATCGGCACCCAGTTCTCTTGATGCTCGGACTTTCCTCATCATAATTGATGCGATTGTCTGCATAACTAGATCAATTATAACATATTTTAATTTAAAAGTCAATGACAAAGGCAATTAGAAACAACAAAATCTTGCCCAATATTTACATGTCATATTCTCTAAGATCCATAAGAGATATAGAAAGAGAATTTAATTTTGTTTTTGCATACTTATATATATCAATCACTTCTAATTCTTTTAAAAATTCTAAGTCCTTATTTAATTTTTCCTGTTGTAATCTTCTTCCCTGCTTAAGCAAATTCAATATATAGATTTTAAACTCAACTTGCATTGGCTCATGAGCTTGCCAACCTTTTATTGCATTTATTGTT
>CASDQU010000108.1 GCA_949282835.1 uncultured Bacillota bacterium | reverse complement strand
GACTATCAAATAGACTTTGATGATGACGAAAAGGAAGAGATAGAGAAAGAGATAGATAAATGTATGGAAGATTTAGATTGTGACAGTTGCAAAGATTGTAAATATAAAAAGTACTATTTTTCAAATATCGCAAAATTAGATACATCCACTTTGCCAAATGATAATAGTAAAGAAGAAGAAAAATCTTCAGAAAACTTCTATCTTGAAATGAAAAGTCAAATAGACACTCTATTTGAAAATAACCCCAATGAAGAATATCTGCAAGAATTAATTCCTAATTCTAAATGGGTTAAAGTAGATATAGAAAATGGCGATTATTATGTACTTGGGCTTATTTATGAAAATGAGAAAATAAAATACATTTGTTATGGCGTTCCAGGTGTATATCAAAAGAAAGCACCAAGAGAGCTAGCAGGTTATCCAATTTGGTTTCCTTTAGACGAAGAAAAGAGTGACGGTTTTGGTTATTGGCTTTCTTATCAAGATGCCGATAGTGGAGAGAGCGTTAAAGCGATTATAGTTTAAAATCACAAATGTACTTCAGACTGTTGAAAAAGGGCTAGGGCTGAATAAATTTTTTATCTTTGCATCCCTTGTTTTTGAACAGTCTGATTTTTTTGTCTACAAGCTAAAGCACAAATGTGCTTTTTTAGTTTATATAGTAATAAACATAGCCAAGTAAATATACAATATATAAGGAGCTATGTATGAACATTTTTTTATTAATTCTACTTGTACTTTTAGCATTGATATTATTAGTTATGGGCTTAAATCTTTTAATAGGATATTATGGCTATAGGTTTGCCATGTCGCGGAAGAGTATTTTAAAAAGAAGGATAGAAAAGCATTCTAAAAATAAAAGAAGTGATGAGTGTATTAACTATTTTAGCCAATTTGAAAAATTATCGATAACAAGCGATGCCAATCTTAATTTATCTGCCTTTTATAAAGATAATAATTCTAGCAATCTAGCAATAGTTGTTCATGGTTATGGCGGAAATCATTTTGATGTATATATGCAGTGTATTATGTTTGAGAAAAGAGGATATAGTATTTTAGCTTTAGATTTGCGCGCCCATGGTGACAGTGAAGGTGATATGCTGACTATGGGATTATATGAACATATCGATATTATTAGATGGATAGAAAAAATGCTAGAGATAAAAAATTACAAAATTGTTTTATATGGCATATCGATGGGTGCAAGTAGTGTGTGCATGGCTTTAGGCGAAAAGTTGCCATCAAATGTTATATGTGCTATTGAAGATTGCGGCTTTGATAATGCCAACAAAGAATTTTCATATGTTTTTTCGCGTAATAAATTCAAACTCAAAATGATATATAAAATCTTCTATAGTTATGTAAAAAGAGTAAAGAAAATTGATTTGAAAAAAGTTGATGTTACTTCCAAACTTAAAGAAAGTCATCTGCCAGTTTTATTTATTCATGGAGGTCAAGATAACTTTGTTCCAACAGAGATGGTATATACTCTTTATAGCGCAGTCGACCAAAGAAATGCAAAGCTCTTTATTGTTGATGGCGCAGGACATGGTGACGCCTTTGAAAATAATCCTTCATTGTATAGACAAGAGGTATATGATTTTCTAAAAAAATAT
>CASDQU010000107.1 GCA_949282835.1 uncultured Bacillota bacterium | reverse complement strand
GCCTTAGAAGGGCATTGCTCTATCCAGCTGAGCTATGGAAGCCCATGGAGCAGGTGAAGGGAATCGGACCCTCGCAACCAGCTTGGAAGGCTAGTGTTCTACCACTGAACTACACCTGCACATGTTACTTTTGAAAGTTTATCATACTGAAAGGTATTTGTCAAGGAATTTATCTAAATTGGTGAAATTTTGTTGTTAGATTTCTTCTTTATTTTTGGAATATTTAGTAGCTTAAATTGGGAAAATATTTATTTGACAAAAAGGAATAAAATTTGATATACTTTAAGTGAGGTAGTTATATGGCAAAAGAAAATTATGGGGAGAAACCAAAAAGCGGGAAGAAGAAAGCTTTAGTTTGGTTGATAGTATTAGTAATTCTTGCAGGGGTTGGTGTTGGACTATATTTTTTAATTACAAATTTAAAAAAACCTACATATACTGTGAGAGCATATTATGGCAGTGAAATTGTTGGCACTTATGAGGTTAAAGAGGGCAAGTCTTTTGATTTAAGCACTATTACATATGAAGGCTATAAAATCATAGCTATTTATGATAATAGAGATTTGAGTGGAGAGCCTTTGAGTGGAAAGATTAAAATTACAAAAGATGTAAATCTCTTCCTTGACTGTGAAAAACTTTACAATATCAAGCTTACAAACGGCACAGAAGTTATAAATATTTATTATGAGGAAGGCGATGTAGTTGAAAATCCTTATCTGCCAATTAAAGAACATGCCAGATTTTTAGGTTGGGCTAAATCGAGCGAAATCATTCTTTCTCCAACATTGCCATATATTGTTGATATCGCCGATTTTGAAGAATATACTCTTATACTTACAGCTGTATGGGAGGAGGCTTTTAGCATTCAATTCAATTCAAATGGCGGACAGGCAATAGAGAATTTGTATGGCTTCAGTGATGAAGAGGTTTCTCTTCCAGCAGCATCACGCGACCACTATGTGTTCACAGGTTGGAGCACATCTGCGGGCAATATTTTAAATGCTGGAGATAAGATTACTTTAACAGAAAATATAACCTTAACAGCTTCTTGGAGAGAAGAAAATTATACTATTACATTTGACACAAAAGGTAATGGAGCTGTGGCAAGTGTGCAGACTAAATATAATGCCACAATCACTTTGCCACAAGTTACACAGAGCGGCATGGTATTTATTGGTTGGCAGTATGGCAGTCAAATTTTTAACAGTTTAAATCAATTCACTGTGCCAGATTTAGGCGATGATAATGTAGTTGTAACATTTGTGGCATACTTTGAAATAGAAGAGTACACGATAAATTTTAATAGTGATGGCGGAGATGTTATCAACCCATTTGAGGTTAAATATCAAGAAGAAATCACACTGCCAGTGGTATCAAAGGAAGGGTATACCTTTATTGGCTGGCAGCACAATAACCAAACTTATACTGGAAAATATACCGTTCAAGATTTAGGCGAAGATGATGCAAGTGTGACATTTAAAGCACTTTGGAAAGTTGAAAGCTATACCATTTCTTTTGATGGACTTGGCTATCAAGAGTTTGAAGATATCACGGTAACTTATGGACAAAAGTGGAATTTACCTCAATTCCCAGCACTTGAAAGCCATAATTTCAACGGCTGGAAACTTGGCAAAACAATTCTTACAGGTACAGTTCCAGATCTAGGAAATGATGGAGACGAGTTCACAGCTGTAGCGGATATTTCTATTAAATCATATATATTCATTTTAAATCTTAACGGTGGGCATTTTGAAGATTCATCTCTTGTTCAAACATTGCAAGCAAGCTTTGGAGATGAAATAACTTTCCCAGCAGCTGTTAGAGATGGCTATGAATTCTTGGGCTGGGAGTGCGAAGACAAAACTTTCAGCGGCAATTATACAGTAGAAAATTTAGATGAATTAGTTACAAATAACAATACTATTAATTGTTCTGCCATTTGGGAGCCTAAGACTGTTATAGTAACTTTTGACTATGGCGACAAGGAAGTGGTAAGCGGTGGAAATGTGGTATCCATATCTTATGTTGTTGGTAGTGATTATAGCGATTTCCCTTCTCCAGTATATAAAGAGCCATATATCTTTGTGGGTTGGTCAACCAGCGAAAGTGAATATAAAAGACCAGTTATCACCTCAGATATAACGCTATATGCGATTGTAGAGGAGGAAACTGATATAAACGCCTTTGGAAGTGGTACAGCAGAGGATCCGTATAGAATATATAATCCTGCTCAAATGGAGAATTTCAATTATGTAGGAACAAGCGGAAGCGGTATTTCTATGCATGCGTATTTTGAATTGCAAAATGATTTAGAAATGAATGGGTTTACTTCTATATTTGCTAATAGTGAGCCCAATATCACATTTGATGGACAAGATCATATTTTAACTTTGACAAATGGCGGAGCGCTTATAAATTCGTATGGATTTACTGGCACGATTTGTAATTTAAAGTTAAAATTTAGTAATTCAATGAATGGTAGGACTTTTTTAGCAACAGAGAATCACGGCACAATCAAAAATATAACAATACTAGAGAATGATTATACAGTAAATGCGAACACAAATTTAACTTCTTCTTCTGTTATAAGTGGAGCTATAACTGGATATAATAGTGGAATTATTGAGAATTGTATAAATTATGCAAATTTTGATATTTCTTCTAGCAAAACCAGTACTTTTGCCGTTTTTGCTGTAAATAATTCTGGTACTATTCAGAATTGTATAAATTATGGAGACATTACAGGAAAGAACAAGGTTTTAGTTGGGGTAATAACATATCAAAATTCTGGCAATCTATTAAATTGTATGTCTTATGGTAATATTTCAGGTTATCAAGTTGGGGGATTGGCGGTTATTCATACTAGCGGCAATCCATTATCTATAGCGAATTGCGAGATACATGGCTCATATAGCGCTATATCACCTGATTCGGTAAATAAGGATGGTTATTTTGGATGCTTTCAAACCGATACAATTTCTAATGTAGTTTTCCAAGATTGTAAATACAGTGCCTCTGGGCTTAATGTGCTTGCAGTATGGCGACCGGCTACTGGCACAAACTATATTGCTGGCTTTGAAGAACTTGCTAAATATTTCACAAAATGCGATATTACTCAAGAAATTATAAAAGTTGATGCGCCGCTGATAGAACAAAAATAAACAATAAATAAAGAGTATCATTTAAGTTATTTTAAAAGATACTCTTTTTTATTTTACGATACTTTAAAAAGAAATTTATGAAATATTTCTTAGATTATCAAATAACAAGATTTTTTACATTATTAAAATTGAAATGACTTGAAATATATTAATTATCATAATACAATAAAAAAGGCAGACGGGGAGTCTGTCTTTTGTTTTTTAAGGTGATAAAAGCACGCGTATTTGACTTATCTTTTTCGCAAATTTATAATGCTTTATTTTTTAACTATGCCTCTGTGGTTTCACTTTTCTCTGCAAGAGCTTTTTCATATGCTGATAAAACAGCTGTTTTGATTTCCTCTCTAGTCTGAGTGTTTATTGGATGAGCTATATCCTTATGTTCACCATCTGCAGTTTTT
>CASDQU010000106.1 GCA_949282835.1 uncultured Bacillota bacterium | reverse complement strand
AATATGAATAATACTATTTTAAAATTTTTATCTGAGAAACATATAGATTTAAATAAGATAGCACAATTAGATGACAATCATATTAAAAATGGCTATGACATTAATCCCCTCTTATTTGGCAATGAGATTTTCAAAAATGATTATATTTCAAAAACAATTAGTATTGCTGACATAGTGGGTTATGATTATAATTTTTATCAGCTTGGTCAAAATTTAATTAATAACATGTCAAGCTTCTTTGATGAAAATGCCAACTCTTATGAAAGGCGTTCTATTTCTATGCTTGATTATTCAACCGATGAGATTATAGAAAAACTATCGGACAGTTTTGAGATTGAGCCTATGAGCTTGAATGAGGTTGATAGTGGGAAATATGTCATTGGAGATAACGGTCTCCATAGATTTCATGTAATCAAAGCTCATTATCTAAAAGAGCTTTCTCTAATAAATCAAAATGATAAAGAGGCGGTGGCAAAGTTGAAAAATAAGTATATGCTTGATGTTAGAGTAAGTGAGCTTGATATATTTAAAAGTTATAGCTCATATATACTTAAGAAACTCGCCCAACTGCAAAATCAAAATATAAGAATAAGGACTCATTATGATAGTCATTGGAATATTACCGGCAATGTCGTTATTGAACAGCCTGGGCAAAGCCCTCAAATATTAAATGACAAAGAACTTTTGGCATTTATGAAAAAATACATTGTTGACTTTATCCTTAATAAATCACTTTCTAGAAAAACTTATAAAGCTTTTATTGAAGAAATCAAAAATAACTGCAATAATTATGATAGCTTTAAAGAATTTTATAGCCAAAATTTACAAAATATATTTGAGAATATAAATGATTTGAATAATTCTAGCGAATTTGAGGAGGAATTTGAATGAAAGTAGTAAAATGCGCTCAGTCTGATATACCTAATTCAGAAAAATATCTATTGACAGAAGGCGATAGACAAATAGGATATGGTTATATTATAGAAAGGGAAACAAATCCTATTGAAATATTTGTTACTAAAGAAATGCGTTCTAATGGCTATGGCAAATTTTTATTCAATAATCTAATTCAAATTGAAAAAGAAAGAGATAAAAAAGTGCTATTATTTGAAGTGGATAGAGAAAATTATAGATTTACCAATATCATCTCTTCGCTGGGCGCTCATCGCATTGAAAGTGGAGAAAAATCAATAAGATTGGCTCTTCCATTAAAGTAATGGCAATAAAGACAATTCTACATTTAATTGACTGCCAATTTGCAAACTTTTATTAGCCTTGCTTTGAAATGTGAAATAATTGTTATAAAAAATGCTTGATTACTTATATTTTCATGATATAATATATTTTAGGAGTAAATATAATGAAAAAACAAAAAAATTTTACAACTTTAAAAGAAGCTATTGAAGACTTAAAAACCTTGCCTTCTTGCAATCTTGCAGACAATAGTACTGATGAGTATGAAGCGCGTTATGTATTGACTAAAATGATGATAAACTTTCAAAAATGTACCTATTCGGCACAAGCAAGAGCAACCCATGATGAGAAAAAAGAATATGTTGATACTATTAAAAATTTGACAGGATTAAATGAGCCTTCCGACTTATGTGAAAAATTTAAAATTAAAGGTGATATGATGACAAATTTAACAAGAAGAAGGTCTTTTGATTTCCCAATTTATGTAATTTGTCAATTTCTATACAGTATCGAAAATGATTATGACTTTGGATACACACTTGCAAAAATGAATGATGGTGATTGGGAATATTCTTGGATAGCGGAGTGGCTCGCAAATAACGGAGTTGATTTGTCGGCGCAGCGCGAAGATGAAAGAGAAATGTAAAGACTAATAGTAACTGCTAATAAATTACATATTTGATTAAACAAGGTTTTCTCTTGAGATAAAATGATAAAATAAAAAATAAATAATATAGACTATGTGATGTTAAAATTTAAGCAAGTTAAATTTTAATTTTGCTAACGCAAAATGTGCAATAAATTGCACATCATCACATAGTATGTATGACCATCAGCCTCACTCTTGCAAGCAAGTTCGGCTTCCGATAATATGATTTTAAGGCATATAAAAATCCACAGTAATCTGTGGATTCAGACTGTTGAAAAAGGGCGCGACCGAAAATTTAATAAAAATTTTCTTGCTTTGTTTGCTGAAAAAAGCCTAAAAACAGTCATTTAGGGATACTAAACTCCTGCTTTTAGGCATTTTTCGAGCCTTGCATCGCTTGTTTTTGAACAGTCTGATTTATTTGTCTACAAGCTGAATCCACAGTAATTGTGGATTTTTTTACATCAATAAGTTGCCATCGTCTGTCTGAATTAACTTTAGAACATTCTCTAAATTGCCATCAATAGCATTGTAATAAAAGTAATATGTGCTGCCCTCTCCAGTTGCCTCCACCTCTACACAAACAACTTCTCGATTGTAGTCAAGTGGCGACAAAACATATCTCGCATTTTCTATAACAAATTTTGAAGGCACTTTAGCTTTGCCCTCATTAAGTGATAGAGAGCCTTTGTCTAGAGTACGCTTTGTATGGTTAGTAAAGTATGAAGTTGCGTCATAACCAACCACCTCGCCACTTACCAAATTGACTTTGACCTTTACTAAATCTGGATAGAGAATTATACCATTTTCTTTTGGCGTGATATTGAGATAAACATCCTCTTTTATAGTATCATTCCAAACGACTTCTCCATCTTTTATGCCGTTTTTCTTTGCAAATTCAAGAGCTATATTTTTTGCCCCTTCATAATCTATAATCTGTGCGCCCATAGCTCCAGCGCCAGAAATCGTCAGTATATGACCTTCTATTTGCGTCATTTGAATATATAATTCTTCTTCATTGGAA
>CASDQU010000105.1 GCA_949282835.1 uncultured Bacillota bacterium | reverse complement strand
TACAGTAAACCAAAGCATGCTTCCACAAGAATTGACCTCTAAGTATTTTGGCACAGATGACCCTAAGTTTGAGTTTACTTATACTGTAAACTTTACTGATAAAAATACCAGCGAAGAGATAACTATCGGTCTTGTTAGAGAGAGTGGACAGGCTAGCAGAGAGTATTCATTTATAGATATTAGCACTCTAAATGACGACAACTATGAAGTGGTAATGGCACAAGAAGGGCTCACATTTGAAATTTTGTCATCGCTTGGCACATTAAACATCAATGTTACAAGTCCTCTTGCAATAACTTATGATAAGACCACTCCAAGTCTTACTCTTGCTTATGACGAAGAGAGAGGGGTTTGGACAATAAAGATTACAGAGAATGATAGTTTGTCTGATATTGACCTCACAATGACAGACGATAGCGGCAATCATGCTCTTAATAGCACACTTTATAAACTAGCACTTAAAAACATCTCTATCTTAGTAGGTAAAGATGTTGTTAAAGCGGCTAGCTATGACAAAACATATTTCACAGTGCAGAGCGGTGAGGGCGCAAACTATACAAAATTCAATCTCACTATAACATTAAATATTACTCCTCGTGATATCACCATTGACTCAGTACAAAAAATCTTTGACAGAAATGCCGATATCACAACTTCCACAAATATAAGGTTTGACAATGCAATTAGCGGAGACGATATTACTTTAACAGGTAAATTCGCGTCAGAACTTGTTGGAACACATGCCTTGACAGACCTTGAGCTTGCGGGCGGTGACGAAGCTAACTACAACTTGGTAGAAAATGAATATAGCGGCTCTATCACTCCACTTTCGGTAACAAACGCAAGCATTACAATAGGAAAACTAAATTTTGTATATGGCGATATAAATAAAGGCATGACTTTAGAGGAGATTAAAGAACTTATCTCTTCAATCGAAGCCACTTTTGATACTATTTCAGGCGACATCGAGAAGGGTTATGCAAGTGTTATAGGCTGGAGCGTGAGCGAAGATGAGCTGTCAACTGCAGGCTATTTAAATGCTGGAGAAATGCAAGAGTTAAGCTTTACAATTTCTTCTAAGAACTTTAACTTTGCTTCTGACACAACAAGTGAAGGAGTAAGCACAATTACTTTAAGCGTTTCAATCCAAATGCGAGTAAAAGAGATTGACCTTTCTTCTCTTGTTATAGAGAAAAACTATGACGAAACCACAGCTCTTCCTTATGGATTTAGCGAGAATATAGATGAATATATCTTAAGCTATGGCGACATTTTCGATGATGTTGAAATAGACATTGAAAATAGTTATTATGAAGATAAAGAAGTAGGAGAAAACAAAAAGGTAACCATTGTATTAAAAGGATCAGATAAGGACAACTATTATCCTTCTAATGCACAGGGTACTATCAATGAGTTTGCTGTAACCTTTAAAGTGGTAGCAAACCAAGAAGATGAGGCTCTTGTAAGTGACGGCAAATTTGTAGATGACGGACTTGAGCCTAATGTTACATATACATCTTTCTCAATAGAATATCCAACAACTCTTACAGCAGCGCAGGTATTAGGAAAATTTGTTTATCCAACTAGGACAGGTTATAGAGCTACAGGCTGGATGATTTTAACAGACAATGGATATCAAGCTCTAACAGAAGATAATGTGCTTAGCATATTAAGAGAGGTTGCTTTTGACACAGACAATATAACCAAATCGATAAATATCTATACCGTTTGGGAAATTAGAACTTATACAATTTCAGTTAGCGGTGATAATTTTGATTATGATATCCAAGGTGACTATAACGCAGAAGATAAGAATATAGATTATTATTCTTCAGCCAAGATTTTAATCACTGGCAAGCGCGGTTATAAGTATTTAGGCGAAACAACAATAACTGGTACGCTTGGTAGTAGCGACACTGGCGAGAGCGGAAAGTCAACGACAACTATCTCATTAAATAATATTGGCAGCAATATATCTCTGCAAGTAAAAATGTCTGAGATTAATATCACAATCAAGATAGACACAGCAATTCCACAATATACAAATAGAATTGACCAAGAGAGCCTTTCTCAAACTGTTAGCTATTTTGAGTTAGAAGATATGACGGCAGAAAATCTGCCAAAACTTCTTGTGACAGAGGGAACATATTATTTAAGCGACTATTCATATCTTGTAAATGGTGTCGAGAAGAAGCTAGGAGAGCAAAATCTTCTAACAGTTATAGATGAAATGCTGACAACTCTTGAGGAAGATATGACGGTAACCTTCAAGGCTGTTTGGACGGGAGAGAGATATCAAATAACTTTCGACCCTAATGGTGGAACACTTGAAGGTGATGAAACTATTGAAGTTATCTATGGCTCAGTGTTTAGCGAAAAATTCCCAGTTGCAAGCCTAGCAGGCAGAAGCAATATTTGGCTAGATAGCAATGAACAAGAGTATAAAGATGGCGATATATATCACACTATTGGGCAATTTAATGAAGAGGCTAGCATTTGGACAGAGACTTTAACTGCAAAATGGTCTAATAATACATACAACTTAACGGTTGTTTTCGATGAAAAAATTGATATTGTAGTTAATGGAAAATCGATATCAAGCGGGCAGCAATATCAAGTAACCTATAGCGAAACGACTATAACTTTATCTGTATCAGCTGAGCGCGGTTACAACTTTGTGGCCGAAGATAAAGAGCTTAATGGACAGATGACCGAAGAAGGTAGCACAATTTCAATTTACAATCTTGTGGCTGACGGAACTATTACCATCAATTCAACACCAGCGCCAAATGACCTTATCTATTTTACAACTAAGATAGACAAAGTAGAGCTTGGCAGCACTGACCCAGAAAGCGGAGAGATAACCTATGCTGAAATTAAAGAGAATACAATTATAGCTTATACAGAAAGCACTGTAATTTTAAGATTTACCGCAACTAAAGGTTACGAACTTGCTTTGACAAGCGCCAAACTTGTAGGAACAAGCGGCAAGATTGCCACAAGCCTAGATGAAAATGGCAGACTGATTGTAACTTGGAGCGGATTTACAACTAATGAAACTCTGACAGTTACCGCAACAGCAAAAACAAATTATATAACCTTTGGTGACATTTCTCAATATTACGATACCATCTCCTTTAATGGCATTTCATATAAAGTAACTGGAGATAGTGTTCCTGTCACTACAGATACCAAAGTTGAAATAAGAGCCACATTAAAATATGGCTATGATAGTGCAACAGTTACAAGTTCAATAGAAGAAAAACTTATAAGTCAAGATTGTCTATTCAATAATTCTACTAAATGTTACTATCTCACAGCAACACTTGACCTAATCAATGAAGATTTCTCATTGACATTTACTGCTAAGCCTAGAGAATATAACTTTGTAATTGCAATAAGTGAAGGGCAAGAGTCATATGGCGAGATTTTAAGTGAAAGCGAACAAACGGTTGCCTTTGGCAGTGCTATAGATTTGCAAGCTGGACTTTTAGATGAAGGTTACATCTTTGTATCATGGCAATGGAATGGGTATGACATTTCTTTTGAACAAGATGGTTCATACACTCTCAGCGCTGTAGATAAAGAGCGCCTAGAAAGTGCAACTGAAGGCAAGTTGTATATCTATGCTACATTTAGAGAAAGGAAAGTCAATATTTCCTTGACTTTATCAGGTAATGGAGAAGTCGCATATTCTCAAGGCGGCGAAGAGAAAGTATTAAAAGGCAATACAACACATAAATTTGATATTTATCTTAAAGTCGACCTTGTAATAAGATTTATTCCAAAAGAAGGTTATGAAGTTGGCAAACTAGTAATTGACAACCAAGAGGTAAGCCTTGAAGACTATAGCTATGACGAACAAACCAATACTGTCACTCTGCCAATAGATGTAAAAACGCCGCTACAAAGCATTGAAATTGAATTTGTAGCAAGTGACGCTTGTATTACAGTGCAGGCGGGTGTTATGGTAAATTACCAGACTACTTATGGCATTCTTGATGGCGGAAGCATACTCTTAAGTGATAGAGAAGGCAATCTTCTTGATGAGAGTTTATATCTTGAAAATAATGGCAATCTTGTAATAGGAGCAGATTATAGATATATCTCTAAAACTGACAATATTATATACTTTATAATAGAAGAAAAGGAAGGTTATGATTTATCTCTTAATGTTACAGGCATGCAAGAAGGCAGCAATCATGGAGAAATAGAGGTTAATGGCAAATCTATTCACTATGTTACAGGAATGAAAGACGGGGGAAGCATAACAGCAACATTTATAGCTCTTGCAAATGTAATAGATGTATACTTTGTAACAGCGGAAGACCCAACCTCTTCAGTAGAAGGCGGAACTATTATTGGTGACACTTCTTCACCTCTTGTACAAATCAACGGAAACAACACCTCTCATATTCGTGCTACTGTAACAACTGGCGCAAACTTAAGCATTACTATCAACTCCGGCATTTCATATAGATTAGTTGCCGATGAAAATGGATATTTAAAATATGCTCTTTCATCAAATCTTCATGACGGCGTAATTACTGCAGGACTTGTTGAAGAGGCAAATATATTACAGACAGGCTACAGCAACATTTCTAAATTAGAATTAAGCCATGTCGATGGCAACACTACCATTTACATTTATGTTGAACCAAAAGTTTACAACCTAAGGTTCTATGTAAATGCCAACAATCAAGTCACAGTGGAAAATGCAATCATCTATGGAGAAGAAATAGACCTGTCATTACTTACAGATGAACAGAGGGCAAGCATATTCCCTAAGAGAGAGGGATATACTTTAGGCGGTTACTATACCATTCAGTATGGTCAAGGTATTCAATATATTGACAGATTTGGCGAAGTAACAACCACATGGAAAGAAACAGGATATTACTGGAACAAAAATAGTTATGAGGTAGAGAGAAACTTCTTTGACCCTGAAACTCAAACATTTACCCTTTATGCAGCTTGGGAACTTAACAAATCTTCAGTAACTATCACATTTATGCCTGATGGCTTTGAAACAAATCCAAATATAGCTGGTATAAGTGATGTCATAGTAAATATCTCTCCTGCAGATGAAATACTTTGGTATGACCAAAACAACAAGTGGTATGCTCAGGTATCTGCTGGAGTAAGCTTGACTTTAAAAGCTTATGAATTTGAAGGCTATGAATTTAGATATTGGTCAGTTTTCAAAGATGGTCAATCGCAAGGTAATAAAGCTTCACAATTCAATATGAGCTTTGCTCAAGGTGATTATATAATTGAGGCTGTGTACTATCCACTATTCTCTGTGGTATCAAATGGAGTGGGTGGAACAACCGCACTCTTACAAGATGGTCAAGTGGTGACTAGTGCAAGTTATGACCCTAATAAAATTGTAACTCTTCAGGCAACAGCAGCTTATGGCTACAATTTCTTGTACTGGAAAGACCAAACAAATGGGAAAATTATTGAAGGGGTATTTGACGAGGCTAGCGGTAATTACTATTACACATACCCACAAATAATTTCATCTCCTCTTGATTTAGTGGCAGTATTTGAAGGTAAAGAAGTTTTGGTAACCTTTAATAGTGAAAGTTTGCAAGAAAATAACGAGCTAACAGTTACTCTTGATGGAAACACTGTCGACATAACTCAACCTTTTGAGGCTAGAGTTGGTCAGACTATTGTGGTAAAAGTAAAGAAGAGCTTAGGCTATACCTTTGAATTTATCGGCGGCGAGGCAAAACATTCAGAAGATAAAGGATATTCAATCTATACATATGTGATTGATTTTAAAGATGTTGTTATCACAGAAGAAGGAAACACTTTGGCTCTTACCTTGAGAGAAACGCCAGAAGAGATAACACTTATCTTCATATATGATATTGATGATGTCCCTGGCAATGACGATAAATCAGCAGTTGGCACACTCACTTTCATAAATGCAAATGGCGAGCAAAGTGTCATCACACAAGAGAACAACAGCTTCAAAATTCTCTTTGGTCAAACAGTAACACTCTCAATCGCAGCAAGTTCTTACTATAAAGTAGACGATATTACAATGTTTGACGGAATGGTATATCCAAACTTCACAAATTATTTCAAAAATGGCAAGTTATCAATTACACCAGAAATGATAATAAACTGGTTCAATTATGAGTTGACTTTTGAAATCAAATTTGTCAGAGTTCTATGGATAGACCAAGAAGAGCGAATTCTTGAAGGCGAGGGAACAGCTGATAATCCTTACCTTATCAATAGCGAAGAAGAAATGGCATATGTTGCTTATCTTGTAAATGAAGGAATTAAGAATGAAGAAGATAAGCTCTACAGCGAATGTGTCTATGAGCTTACTACAAATCTTGACTTTAATGGTAAATACTGGGTACCTATTGGTACAAAAGAAAATCCATTTAATGGTGTCATGTACCTTAAAGATTACAACATTTCCAACATCTTGCACTATACGACCTATGACCCAACAACCTCATACGGCGGACTATTCTGGATATTAGGCGATAAAGTAAAAATAGTACAAGAAGACAACACACTTGTCATTATTCTCAGCGTGGTAGGTGGATTAATCTTCCTAATACTTTTAATACTTCTGATAATTTTACTTATTAGAAAGAAAAAGAAGAAAGAGATGGAAGAGATTGCAAATGGATAAATAAAAAAGCAGGTAAAAGCCTGCTTTTTTTGTTGGGTTGTCATTTATTATGCTATTAATAATTTAACTATTTTGTTTAAAAAACTTTTATATTTGCATAGAATATGTTATAATCATTCAAGGAGGAAAGTATGACAATAGGTATTATTATAGGAATTGTTGTAGGTGCAATAGCTTTGCTTGCTATCATATTTACAATATGGGCTATTTCAGTTTATAACGCTTTTGTTAGATTGCGAAATCAAATTGAAGAAGCATTTTCTACAATGGATGTATATCTCAAAAAGAGATATGACCTTATTCCTAATCTTGTTGAGACAGTTAAAGGTTATGCAAAACATGAAAATGAAACCTTGACAAATGTCATATCTGCGCGTAATGCTGCTATGACGGCAACAGACCCACAGGCAAGAATGGAAAATGAAAATATTTTATCAGGGACATTGAAATCTCTTTTTGCTTTAAGCGAAAATTATCCACAGCTCAAAGCGGATACTCATTTTGCACAAATGATGGGCGAGCTTAAAGATATAGAGAATGAAATAGCTTCATCAAGGAAATATTACAATGGTGTAGTGAGAAAATACAATACAAAAAGAGAGGTTTTCCCAACTTCAATTATTGCAAATTGGAAAAAGTTTGAGAAAAAGCCTCTTTATGAAGTTGATGATGCTACCGAGCGTCAAAATGTTAAAGTTCAATTTTAAAAGGTAATAGAATGGCTACTATTAAAAAGGGACTAAGGGCGGTATTTCTTTTGAGCATGCTTTTTGTTGCATGCTTTCTTTTTGTAGGGTGTGGTGAAAATGTTGTTTATCTGCCAATTCAAGATGAAGGCTATACAATAACCAATTACGATATAGACATAAAAGTCAATGAAAATAGAGTGCTTGAAATCACCGAAAGTGTCAGCGTGCATTTTGAATATGGTGCTTCTAATGGCATTTATAGATATATTCCTCTTGAGCAAACTATAAGTTATTACAATGAAAAAGGGAAATTGACCAGCAAAAACTATAAACATAAAATATATGACTTTGAATATCTACAAGAGTTTTCTACTGCAGGCACATATCTAATTGATAGCTTTGAGCAGCAAGGCTATATGTTTTACCAAATGGGCGACTGGGGAAATAAAGAGGAGAACTGCCAATATTCTTTTAGATACAAGTATGACATTGGCGATGACAGAATTGCAGATAAAGATATATTTTATTTCAATATTGTAGGAACAGGCTGGGATACCACTATAGACAATCTTAATTTTACCATCACCTATCCAAATGAAATTGCGACAGAGAGCGAGCAAATTTTAGAATTTTATATAGGTCGTTATGGTGAGATGACGGCTGATAATGCTATAACATCCTCAAATGATAGAATAACTTTTTCAGTTGTCGATAATGTTATAAGCGGAAGGGTAAAAGATATAGATTATGGCGAGGCTGTAACTATATATCAAACTTTTAGTCAAGGCTATTTCAATGTGCCGCGTAGTTACACTTTTGACTTTGTCTTGCTAGCGCTATTTGTGCTTGCTATAGTTATAATTGTAATCTTCTATTTCAAAAACAAGAAAAAATATATGATAATTGATGTGGTGGAGTTTTCAGCTCCAGACGGCTTAACTCCAGCAGAAGCAGGGTATATTATAGACCATAGATTGCACGGACAGGATATTTCTGCGTTGATTGTATATTGGGCGTCCAAAGGCTATGTTAAAATAGAAGAAAAGGATAAAAAATTATATATTCAAAAGATAAAAGATTTGCCGCAAGAGGCAAAAGAACATGAAAAAATCTTCTTTGCTGGAGTATTTACAACTGAGCAACCTATCGATGTTGACACGCTTGGCAACTTAAACACACGAATTGGAGATATGGTAAGCCGCTCAGTGAAGAGAAAGAAAAACAGCTATTTTAATAATAAAAGCTCAAAATATTTTAAATGGCTGTCAATTTTGGTGTTTGCACTATATGTGGTCGAGATTATTAGGATAGCAATAGAGAGCCATAACATGTTTGTGGGCTTTTGCAAAATATTGATAGCCTTTGTCTTCCTGCTGGCATTATTAGTCTTGCCGAATATTGAACAAAATAAAGAGCGATATAAAAAATGGAAATACGTACTATATAAAATTATCAATTTACTCTTCATTTTGGCAAGTGCTATATCGCTTGCACTGTGGTGTGAAGCTTTCTGTGACCCTTTCTTTACTCGTTTTTACTTTATGCTGCTCCCAATAGCCTTATATTTAATCTATCCACTTCTTGAACAATATACCAAAGTTGGAGCTGAGTATTTGGGTAGGCTTAGAGGCCTTAAGAGTTATATTGAAGTTGCAGAAAAAGACAAACTTGAGATGTTAGTCAAAGACGACCCTAGCGCATTTTACAATATTTTGCCATATGCCTATGTGCTTGGAGTAAGTGATGTGTATATGGAAAAATTCAAAGATATACCTCTTCCTCCACCTCAGTGGCTTACTATCAGCGGCGAAATGGCTCTTTGGACAGTTATTTTTGGACTTCACAGAAGCATACTTGCAACAGGAGTAGTAATAGCTAAGTTTATGACAGCCAATATGATAGCAAGCCTTGCAAAAATCGCAGTAGCCTCAACCATAACTCGCGTTGGCAGAGGTGGCGGCGGTTTCTCTGGTGGCGGCGCTGGTGGTGGCGGCGGCGGAAGATTTTAATTAGCTAAACAAAATTGTTTTAATAAATTAAAAAAGCGGATTTTCCGCTTCAGACTGTTGAAAAAGGGCGCGACCGAAAAATTCTTTGAATTTTTCTTGCGGTGTTTTCGTCAAAGGCTACGCTTATGTCAAGTTGTTAAAAACAACTTAGACTTTAACGCTCGCCTTTTCCTCTCCCCATAAATGCCA
>CASDQU010000104.1 GCA_949282835.1 uncultured Bacillota bacterium | reverse complement strand
GCAAATGAAGAAAATATTGTAATTGAATTAAAAAATGATATAGATTGCAATTATAATTACATCAATATTATAGGAGACTTAAACAATCCTTTTAGTGGAGAATTTAATGGTAATGGCTTTACGATTAGCAATATTAGTTTTAGTAGTTATAACTCTTTAAATTCTAATAATTTCATAGGTTTATTTGGCGTAGTTGAAAATGCCAAGATTTCAAATATAAATTTTGAAAATTGTATGTTTGATATACAAGGTAGCAACATCCATGTTGGACTAATTTGTAAGACAAATGGAAATGTTGAATTAGATAATATATCATTGCGTAATGGAAGTTATACTATTATTGGAGACAACATTATTTTTGGAGGACTTGTTGCCGAAGATTTAATTACTAGCCAAGATAAAAGAAACAATTTATCTTTTGAAAATAACATGGTTACGATAGAATCTAATGGCGGAAATTGCTATTTTGGTGCTTGTTTCGGCAAAACACAATATAGCAATGGTGAAATTTCAAATTTAATTATAAATAATAACATGATTTATATCTATGACTATAACTTTGGACAACTTAATATTGGCTTCATTATCGGCGAACTATTTGCGGATACAGAATCATTTAGTTTAGATGTGGTATCTATTAGCAATAATATTTTTGAAGTAGAAAATTTAGAGTGTTCTAACATTTCGCGTTATATTGGTAATGTGGTTGGAATTAATAGATATCAAATCTCTTTAAATCAACTATCGTATGTTGGCAATTATTTTCGATATAATTTTAATGAATTATAAATCTAAATCAAATTTTGTTTAACAAGTTGATGAAATATAATTAAATTCTTTACAAGAGCATTGTTAAGTGATATAATTTAAAAATAAAATGGAGTTAGTTATGAGAATTTGTGAAGTGAAGCCGGGTGAAGTAGAAATCCAAGGATTTATTGAAAATTTAAGAGATAAAAAAAGTATGCAGTTTGTTGTAATACGCGATGTTTCGGGAAAAATACAGGTAACAGTTATAAAAGAAGAAAATCCTCAAATTGCCGAGATTTTTTCTCATGCCACATTGGAGTCGACAGTTAAAGTTCGAGGCAAGGCTGTAGCAAATGAATATGTAAAACTTGGCGGGATAGAAATTATTCCTGATTTTGTGGAAATTACAAGTAGGGCGGAGGCATTGCCAATAGGACCTGAAAGTTCCATTGACCAAAGACTTGATTATCGTTGGCTTGATTTACGACAAGACAAAAATATTTTAACTTTCCAAGTGCAAACCGCAATGACTAAAGCCTTGCGAGAATTTTTACTGAAAAACAATTTTATTGAAATTCATACGCCAAGATTAATTTCTGCTGCAAGCGAAAGCGGCTCAGAAGTATTTGAAGTTAAGTATTTCGATAGAAAAGCATATCTTGCTCAAAGCCCTCAATTTTATAAACAAATGGCAATGGGCAGCGGCTTTGAAAGAGTATTTGATTGCGGCCCAGTGTTTAGGGCTGAAAAATCTAGGACAAAAAAACATACTACAGAGTTTACAGGCTTTGACCTTGAGTTTTCATATATCAATGATTTTGATGATGTTATGAAAATGGAAGAAAATATGCTCACTTATATGCTAAACGAAGTTAAAGAAAGCTATGGTGAAAAAATAAAAGAAACTTTTGGAGTAGAGGTTATTGTTCCTAAGTTGCCTTTCCCTAGAATGAAACTTAAAGATATTTACGATGAGCTTGAGGCTAGATATGGATACAAAGTAGACGAAAGCGAAAAAATTGATTTAACTACTGAAGCAGAACAGTTGTGTGCTAAGCTTGCTAAAGATAAATTTAATCATGAATTCTTGTTTGTGACAGATTTTGGACCGCAGAAACGAGCCTTCTATCATATGAGAAAAAATGGTATACCTCAAGGATACGACTTAATTTGGAAGGGTATTGAAATTACGACAGGAGCGCAAAGAGAGCATAGATATGACATTCTTAAAGCCCAAGCAGAAGAAAAGGGGCTTAAAAAGGATGTAGAATTCTATTTGGAATTCTTTAAATATGGCATGCCGCCTCATGGAGGATTTGGGGTTGGAGTTGATCGAATGACAATGGTTCTTTTAAATCTTCCTTCTTTAAAGGAAAGTATGTTTATATTTAGAGGACCAGATAGACTTACACCATAATAAAAAAGGATACTAAAAATCATGAAAAAGACAGATATTAAAGAATTATATCAAGCTTGCGACAACTTTCAAGATAAAGATGTTATTGTGGCAGGTTGGGTGAAAAGTTGCAGAGGAAATGGCAATTTTGGCTTTATTGATTTGACTGATGGAACTTGTTTTAAAACACTACAAATAGTTTTCTCTAAGGAGAAGATTGCTAATTATGATATTGTTGAGAAGATAAATACCGGTTCGTCTATTTTGTGTTCTGGGAAAATAAAACTTACACCACAAAATAAACAACCTTTTGAGATGCAGGCTAGCGAAATAAATATTATTAATGCAACAGACGGAGAATATCCTCTGCAGAAGAAGAGGCATACGCTAGAATTTTTGCGAGAGATTGCCTATCTTAGACCAAGGGCTAATTTATTTAATGCTGTTTTTAGAGTTAGAAGTAAATTGGCATTTTTGCTTCATGAATTTTTTGAAAATAAAGGTTTTGTGCATGTCCATACACCACTATTAACCTCTTCTGATTGTGAGGGAGGTAGCGAACTTTTTAAAGTAACAACTCAAGATATTTACAATGAAGTAAAAAAATTTAAACCAGAAGATGAGCTTTTTGGCAAAAAGATTTATCTCTCACCAACAGGTCAGCTTGAAGGAGAAGCTTGCGCTTTTGCTTTTGGAAAGATTTATACTTTTGGACCATCATTTAGAGCTGAGAATAGTAACACAACAAGGCACTTAAATGAATTTTGGCATTTAGAGCCAGAAGTGTGTTTTATGAATTTAGATGAACTTATGGATTTAGAAGAAGAAATGATGAAATATATAATTTCAGAAATTCTTAAAAGATGCCCTGATGAGATGAATTTCTTTAATAGTTATGTAGAAAAGGGGTTGTTTGATAAATTAAACAATGTTTTGCATAACACTTATGGAAGGATAACTTATACAGAAGCAATAGAAATATTAAAGAAAAATAATGATAAGTTTGAATTTCCTGTAAAATGGGGTAGCGATATTCAAACAGAACATGAACGATATTTGTCTGAAGTGGTCTTTAAAAAACCAGTTTTTGTAACTGATTATCCAAAAGAAATAAAGGCTTTTTATATGAAACAAAATGAGGATGGAAAAACCGTTCGGGCTTGTGACCTTTTATTCCCGGGAATAGGAGAAGTCACAGGTGGAAGCCAAAGAGAAACTGATTATCAAAAACTTTTAGACCGTATAAATCAGTTGGGTCTTAAAGAAAGCGATTATTGGTGGTATTTGAATTTGAGAAAGTTTGGCTCAGTTGAACACAGCGGCTTTGGTCTCGGATTTGAAAGAATAATGATGTACATTACAGGTGTTTCTAATATTCGAGATGTTATTCTTTTCCCACGCACACCAAAAAATTGTGAATTTTAAAATAGGGTAAAAGTCGCTAAAATAAATAGAAAAGATTTTAAAACGCATTCTTTAAACGGATGCGTTTATACTTTAAACAATGAAAATATTTTAAAATTTATAATTTATAATCATTGTATGAAATGGCTTTTTGATAATAAAATTTCTCTAGAAGGAAAGTCTTAACATGAATTTGATAAGTCTAAAGCTATCAATAGCTTTTTAAAGTCTTCTTCATAGTCTATTTTAAAAGTTAAAAGCTTGTTTAAAAAAGGATGGTAAAATTCAAACTGATTACAAATTAGGGCGGTATGGTCAATCAACGATGATTTTTCCCCATATATAGCATCGCCTATTAAGGGGTGACCTATTGAAGATAAGTGCAGCCTTATTTGATGAGTCCTCCCGTGTATTAATTCAATTTCTAGCAAAGAAGCCTCATTATTATAAGCTATCGGTTTAACAAATGTAGTTGCGGGTTTGCCTAATTCATTTATTTCGCGTGATAATTTATTAATGCCATTTTCATTAATTGTTTGAATAGAGTGGTCAATAGTTAGATTTTGGTCTATTTTGCCTTTACAGATTGCACTATATTTTTTATGTATATAAGAAAGCTCTTTTTGCGCTATGCTATCTTTAGCAATAAGTATTAAGCCGGCAGTGTCTTTGTCTAGCCTATTAATCATTCTTAAAGTAAAATTATCATCTTTTTTTGACATATAATAACAAATTGCTCCCGACAAGTTTTTGGTGTAGTGCGATTTTGACGGCATTGAAGGAAGCCCAGAGGGTTTATTAATTAGTAGGTAGTATTCGTCCTCATATACAATATCTATAGCTAGTATGCAATGCATAATAGCGGTTTTCTTATTTGGATTACCATTAATAGATAAAATATCTCCTTTAAATAAGGGGCTGTTTGTCGTTGATGGTGTATTGTTGATTTTGATATAACCCATATTTTTTCTTAAATTTCTTATATAATTTTCTGCAAAACCATTTTCTTTAAGATAAAAATATACATTTTTATAGTCTTTTTTCAATTTAAAAGTGTAGTCCATAGATTTATTATAAAGAAAAATGCTTTCTTTGCCAAATATCTTATAAAATTTCAATAAAATATTTTTCTTTTCTTCTATTTACTTGACAAAATTTTCTCTTATTTTTATAATAAGGTAGTAAAAGCGATAATAGAAGACTAGTAATCAAATTGATGCTTTACAGAGAGTCTCTCAAAAAGCTGAAAGAGGGATATGATAGATTTGATGAATTCACTTCTTAGCTGCATTTATGAAACATTTGTAAGTAGTTTATGCCGTGAATCTGCGTTAAAGAAATAATAAGGATCGATTTATTCGGTTGAAATTAGGTGGTACCACGAAATCTCTTTCGTCCTAATAGAAAGAGATTTTTTTATGTTTGTTGTTAAAACAAAAATTGTACCAAATTGTAATTGTGAAAAGTTTAAATAAAGGAGTAACTATGATTATTGAAGAGCTTGAAGAGCTTAAAAGGCAGGCAATTTTAGAGTTGGAAAAAGCTTCAGATTTAAAAGAAGTTAATGAAATTAAAGTCAAAATCTTTGGCAAAAATGGTCAAATTACAATGCTTTCAAAAGGCATGAAAGATATTGCTCCAGAGCAAAGGCCACAGATTGGGGCATTAATTAACGCGGCAAGGGAGCTGCTAAATCAAAAAATTTCTGCTAAGGAGCAGAGCTTGCAGCAAAAAGAGCTTGAGTGCAAACTTGCCCAAGAAAAAGTGGATATAACAGAACCTGGAAAAGATGTTGTTTTAGGCGCATTACATCCAATTAATGATGTAATCGATAAACTTACAGACATATGTGTAGACATGGGTTTCTCTGTAGTAGAAGGGCCAGAAATTGAAAGTGATTATTATAATTTTGAAGCTATGAATATACCTAAGAATCATCCTTCAAGAGATATGCAGGATACTTTTTTCATAACAGAAGATATCTTGCTTCGTTCTCAGACTTCTGCTGTGCAAGCTCGCGAAATGGAATCGCGCAAGCCTCCATTTAAAATTGTCTGCCCTGGAAAGACATATAGAAATGATAGCGATGCTACACATAGCCCAATTTTCCATCAACTGGAAGGACTTGTTGTTGATGAGAATGTCTCTATGGCTGACTTGAAATCAATGCTGACTATACTCATGAAAAGACTATATGGTGAAGATACAGCAATAAGATTTAGACCCTCTTTCTTTCCTTTTACAGAGCCTAGTATAGAGGTAGATGTGTCTTGTCCAAATTGCCATGGTAAAGGTTGCTCAACTTGCAAAGGTTCTGGAATGTTAGAATTATTAGGTGCAGGAATAGTTAATCCAAAAGTTTTAGAAATATCTGGAATTGACAGTAAGAAATATAAGGGATTTGCTTTTGGTTTTGGGCTTGATCGTACCGCAATGATACTTGATGGGATTAGCAATATCAAGAGCTTATACAAAAACGATATAAGATTTTTAGATCAATTCAAATAATAGGTAGGAGTAAAGAATATGAAAGTAACATATAATTGGATTAAAGAATTTGTACCAATAAATGCATCACCAATAGAAGTGGCCAAAAAATTGACAAGTGCAGGAATGGAGGTAGAAGAAATAATCTACCAAAATGAGCACTTGCATGATGTAGTCGTAGGTAAAATTTTGAAGATTGAAAAACATCCAGCAGCAGATAAATTGGTTGTCTGTCAAGTAGATATCGGAATAAAAATAGTACAAATTTTGACTGCTGCAACAAATGTATTTGAAGGGGCATTAGTTCCAGTAAGTTTGCCAGGCGCTGATCTTGTTAATGGTGTCAAAATCCAGCCGACAAAGATGAGAGGGGTTGAGTCTTATGGTATGTTTTGTTCTGGGCAAGAACTTGGAATAGATGAAAATTATTTTGAAGGCGCTGGTGTTGATGGCATTTTAATTTTACCAAATAATATGAAAATTGGAGAGCCTATTGATAAGGCATTACTACTAGATGATGTGGTTTTTGATATAAACATCACACCAAATAGAGCGGATTGCATGAGTGTTGTAGGCATTGCAAGAGAGGTCTGCGCTATATATGGTGTAGAGATGAAAAAAATCAATTTTAATTATGCTATCAATGTTTATGATAAGGATACTGTACATGATTATGTGGATGTAGATGTTGTGACAGAAAATTGCAAACGATATATGATGGCGGTTATTAAAGATTTAAAAATAGAGCGCTCGCCTCTTTGGATGAGGGCAAGATTGAATGCGGTAGGTATAAAGCCGATTAATACTATGGTTGATATTACCAACTATGTATTGATTGAGATGGGGCAACCTTTGCATGCTTTTGACCAATCGCATATTGCTGGCAATAAAATTATTGTTAGACAGGCAAAAGAGGGCGAAAAAATCGATGCTTTAAATCATAGTTCTTATATTTTAGATGAAAGTGAAATGGTTATTGCAAACGAAAATGATCCTATGGTTATTGCAGGAATAATAGGTGGCACAAACTCTTGTATCAACGATGATACTAAAATCTGCGCTTTAGAAAGTGCTATTTTTGATTTAAAGTCTATTCGTATAACTAGTCGCAAGATTGGTGTTAGAACTGATTCTTCTGCTAGGTATGAAAAGGGTGTAAATGTGGCAAATGCTGAGGCAGGACTAAATCGCGCTCTTCATCTTGTTTCAAAAATTGGTTGTGGTAAAGTTGTGAGAGGAATAATAGACAAGGCCAGCGTGAAGAATGATTATCGCGAAATAGATGTTTCATTAAGGCTTATAAATGATATTTTAGGTGTTGAAATCCCACAAAAAGAGGCTATACAAATTTTAAATAATTTATCTATAGAAACTAAACTGTATGGCGACAAATTGCATCTAAGAATTCCTCCTTATAGAGAAGATTTAGAAAATGACTACGATATAGCAGAAGAGATAATAAGAATTTATGGCTATGATGTATATGATAATATTAACTATAGCCTATTTGCTAATTCTAAAGTTACCGAAGGGCAACATCATCCACGACTTGCACTAGAGCGTAAACTTAGAAATGCCTTGGTACAAAGAGGTTTTTATGAAAATATCTCCTATTCTTTAGTGCCTCAAACTATTGTTGAGAAGTTAAGACTTGATGGCGTAAGGGCTAATTTAATAAAGATAGCAAATCCTATTACCGAAGATATAGCCTGCATGAGAACTAGTCTTGCTCATTCACTTTTTACAAATATAAATTATAACAATAGTGTTGGCAATAAAGAGTGTGCCATTTTTGAGTGTGGCAGAATTTATTTGACTGAAAAGTTACCTTTAACAGAACTTCCACTTGAGAAGAATATGCTTGCTATAGCAGTTTGTAAAGAAAATTTTGATTTCTTTAATCTTAAAGGAATAATTGAAAATTTGCTTAGTCAAACTTCATTAAAATATGACCTTGTAAGATCAAATGAACCATATTTACATCCTGGTATCAGCGCTGATTTAATTAGTGAGGGAAAGGTTGTAGGAAGCTTAGGGAAAATTCATCCAATGGTTGCTAAAAATTATGATTTGCAGCCAAATTGTTATTATGGTGAAATAGACACTGGATATCTTGCAAAGCTTGAACCTAAAAAATACACTTCAAAACCAATTTCTAAATTCCCTATAGTAGAACGAGATTTGGCTGTGGTTGTAGACGAGAGTGTTACTGCAAAAGATATGCTTGATCTTATTAAATCATCATGTGGTAATTTGTATTTTGATGCTATGTTATTTGATATATATAGGAATAATTCTCTTGGTCAAAACAAAAAGAGTATGACTTTTAAAATCAAACTTTCAAGCTTAAATAAAACCCTAACTGATGAAGAAGTTAATAAAGTTATACAAAAGATTTTAAAGAGTCTTAATTATAAATTTGGAGCTAGTTTAAGATGATATATCTTGATAATGCAGCAACAACTAAGATGTTTGAAAGTTCAGCAGATGTATATAGAGAGTATGCCTGCTGTAACTTTTTTAATCCATCGGCGGGCTATAGTAAGGCTAGAGAAGTATTTCATCAATTAAATAAGGTGCGTAATAAAATAAAAGATGTGCTTGGCGCTAAAGGTGGAGATGTTATATTTACTGGAGGGGCTACAGAGAGCAATAATTTGGCTATTATGGGCAGCAAGCGTAATGGCAAGTGGGAATATGTCTTTTCTATGGGAGAGCATCCAAGTGTCTATAATTGCGCGAAAGAGCTTAGTGAGCAGGGTCATATTGTCCACTTTATATCTTTAAATAAAAATGGAGAAATTGATTATAATGAGCTTGAAAGTAAGTTAAATGAAAAAACTAGGCTTATAAGTGTAATGCATGTAAGCAATGAAACTGGAGCTATTAATGATCTTGCTAAAATAAACAAATTGCGAAAAAAATTATCTCCATCAGCGCTTTTACATGTTGATGGAGTACAGGCATTTTGTAAAATAAAATGCAATGTTGATAGCTTGTCAATAGATTTTTACACTATATCTGCACATAAATTTCATGGGCCTAAAGGGGTAGGAGCTCTTTATGTTAGGAATGTTGACAAATTAAAAAATATAATTTATGGCGGTGGCCAAGAGAAGGGTTATAGATCTGGGACAGAGAATGTGGCAGGTATTATGGCGATGCAAGATGCTATTAATAATATTGATATAGACAAAAATTTTGAGCATGTAACTATTTTAAATGAAAGTTTTAAAAAGTCGTTAAAAGCTTTAGATAAAAACAATCAAATTTCTTTTATAGATACAAAAAGTCCATATATTTTAAGTGTCGGTTTTAGTGGCGTAAATGGCGAAACTTTGATGAGAAGTTTGGAAGATAAAGAAGTTTTGGTAGGAATTGGTAGTGCTTGCTCAACAAAAAAATCTGGAAATAGAATTTTAGAAAGTATAGGACTTAAAAAGGAAGAAATAAAAACTCATATAAGAGTTTCTTTTGATTTTGAACAAACAGTTGAAGAGGTTGACGAAGCAGCAAAAATTATCTATCAAACTTATCAAGATATATGGGAGAAAGTTAAATGAAAGTTATATTATTAAGATTTGGAGAGCTTTATTTAAAAGGGAATAATAGAAGAATTTTTGAAAATATTTTGATAAAGAATATCGAATGTGCTTTGCAAAATATAGAGCATAAATTTTATGAGACATGTGGTAGATATATTATTTCAAATTATCAAGATGGGCTTGAAGATGAGATTGTAGAAAGGTTGACAAAGGTATTTGGACTTTACAGTCTTAGTAGAGCAGAAGAGATAGATGCTACTATAGATGAGATTAATTCAAGTATAAGGCGAATAAACTGTCAAGATAAAACATTTAAAGTTTTTGTAAAGCGCGCTGACAAATCTTTTCCCTTGTCTTCAATGGATTTAGCCAAAGCGCTTGGTGACGAGGTATTAAAGAATAACAAAAATTCAGCTGTAGATTTGTATAATCCTCAAATGGAAATTCATGTGGATATTAGGCTAAATAAAAAGGCTTATATTTTTACCGACACAATAAAATGTCAAGGCGGTCTACCTCTTGGGAGTTCGGGTAGAGGGCTGTTATTGTTGTCAGGAGGAATAGATAGTCCAGTTAGCGGATATTTAATTGCTAAGCGAGGGTTAAAGATAGACGCTTTGCATTTTCAAAGCTATCCATATACCTCAATTGAGGCAAAGGAAAAAGTTATTGAACTGGCAAATGAGTTAAAATCTTATATAGGAGAATTTAAACTTCATATTGTATCATTTACCAAAGTTCAAGAGGCAATTCATATGAATTGCGCTCCAGAATATATGATTACCATCATGAGGCGAATAATGATGAGGGTAGCTGAAGAAATTTGTCATCAAAATTCTTTGGGTGCTATAGTGACAGGAGAAAGTTTAGGACAAGTTGCCTCTCAAACAATGCAAAGTATGACTGTAACAGGAAGTGTGATTAAATCGTTGCCTATATTTAGACCTTGCATAGCCATGGATAAAGAAGAGATTATGAGTATCGCAGAAAAGATAGGAACATACAAAACTTCAATTTTGCCGTATGAAGATTGTTGTACTGTCTTTCTTCCTAAAAATCCCGTTATTAAACCAACAATAGATAAGGCAGAAAAAGAAGAAGGGTATTTAAATATTGATCAGCTTGTAAAAGAATGTTTGCAAACAAAAGAGGTTATAGATATATAGATTAAATGTGGTTAAGTTGTTATTTGAAGAGCAGGAGATAAGTCCTGCTCTTTATTTTGCCCAGTCTATGCATATTCATCTATTTTTATAAATTACAATTTTATATTTTTGCATATTATGCAATATATATAAAAAATATGTGAATATTTATGCAAAAATCACTTGCATAAATATAAATAATGATGTATAATAATCAAAAACAGCTGCATAAGTATAAATTCATAAATATTCACAACCGCTAAATCCCTTGAAAATAAAGGGGAATAGCGATTTAAGGAGAAGGAGATGGCAAGAAGCGCAAGACAGTCAAAAATCTTGGAACTTATTTCTACAAAAGAAATTGAGACGCAAGACGAGCTGGCAAGAGAACTTAAAAATGCAAATTTTGATATTACTCAGGCGACAATATCCAGAGATATAAAGGAATTGGGCTTGACTAAAATTTTGTCAAGTTCTGGTAAATACAAGTATTGTTTTGTCGGTTCTGACGAACAAGTTATATCAAATAAATACATATCTATTTTTAAAGAAGCTGTAATCTCTGTCAAAGTAGCTATGAACCTTGTTGTTATAAAAACAATGAAAGGGCTTGGTAGCAGTATTGCTAGCTTTGTTGACAAACTTAATATTAGTGAACTTATGGGCGCTGTAAATGGTGACGATACCGTCCTTCTTATTTTTCCAACGACAACATTTGCAAGTGCGGCTGTTGTAACTTTAAACGATATGATAAACTAGAGGTGCTTAATGCTTCAATCATTGACAATAAAAAATGTAGCTTTAATTTCTTCTTTGACTATTGATTTTGGTCAAGGTTTTAATGTGCTTTTAGGAGAAACTGGAGCTGGTAAAAGTATTATTTTTGATGCTCTAAATTTTGTACTTGGCGACAAGGCGGACAAAACTCTTATTAGAAGCTGTGAACAGACGATGAGGGTTGATGCTTTATTTAGCAATTTAAGTATGGCGGCACAAGATGCATTAAAAGAATTAGGTTATGAAGAAGATGAAATATCGTTGTCAAGAACAATGAGTATAGATGGCAAGTCTACCATTAGAATTAATGGCATTGCTACAACTTTATCGGTCTTGAAAATGGTTGGTAAAATTTTGGTTGATTCTTATTCTCAACACGAGAGTGTTGATCTTTTGAAGTCTAAAAATCATCTATCTATGATAGATAAATATGCTGGCGAGCAAATTAGCACACTAAAAGAAAAGGTTAAATCAGATTATCAAGAATATAATGAGATTTTATCACAGATTGCCTCCTTAGGAGGAGATGAGTTTGAACGAGAGCGTACAAAATCTATTCTTGAATATGAAATCAAACAACTCAAAGAGGCAAATCTTCTTCCAAATGAAGACATTGAAATCAAGCAAAGGAGAGATTTGCTTAATAGTAGTGAAAAAATTTTGCAAGCTATCAACACATGTCTTGAAGAACTTAGTGAAAGTAACCAATCTGCAATAAACCTTATTCAGCTTTCAAGCTCTTCTCTTCAAGGATTGACAAAATTTGAAAAGCTTTATGAATATAAGCAAAGGTTAGATAGCTCAAGGTATGAATTGGAAGATATTTGTGATGGCCTAGCTACTTTAAAAGAAAGTATTGATTTTGACGAGCAAGAATTGGAATTGATGGATAGACGGTATGATTTAATCAAATCGTTAACAAATAAATATGGTGGGTCAATCGAAAAAGCATTAGAATATCTAGATAATGCTCAAAAAAGATTGCAACAATTTGAAGATAGTGAGTATATTCTAGAAAATTTAAACAAACAAAAGGCCACAGTTTATCAAACATTACTAAATGACTGTGAAAGCTTGTCTTTAAAAAGGAAAGAAATAGCTGAAATTATAGAAAGTAAGATTACTAAAGAACTTAAAGATTTGAATATGAAATCAAGCAGGTTTAAAATTAAATTTTCAAGATTAAAAGAGCCAACTTCTAATGGCTATGATGATGTTGAATTTGAATTTTCGGCTAATCTTGGACAAGATATAAAAGCTCTTTCTAAGACAGCTTCAGGAGGAGAATTGAGCCGTTTTATGCTTGCCATCAAAAATATATTTGCTCAAATCGGGAGCGCGCAAACACTTGTTTTTGATGAAATTGATGCTGGCATAAGTGGCGAAACAGGGAATATTGTCGGAGCGAAATTAAATAATATTACAAGTTTTGCGCAAGTTATTTGTGTAACCCATTTACCTCAAGTTGCATGCTATGGAGATAAATTTTATTATGTAACAAAAGTGACTAAAGATGGAAACACTTTCACTGAAGTTAAAGAACTTCATGGGCAAGAAATCGTGTATAATATAGCAAGGATTATTGGGGGTGATAATGTAAGCGAAATTGCTCTAAAACACGCATATGAAATGAGGATAAAGACTGGGAAATCTGTATAATAATTTAAATTTTGAGTAGACTATCTTTTGGTAGTCTATTTTATTTTAATCAAATATATTTGCGTTAGATAATATAGTCTATCACATATGGAGGATGAAGTTGAAAAAGCAAATTTCTATATTTTTCTATATTTTTCTATGCGTCCTGCTTTTTGCTATTTGCAATATAAAAATTGATAAACTTATGCAAATGCCAAGTGAAATATATTCAAGTTATCAAGAAATAAGTGATGTAAATAAAGATAAACTATTTGGCAGTTTAATTAAATTAGACTCTGTAGAGAATGGGCTGTTAACAGATGGCAATAAAGATGAAGGTGTGGCTATTTTTAAATTGTTTGGCTTGATTCCTATTAAAAAAATTAAAATTAAATATTTGCCAGAAGAAGAGGTATATGTAGGTGGAATGCCGATTGGTCTTACTGTTGATACCGAAGGTGCTGTTGTAGTTAGCGATAGCAGTATAGATGTTAAAACCAGCAAAGTATCAAAAAATGAGGTTTTAAGAAATGGAGATATTATTACAAAAGTAAATGATAATAAAATAGATAATTTAGAAGAGATTTCAAGTTTGATAAATGAAAATACTGACCAAGTAACTGTAGAATTTAAAAGAAATGGTAAGATAAGAAGCTGCAAATTGCCTTTAATAAAAGATTCTAGCGGTAATTATAAATTGGGCATATGGGTAAAAGACGACATTTCTGGTATCGGTACATTGACATTTGTTAGAAAAAGTGATAATGCCTTTGGGGCTTTGGGGCATCCGGTAACTAATGGTAAAGATAATGATGTAGTTTCAATTAAAAGCGGACAAATTTATAATTGTAATTTAGTATCAATAAATAAAGGTGAAAGGGGAAATCCTGGAGAATTAAGATGTGTATTTACAAGCAAAAATTCTTTAGGAGAAATTGTTAAAAATACAAATTATGGTGTATATGGCAATTTGAATAATACAGATATAGTAGATACTAATCTTTCATATTCTTTAGGTGGCAGACTTGGGGTGCGCTGCGGAAAAGCCAAGATTATCTCTTATATAAGCGGAATAAAAGAAGAATATGAAATTGAGATTATCAAAGCAAATTATCAAAACTCCGCCAGCGATAAAAGTATAGTTTTTCGGGTAAAGGACAAAAGACTGCTTGATTTAACTGGAGGTATAGTGCAAGGAATGAGCGGGTCGCCAATAGTTCAAAATGGTAAAATTATAGGTGCGGTTACTCATGTGTTTATTTCAGACCCTACAAAGGGTTATGGTATTTATAGTGACTGGATGTTAGAACAATTAGATAGTTAATAAATAAGATAAGCCATTTAATTTAAAATGGCTAATTTTTAACCCCAAAAAAAGAAGTCAATTAAATGTCCAATGACATAATTGGCTTCTTCTTTAATGTGAAGCAATTCTCCTTCACATTTATTATGTTGTGCAGGTAAAGAAATATTATTCATATTATTTTGATTTTTTTCAACTTTCAGATATTTTAACCTTGTCAGCCACGCTTTTTCTCATGTCTTCACTAATAGCTGCATAGTGTTTTTTGGTTGTATTGACATCTTTATGACCTAACACATCGGCTACTATATAGATGTCTTTGGTCTCTTTATATAGATTTGTGCCAAAGGTGCTGCGTAATTTGTGGGGAGATATCTTTTTTAAAGGGGAAGCAATTTGGGCAAATTTTTTAACTAAATTTTCTACAGCGCGAATAGATATTCTCTTGTTTTGTAAAGAAATAAACATTGCATTTTCTTCTTTTTTAAGTGGTAAAGTGGCTCTTTTTTCAAGCCATGTTTTAAGCGCCATGGCAACTTCATTAGAGAAATATAACATCGTTTGATTTCCGCCTTTTCTGGTAACGATAAAAGCATTTTGAGAAAAGTCAAAATTTTCCAGATTAAGTCCTACAAGTTCAGATATACGAATTCCTGTACCTAAGAACAGGGTAATTATAGCGTTATCTCTTTCAAATGTATTTTTATTATATTCTTGTTGTCTTTTGGTAAATTCTACTGGATTTTCGACAGTATTAATAAGCCTATTAACTTCATCTTTCTCAAGTCTTATTATTTCTTTATTATGTAATTTGGGAGTTTCTATTTTGCTGGCTATATTTGCTTTAATTAGGTCATGGTTGAAGAGATATTTAAAAAAACTTCGCAGTGAAGCTAATTTCCTTGCTTTACCTCTTTCGTCATTTTTATAATATTTGTTGTCAAGTTGATAATAGGATAGATACGACAAATATTGTTCAATATTACGCGTTTTTAGGCTGTCGACATCGTCAAGTGTAATGTTAAATTCTTCTTTTTTAAAAATATATTTAGCTAAATAGTTAAAAAATACAAATAGATCCATTGCATAATTGTATCTTGTTAGGGAAGATGTATTATTTTCAATCCCAATAAAGAAGTCATAGCAATAGTCGGGGAGTTTCTCTAAATATTTTGACATTTTTAAACGATTTTGCAAATCTCTTTTTTTATAAAAATCCAATTTTTCCATATTCCAATTTTAATACTTTTTTGTAAAAAAGGCAAATAATTTTGATAACTATGCGTAAAAAACCAAAATTTGTGCGAATTATGCTTATACTAGTTACTATATATGGTATTTTAACTAAAAATTATATTTATCTGAAGCGAAATTTAGCCTGCAAGAATGAGAATGCATACTATTGGAAGCTGAGTTAAACACAACAAAGTTGTATTTAAAACTGTCTTTATGAAAATGATAAAATATTTGACTTAGAAAGAAAAAATTTATATAATTAACTTATTAAGGAGACAAGTATGATAGACATAAATTTGATTAGAACAAATCCAGAATTAGTAAAAGAAAATATCAAGAAAAAATTTCAAAATGAAAAACTTAAGAATGTTGATGAAATTATAAAATTAGATGAGAAAATTAGAGAATTAAAAAAGGAAGGAGATAATCTTAGATCAAGCCGTAACTCTTTAAGTAGTCAAATTGGACTTTTAATGAAAGAGAAAAAAATAGAAGAGGCCAATGGGTTAAAATCGAAAGTTCAGGCAAATAATATTAGAATTGGCGATATTGAGAAGGAAGAAGCAGCTCTTTCGTTAGAATTAAAAAAACTTATGATGACAATTCCAAATATCATCGCAGACGATGTTCCTATTGGAAAAGATGATAGTGAAAATGTCGAATTGGAAAAATTCGGAGAACCTATTGTTCCAGATTTTGAAATTCCATATCATGCCGATATTTTAAATAGATTAGGCGGATTAGATAAAGATAGTGCTGGCAGGACAAGCGGAAATGGGTTTTATTATTTAATTGGAGACTCAGCAAGATTGGTTACCGCAATGATTAATTATGGCCGGGATTATATGATTAATCAGGGATTTACTTATTGTATACCTCCATTTATGATTAGAAGTGATGTAGTAAATGGCGTAATGAGTTTTGCCGAAATGAATGCAATGATGTATAAAATCGAAGGAGAAGATTTATTCCTTATTGGCACTAGTGAACATTCAATGATTGGCAAGTTTAAAGACCAAATTATCAAAGAAGAAAGTCTTCCTATTACAATGACCTCTTATAGTCCATGCTTTAGAAAGGAAGTTGGCGCTCATGGAATTGAAGAGAGAGGTATTTATCGCGTACATCAGTTTGAAAAACAAGAAATGATAGTTATCTGTAAACCAGAAGATTCAATGGCTTGGTATAATAAAATGTGGAAATACACAGTTGAGATTTTCCAAAATTTAAATATACCAGTTAGAACGCTTGAATGTTGCAGTGGCGATCTTGCAGACTTAAAAGTTAAAAGCTGTGATGTAGAAGCTTGGAGTCCAAGACAGAAAAAATATTTCGAAGTTGGCTCATGTTCGACTCTTGGCGATGCTCAAGCAAGGCGTCTTGGCATTAGGGCTAAAGGCGAAAAAGGAACTTATTATTTGCACACTTTAAATAATACAGTGCTTGCTTCTACAAGAGCATTAATTGCGCTTTTAGAGAATAACTTGAATGCTGATGGAAGTGTCAATATCCCAAAAGCTTTAAGACCTTATATGGGTGGAAAAGACAAGATTGTGCCTATTAAATAAAACAAAAAAGTTGATATAAAAGGAATTAGATATGGCCAAAATTGAAGTATCAAAGGAACTTATAAATAATATTGCAAATCAAGAAAATAAGAAATATATCAAGCAAATTAATAAGATAGTTAATAGTCTTGTCGCAGAGAGTGTAGCCAAACTTTCTGAAAAGATTTCTTATATTTCAATTAAAAATGTTGTTTTGCAGCCTGCTAATGAACTTGTAACTGGAGCTATTATTGATAATTCTTTATTAGTATATTTTTTAGGTGTTAATAGTCCACAATTACAGCTTAACACGCAGCAAAAAACTAATGTATGGAAAAACTTTAAAGAACGCTTAAAATGGGCTTGGCAAAATCGTAAAACCATACTCAAAAAGCGCAGAAGAAAAAGAAAAAAGAAAAAAGAACTTGAAAGAATGGAGCATTTTAAGTTTGATCCAACAAAATATAATATTTATAATTTAACAGAAGATATGCAATATGCAATGGCAAATTTTTTAACAGAAACAAGCTTAATTTATTTGAATAATAATAAGCTTGAAATCATTGGCAAAGATGATTTTGGAGCTAATACCAAGATAGTTATCTATTTGGTTAGTTACGACAATGTTAATTTCAAATATTTTGCTGGCAAGAAAAAAGGTTTTATTGATATCAATTTTGATAAGAGAATTGAAGTGCTTCAAAATAAGATAAATGAAGTAGGCGAGAATTTTATTAAAATGCTGAAAATATTTAACTATTTATTTTATAATGCAAATTCATATGGTGCAAATCAAATTTTTATGGAAAGTGTTTTATGTAGTATTCCAAATGAATTATATGACGGTCAAGATATCTATAAAGTATTTATGAAAATTGTTAATTATATTTCAATTAAAAGCTTAAAAGATGTTAAATCGATAACTAATGATAAATCAATATTTAAAGATATTACATGTCAAAATAATGGAATAGGATTTAATAAAATGATGAGCACAATTATAAGTAAATAAAATCATCTTAATTATTCGGAAAGATAAAAGTTATTAAAAAATAATAAAATAGTTGTAAAAATAAAGCTAGTATGCAGTCATCTATGCGTAAAACTTGTGTTTTACGCATAGATAATAAGTCTGCATACTAGCGCATTTTTTTATTAACATATCCTCTAAACAAACACCCCTTTTAGTAAATACCTTCTTTTTAAAGAAATCGCCCTACACTATAAAAGCAAATTAGTCAAAATAAAACTGTATTTTTTTAACTCCTTTTTTCTTGTTTTATAATCTGGTAGATATTTTGACACTTCTTGCCAAAAATATTTAGAGTGATTTAAATGTTTTATATGGCATAATTCGTGAACGATTACATATTCTATAAGTTTTTCAGGCAATATAATCAATTTCCAGTTAAGATGCATTTCTTTTTTATTATTCATACTGCCCCACATTCTCTTAGAATTTGTTTTTATTATCTTAGAGCTGTTTAAGCCTATTTTTGATGAAATGCTTTTAACTAAAGGTGTTATATATTCTATAAATGTTTTATTGTAAAATTCTTTATTGTTACTCACCTCAAATTTTTGCAGGTTTTTATATACATATTTATCAAAATCAAATTTATTATATAAACTCTTATATAGCTTAATTTTATCTATATTTCTATCAATCCAATCTTGTTTTTGTTTGATAAAATTTAGCACTTCCCTTTCGCTTGTTCTTTTAGGTGCATTTACAAAGACTTCTCCATTGCTTTTTATTGTTATTGTTATATTTTTATATTCACCTTTTCGAATAGTTATCATTTTTAATTATATCAAATTAGTCAATATTTGACAAATATTTCACTAGTATGTATTGCATAATAGCTTTTTAAAAATTGCCGAATTTTGTTGACTAAGATTATATATTCGATTATAATCATAATAACGAGGTAAAAATATGGATTTATATGCTAAAGGACAACTATCCTTCCTTATTTTGAATTGCTTATTAGAAAGAGATTTCTATGGGCTTGATTTTATTAGTGAAATAAATAATCGTAGCAATGGTAGAATAAACTTAAAAAAGCCAAGTGTTTATTCTAACTTGACTAGAATGGAAAAACAAGGGTATGTTTCCTCATATCTTCAAAGCAGTGATTTAGGGCCTAATAGAAAATATTATTCTATTACTGAAAGTGGACGCCGATTTTATGGTGATTTAAAGGATTATTTTGATAGAAACAATATTGATGTTTTTAGAGATTTTAATGATGGAAGCGAAGACGCTTCTAATCAGAATGTTATTTCTAATGTTCAACAATCCCCTATCAATGAAACTTTTGAAGAAGAAAACGATGAGGAAGAAGTGGATACTAATGACTATTTTGATTTCTCTGATTTAGACCCTTCTTCAAGTGAAAACAAAGACAAAAATCAAACCGAAATTAAAGAGGTTGAACAAAATATATTATCTTCTCAAACAGAAGCTTTAGAAACAAATATCCTAGACGAACAAGAGAAATTTGAAGAAGAAAATCTTGACAAAGATGAATTAATTTCTACAACTCATCAAATTCAAGAAGAGCCGAAAGAAGAACCACAAAAAGACGATGCGGTCTTTATATCTTCAAAAGATGTTGATGAGTATAATAAAAGAATTTATGATATTTCTAAAGATATAAATAAATATCGCAAAAAGAGAAGTTTTGCCGAAGATCAAATTTCTATGGTGGCAACTGATTCTTTGACCCAGTCTAATGAAAGAACAAAAGCAAGCATAGAAGACTTTAAATCTGCGATTGAAAATAAAGATTCATCCTATCAAAAAAATAATACATATGACTATTCAAGACACATGGCACAGAGATTCCCTGCCACTAATCAAAATCAACCTCCGCAAGAGCCTCATCCTGATGATGGCAAGTTTATTACGAGGCGCATTGATGCCGAATCTGTTGAAAAGGCAAGAAAAATTGAACCTCCTAGATTGAAAATCATACCTGAATATACTTCAAGCAAAGAGACAAAACTCCCCGCTCCAAAACGAGATAGAAGTATCGATCCATCACATAAAGAAATTCTTTCTAAATTATATTCAAGATCTAACAGCGAAAATAAAGAGATTAGAGAAGATGCCTTATATGATTATAACGATTTAAAATCTTTTTACAATGATCAAAATATTTCCTTTAATGTATATAAAAAACCAGCAGAGAAAAATGAACATAATACCAATAAATTATATCTTTACCTATCTTTGTTTATATTTTTATTAAGCGCAACATTTTCTGCTATTTTGTTTATTTCGCTTATGCAAAGCGACAATTTGAATTCTAATACAAATTTCTTATTTATCTTATTGCCTGCTCTCGTGATTATAGATGTTTTGATAAAATTCTATAATTATAAAAAATATAGAGGATGGTTACCTTCTCAAATGATTCCACAGTGGCAACTTTGGCTTTATTTTGTTTTGGGTTGCGGCATTGTTATAGGATTAAATTTCATAGTTGGATTGAATACAACTAATTTTGCTCTTTATGCAACAACCTTGATTTTGCCAATGCTTATGATATTAGTACTATTGCCTATACGCTATTATTTGAAGAGGTTTTTACTAATAAAATATTGGAAATAATGTTGATAAAAAACTTTACCAAGTGTGGTAAAGTTTTTTTATTCAATAAACAATGAAATGATGTTTTTTAAAGCAGCTATAACGCGTTTTAATGACTTATCGTCTTTTACCAGCCTATAATTGAAACATAATTGCAATTTAAAGCATTTTCCCCTAACCTGATTAATTGTTCTTGTTTTCTTGGTAGAATCAAAGATGGAATTGATTGAGAAAAGTTCAAGATGATTGTTATTTAAAATGTTGATAATCTGATATAAGGTGTCATGGTCATATTTTTTAGGCAAAAAGATGGTCACATCTTGAATTCTATTTTCATTTAAAATATGTATTTCTAAAAATAGTTTTGTTTTATTGGACTTTATAATTTTCTTAAATAATATGTTTTTATATTCATTTTTAGGAGTGTTAAAATAATCAATATCATTATCTTTACTTTTATAAATTACAGAAAACCCAAATTCTTTAAAGAAAAGCTTACATATACTTCCAGACATACTTTCTGAAGCTTTAATTTTTTGATTAAGATAACTTGCTTTAGCATGAGGAGCTGATAATACAATTCTAGGCTCATCGGCTACATATTCAAAGTCATTTAAGCTTTGATAATTGTAAAATCTTTTATCTATATCTCTAAGCTTTTCTATACTTAGCTTTCTACTTCTAACAACATTCTTTCGTCTCAAAGACTGACAAAAAGCATGAATAGCTTTGATAACTTTTAAAATATTTTTTCTTTTAGATATAAAACCGGTATTCATTTCTATTTGAATAGCTTTGATTTTGATATCGCGAGAAATAGAACTTGCTATTGTATAATCAGTTGCAAAAAATGGATGATCAGTGCTGATATTTTTTATATTAAATTTTTTAAGATTAAATATAAGATCATTAAGAATTTCGGTATCGTCATTAAGAGTTGCGCCATAATTTGTGCCTAAATTTATTTGACAATCTTTTTCTTTAGAAAGACAATGTAGATCCAAGACAATCAGAGGTTTAAATTCTTTACACTTTTCATATAAAAACTCTTTATATGGAGAAGTCTTATCATAATTGGCATCGTCATTACAATCTTTTGATTTGTAAAGAATGGTATAACCGTAGTATTTATTTAATAATTTGGCAACAACTCCAGAATACGGCTCCATATATTTAAGTTTGCCCTCTCTTCTTTGGTTTGCGGTATGAGGCGCGCTTATAATCACGTCTGTAAATCTTCCTTTTTCAAATTCAAATGAATTATCTGTTCCTGCAATAATTTGCTCATTAAGAGCTTCTATTTCTTTTTTGGATATAGTATTTAGCATATATTTTTAATCCTTTTAAATTTATCTTCATAATTATTATAACAAAAACTTTCAAAAAGTAAAAATAATAGCCATATTATTTTGGCAACTAAAAAAAAACTTTACCAATTTGGTAAAGCTCTTTTAAAAATTAATACTTCTTTCTTCTGTGTTTAACTTTGATATCTTTTAAATATCCTATAATTAAATCGGCAAAAAGAAATAGTATTATTAGCAGTATAGAAATCATCAAAATATAAGAAATAGAATTAGAAAAAACTGTACAAAGTAGTGTTACCACAGCCGCGCTTATAAATGCCCCTATTGATATAGCGATAAGACTATATTTGATATTCAAATTGGTAAGTCCTGTAATCAAACTCCCTGTCCACACACCAGTTAACGGCAACGGCACTGCCACAAAGCAAGCTAGAGTTATATATTTTTTTAAATCTGATGATTGCAAGATTACCTTTTGACTTTTTGAAGAGTATTTTTGAAAAAATTTGCTTGTAATAAATCCTGTAGTTTTGGATTTGAGCTTTCTAATAATTAAAATTATAAAAATAGACGGCACTATTGAACCAATAGCGGCAATGAAAAAAGTAGAAATCGGTGATAGACAATTATCTGCCCAAATCGCACTATTCATAGCAAGTGGTATCGCAATTTTACTTTCTAGAGTTGGCATCATTGCTACAAGTAAAATTGCAAGCCATACACAACTAGAAAAATTATCTTGTAAAAAATTTATAAACCAATCCATATTATAATGTATTTTTTTCGACAAAAAATATGTCAAATACAGCGCAGATTTTTAACTTTTTGTATGGATTTAACCATCTATAAATCGAAGATTAAAAAAGAGTATAATTTAAGATTTGGCTTATTTTTATACTCTTTTTAATTTTAAATTAACTTGATTGAGAATTTATTTAATACTTATTTTTAGCATTATTTAGCTGTTTCACTAAATCTATTTTCGCGAATAACTACAACTTTGATTTGACCTGGATATTGCATTTCATCTTCAATTCGCTTTGTTATATCCTTTGCAAGATACATTGCATCAGTGTCGTTAATCTCTTCAGGTTTTACCATAATTCTCACTTCTCTTCCTGCCTGAATTGCATAT
>CASDQU010000103.1 GCA_949282835.1 uncultured Bacillota bacterium | reverse complement strand
GTGGTAGAGCGTTGCCTTGCCAAGGCAAATGTCGCGGGTTCGAATCCCGTCTTCCGCTCCAATGGTACCATCGCCAAGTGGTAAGGCCAAGGTCTGCAAAACCTTCATTCCCCGGTTCAAATCCGGGTGGTACCTCCAGTTAGCCCATAGTTCTATAGAATTATGGAACATGCGGCGGCCATTTGGTCGCCTTTCTAATTGATAGGACAGGCTGAGTATAAATTAACGCGATGGTAACTTAAATTTGAAGCATTTTTAACAAGCAAAACTACTACAAAGCAACAATCCAAAAATATATTATGCTGGTGTGGCGGCTCGGGTTCCCTGAAAATCTTTGATTTTTAGGGCGATCAGTGGCAGACGCACGGACTTAAAGTCCCGTGCGAACAAAAAACTTGTTATAGAAAAAAAGCAACAATCCAAAAATTTATTATGCTGGTGTGGCGGAATGGCAGACGCACGGGACTTAAAATCCCGAGGTAGCAATACCGTGTGGGTTCGACTCCCACCACCAGCACCAGAGAAAACTGCGAAAGCAGTTTTTTTAATTAAAGTTTATCGGGAGTCGAACACACAGGGTTCGCCGGGGTACCCGAAAAATCGTCAGATTTTTTGGGTCGGGCTTCCACCACCAGCACCAGAGAAAAAACTGCGAAAGGCAGTTTTTTTAATTAAAGTTTATCGGGAGTCGAACCCACATGGGTGAGACATGGATTCCCTGAAAATCTTTGATTTTTAGGATAAGGCTTCCACCACCAGCACCAGAGAAAAAACTGCGCTTCTGCCTAGGCAACACCTTTGGTGTGCCGTGGCCGCAAGCGCTTGTTTTTTTAACAACCCTATTCCCGCTGTCAAATATCATGTCAGACAAAATTGAAATTAGCGGCTTAATTGTATTATCTCTATTGAAAAGAAAAATCTTGATAATAAGGCTAGAGAAATGGTAAGCTCTATTTTACAAAACCTCCATCAACATGATGAACTTTTAGCTTTGACTGACGAATTTAATTTAAACTATTCTAAAGAAGCTAAATTTGCAAGAGCGGCAGACAAATTAGAATGTGTCTTGGAATTTAAGAAATATCAAGATAATGGTCAAGTTTCGCTTAAAAATTTAACAGATGACATGTTAAAAAATAATCACCTAAAAACACTTGTTGAAAGCAAAAAATATGATTTAGCTGATATATTTTTTATTTACCATTTGCCTGCTTATAAAGATTTTGGAATTGATGAAAAATTATGGTTTAATGTGCTTGAGCCAGTCAAAACATTAAATTATCAAGAAAAAGAAATTTAAATAATCAAATTTTTATAAGTGCAAATTGAGTAATACTGCGTTTGTCTTCTATATTTTCATCTATCATAAACAAACTGTTATCTTCGCCCGCCCTTTTACTGCATATTACTGCGTGATTTTTGCTTAATTTATCTTTTTTTAAATAATAGGCACAAATAGCGGTATCCTCCGCCTCTTTAACAACAATTTGAGGGAATTTTTGATTAATATAATCTCTACACTGCAAAAGAGCCTGTTTATGAGAAAGAATTGTATCTATTTTCTCAACACAATTTTTATCATAAACAAAAAGACAATGATGAATTTGTAGCTTAGTGGTATCTAAAATCTGAACACTACAATCTTGGAAAGCCTCTTTAGTCTCCTCAACTATGCCACCAAGATTGTTTTTGATAGCCACTACTCCTAAATCTATTTTCCCTTCTTTTAAAGCCTTAACCACCCCTTTTGAGCTTACAAGCGGCACTTTCTTTATATTTTTAAAGTTGTGCTTGTTGATAAAAAAATTGGTAGCAAATTCACTATTACTATTTTTTACTCCTTGAAAACCTATAATCATATATTAAGAATATCATAAAACTGTTAAAAAACAAAAAAATCTTCTGATAAATTCAGAAGATTTTGTTATTTTATACTCTTTTATAGACAAAGTAGACATTATCAATCTCATCCACAAGTTCTATGTCTATAATTAGATATAAGACATCGTCAATTTTCTTTTCTATTATCTTATGGCGTTTATTTGAAATTGGATTGAATAAGTATAATTCGCCATTCTCATAAGCATATAATTGACAATTTGCATTATCGTAGTTATAAGTTTTTTCTTTGTCTCTACCTTTTATTGTATAGCTCTGGTCTTTTGCAATGAATTTAACTTGCTCGCCATTAAAATACAAGTTCATAAACATAGGGCTTAACATTGGTATTTTAATTTTTGCTGGTTTTTTGCCGTCAAATTTTTCAATCTTACTCTTTGAAACATCACAATAAAACTCCCAATCACCATCCAAATGACCGTCATATTTACCAGCTGGTTTTTTAATATCAATACGCTCTAAATTTTGTTCTTTTAATGCTTTGATTTGCTCTTTTGTATACTCTTTATTCCAAAATGAGCGGAAAAGATGAAAATGAATAGGCTCGCTCATATCTTCTTCTGGTTTATTAAATAGCACAAGATTTCTGTTAAAATTCAACAAGAAGTAATGATATTTTTTGTTGTTTATTGTAATTGTATAATCTGTATAATCAATATCCTCTTTCAAGTCACTGCAATAGAATTTTCCGTCAAAGAAAAGTGACTTTGGCATTGCTTTATCAACATAGCCCTCGCTTGACGCATTCACCATATCTCTAAAGTCATTGCCACTCTTTTCATAGCTCCACCTGCCCATAAGCACTTTGCTTGGCATTAATTTCTGCATTTGTTCAAATAAATCTTTATTCATATTATTATCCTCCTTAATTTTTTCAAGGAGCGAAATGTTAAATGTGATATACTCTGTCTGTTTGTGCAGATTTTTAATTTGTCTTTCTATCACATCTTTAGACAAGTTTAATATATCATTAATTGAAAAGCCAAAACTCTGCCATAAACGAATGTTGTATAGCTCCATGATATTTTTAGCGCTATAATATCTGTAGCCGTTCTCTTCGTTTACATAATCTGGCTTTAATAGGCCTATTTTATCATACCAGATTAGCGTCTGAGTTTTAACTTTTGTAAGCTTACTAAACTTGCCGATTGAGTACATTTTCCCTCCTTCTAGAAGAATAATATCATTATAGTTAACTATAGACTCAAGAGATTTTTACAAATTTTTTAATTTTTTTTAAAATTTTTTACTTATTTTTTGAGAAATATCAATACAAACACCCTGTGATACTTCAACAAAGTTGTTTTTTAAATAAAAACTTTCAATATATGTGTATTTTTCAGTTACAAGATAAAAAGAGTCAATACCTTTGCGTCTTTCACAATCAATTACTTTGTTTATTAGCGTAGTAGCTACGCCAAGTCTTCTATACTTTTTTAGAGTGGTAATTTGGCATAGAAGCGCGTTTGTGCCATTTTTAAATAAGAATAATAAAGCGATTGGCTTATCATTATAAAAAGCTAGATATGGAATGCTGCTAAATTTCTTCAAATTTTCATTAGTAAGATAATTTTCGTAATTTGTTATATAATCTGTATCAAATTTATAAATTGCGTCTCCGCTTTGATGAATAAAGCCTTCTTTAAAAATATATATAATATCTTTTTTGTATTTTTCATCCACCTCTTTGACCGTAAGATTATCAAGCAGACATTTTTTAATAACTGTATTAGCCCCGTCTCTAAGTTTCATCCATACATCTCTAAAAAGTAATTTATATTCTCTTGATGTTTCCATAATAAATTGTATATTGTTATTGCCTTTAGATTGAAAATACATGGCTGGCTTACGGTTGTTTTCCTTCATTGTTTTTTTAACAAAAGAAATCTGCTTTTTATACTCTAAGGGATTTTTAACATAGACGAAATTATTAAATTCATCATCTATTGCCTGAGATACTATCGCTGCTCTTTGTTCATTTTCGTCAATTGTTATTCGATAAAATGGAGCTATTGTACTATAAAAGAAGATAACTATATCTGAAATCTTATTTTTAACATCATATTTTACTATGCTTATAATAGAGGCAATTAAAAGTATAACTTCACTTACTATACCCACATATGCTCCTACAAACGCATTGTAAGCTATAAGAAGAATTGCAGAAATTAGATAGCCTATTCTTAAAATTTTCATATTATCTTGCCATGTGGTATATGAAAGCATACATAAATTTATAAGCATAAGAAGATCAAGATAATCTTTCCATAAAATTATGGCTGTTATTACAAATACAATTTCAAAACTCGCCATAACAAATATATTTGGTTTTAAATTCTTATATGCCCAAACATAGTATACAAAAGTTCGTATACTTGCAATCCCAACCAAAATCAAAGATAGCCATCTATTTAAAAGTGCATAAGTTGTCATCATAGAAAAGTTACACAATGTAAACCAAATCATTGACTTACATTTTTCTTTTTGGAAAAGAGCTATAATGGTTGCTATAATTGTAACTACACTAACAATTTGTGCTATATAAAATAAACTCATTTGTACCTCACATAATTTTTTCTATATTTTACAGCGGCTATTTGAACAAACATATAAAATTTGATAGGAATTTGAAAATTCTTTTACTATATTAAGTGCCACTTTCAACATATTGTCATCTAAATTTACAAAAGTGTCATCCAAAATAATTATGGGCTTAGATTTGGTATATACCTTTGGAATAAGGCTAAGTCGCTGACAAAATGAAATTATATCGCGTTCACCTTGACTTGAATAGTCAAACATTTTACTGCCAAATGATGTCTTTTCAAATATGTTTAAATTATAATCTATTATATAATCTTTCGCAAGTCCAAATTTGCAAAAAATCTTTTGAAAATCTTGATTAAGTGGAGCTACAAAGCGCTGCGACACATTCTCTTTTGCCTGCTCTAGATATTCAATCGTCTTGTCTAAAAGATATATTTTTTTGTTGTCTTCCTCTCTTTTTTGTTGCATTGAGCAAACTAATGTTTGTAAATTGTCGATTTTTTCAATATATTCATCTTTATCTTGTAATTTAAGCTTTATCTCATTTGAAATTTTTTGAGTTTCAAAAGAAATTGCATTTAATTTATCGCTTTCTTCATCAATCACAGAATGGTCAGGTAAAGTCAAATCAATATCTTGAAAAAGATTTTTAATTTCTTGGCTTTCCTTTTTTATTCTTTCAATGTCGTCAAGTAATTTATTTTTGTCAAGTAAAGTTTTGTCGCCCTTTTTAAAATAGATAAAAAATAGAACAGTTATTAAAAGTGCCATCGCACCAATACTTATTCCGCCGACAAGCCAATCTAATAGACCAAAAATGGACAACATTAAAAATACAACAGCAATTACTATACAAAGTAAAGAAACAGGCAAAGCATAACGATTTTTGCCATGTTTTTGTTGAGTTAAATTGATATATTTTTCATTCAAACTTTTAAGCTGCTCATCTTTAGCCATTAGCTTTTCACTGATTTTTGACTTTTGCAGATACATTTTATTTTGAAGGTCAAATTTTTCCTTACTTGCTGCTAAATTCTCTTTAGCCTTATCTAATGCTAAATTTTCTCGCTCAAAATCTTTTTCTAAAGAGAAAATTTCTTGATTAAGCTGATTAATGGCTGCATTATAGCTATTTATTTCACTTCTATGTTCTTCAATTTGTTCAAGTTTAATAATTTGCCGTTTAATGAAATTTTTGCGCTCTTTAAGCGATTTTAAGGCAATTTGTATCTTATCTAAATCATCTTGATACTTATTTGCTCCGCTTAAATGAGCCGCTATATCATAATTATGTCCACTTTTAAAGTTAAGTTGTGGAAAGAATGCTGTGATTGTAAAACTATTTTCGCCTACTCCAAAAAGTTTTTCACCAAGAGGGATTTTTTCATTTTTATCAACCTTACCAGAAGTTAAATTGATAAGTTCATAAAAATCATCTTCTGGAGTTTTTCCAAAATATCTTGTTATTCTATATCTTTCATTCTCCTCCTCATATTCAATGTATCCTCCATAATTACCGCCTTGCCAAGGTAGGTATTTACTTCTTTCATACTTGACCTCATCGCCTCGGCTCTTAGCAGGCAAACCATAAAAGATAGCCTTAATAAAAAAGGTTAAACTTGTCTTTCCCCAGCCATTATTATGATAAATCTGCACCAAATTATCATTAAATTCCAAATCATAATCATGCAGCTTACCAAAATTTTCAACATGAAGATTTATTATTTTCATATTGACAAATCATCTCCTTTTAATGCCTCTATTCCAAGTTGCATAATTTTGTTTTTGTCATCATCAAGCTCTTGGCTATGCTCAACAATAGTTAAAAATTCGGCTTTAAATGATAGTTTTTCATTGCGAATTTTGTCAAAATCAATTTTTAATTTGGATTTATCTTGAAGCTCAAAATAAAAGAAATTACTATAACTCTCTTCTAGACTTGATAAAAATTTGTCGGTATTTTCATCAAAATATCCCGTTAAAATCACCCTTACTAAATCATTATTAGTGCAATCTTTTAAAGTTTTATCAATTGCATTTTTTATGGTAGAAAAAGAAGATAGACCAGTTATATCACATTCTTTTATTTGATATCTTCGTTTTGCAAAATTAATAAACTTGACCTCTGCCTTATGACTTGACAAACTGACCTCTAAATATCCTTTATCGCCTAATTCATCAAACCCGTTGGAAAATAAAGAACCTGGATAACAAATTGAGCAACCCGCTCTTTTTTCTTCTTTAAAAGCATGTATATGACCAAGCGCCACATAATCAAATTTATTTTTACTTAAAATTTTGTTTATATCAATATAATCTCTTGATGTATTATTATAAATATCGCCATGAGCAATTAAAACATTTTGTTTGGTCATGTCTATTTCTATTTGGCTTGCTTTAGCACTCCAAAACATAGTCTCATCAATTTCAAACTTTTGATTATTTTCATCTAAAATTATAAAATTTGAGGCTGATAAAGATAGGTCAAACTTTTCATCATGATTTCCGCTTAGATAAATTACAGGTTTTTCAAAATTTTTGACACAATCAAAAAATAATTTTTCTAATTTTCTTGAAACATTTTTTGAATGGAATAAATCACCTGCGATTATTATAACATCAAAACTTTCTGTTTTTGCCCTTTCAAAAAGTTGTTGAAGTAATGCAAGTTCTTCCTCTTTCATAATGCGCTGCTTTTGCAGTGGTAATTTTAAATTTTTTGTTCCTAAATGCAAATCTGCAGTATGTAGAATTTTCATCTTTTCCTCTTGTGAAAAGTATATCAAATAATACAAAATTAATCAAACAAAAAAGACTTGCTTAAATCAAGTCTTTTTAAATTAAATTAACTAATCCTATATATACTCTTCCATCGGTATTAATAGTCAAATATTTTGTGCCATTATTGATGGTTAGAGGATTTGCAAAGGATTTATCTTGAAGCTGGAAATCTATTTTAGAATCATCGCGATATTTGTTATCATTTCCATAAATTCTTAATATGAAGGCAAGATTACTTTTTACTTTCACATCAATTTTACCTGAATTTGAATAGAAATATAATTCCTTGTTGATAGTATCTGCTTCATAAATCACATTGATATCACCGCTTGTAGTTTTAATTTCCAAATCATCATTGTATGAATGAATATTTACATCACCTGAAGTTGTCTCTATCCAAGCTTTACCTCGAAGTGCGTCTATCTTCACATTTCCGCTTGTTGAATGAATATAGGCTTGACTGTCTTGTGTCATTTCCAAAATATGCACATTTGAGCTATTAGCGTAAGGCAAGCTTATATTGCCATTTACAGTACCTATCTCTATCTTAGCGCCTTTCATTTGACTTAAAGTATTGTTAGCAATAACACTACCTTCAACTTTATTTACATCAAAGTAACCGCCTCTAAGATTTAAGTCAATATTCCCTGAGAGAGCATCTGCATCAAAGTCTCCATCTACAATATTTAAAGATATATTAACGTTCTCAGTATCTTGCCCAACAAAACTTACCTTTTTGAAGTTAAATTTGCCCTCTCTAGAATTGATAGTAAAAGAATTATTAACTCTTAAATTGTCAACATTACTTATTACACTTCCACTTGTGCTAATAAAGATATTATCAAAATTATTCTCAAGCTGAGAACGGAATTGTACTTCGCCACCTGATTTGGTTATATGAATATTATTTATATCAAGGACACTTGAAATACCAATTTCTTCTTCATTTTGTTCAAGTCTATTAGCATTGCCTATTAAAACTGAGCCTGAAGTATTGTTGATGTTAATTTTAGTATTTTCTAAAGCATAATCAATTTTAGCAGCAACTATAAGAGTGATAGATATATTATTACTAAACTTCAAAAAGCCATCTGGCTCATCAACCTCAATATTTAGTACCGAATTTGAATCTGTATAGTAAACTTTATAGTCAAAATCAGTATTGGCTGAAGCGGTTGCAAAACCTGTAGAATAATTTTCAATTCTTACCCCGCCATTATCAACATTGGTATCTCTTATAATTTCAATAGTGGCGCTATTACAATCAAAGTTAATATCGCTAATTGTCTCAAGTGTAATAGGCTGTCCTCCACTTGCATTAGTGATTATCTTGTCAAAATTATATGAATAATATTTTAACCCTAAAATGTTTTTAAAAGGCGAGAAAAGCATAACAACAATCACAATTAAAAAAGCGGTAACTATAAGTAATAATAAAACAAATAGATATGTTGTAAATCCTTTTCTAACTTTATTTTCCGCCATTCTCATCCTCCTGAACAATAAATATTATTGCGATAATTAATATTCCTTTAAATATTATAGCATAATTTAGCATTAATTACAATATAATTTACCTTTTTAATCAATAATTGCCTTAATTCTTCTAATACCGCTTGCACATGACTCCTCTTTGATAATCTTAAAGTGATGAAGTTGGCTGGTATTTTCAGCATGAGGCCCTCCACAAATTTCTTTGCTGATATCTCCTATTGAATACACTTTAACTTCTTCTCCATATCTATCAGAAAAACTTCCATGTGCTCCTTTATCTTTTGCCTCTTGCAGGCTCATTACTTCGCATATCACAGGAATAGAGGCTTTAATTGCGTCATTCACAAAATTTTCAACCTGATTAAGTTCTTCTGTCGTCATCTTGTGGTCAAGATTAAAATCAAACCTTAGCCTCTCAGGCGTAATATTAGAGCCCTTTTGACAAACTTGTTTTCCATAGAAATGTTGAAGAGCTGCTAAAAGTAAATGTGTAGCAGTATGAAGATATGCCGACTGTTGAGAGCTGTCCGCAAGACCTCCTTTGAAAACTTTATTTGACTGGTCGCGCGATTTTGCTTGATGTTCTTTAAATTTTTCATCAAATTCTTCTTTGCTTACTTCAAAACCTCTTTCACTTGCAAGTTCTTTGGTAAGTTCAAACGGAAAGCCAAAGGTATCATAAAGTCTAAAGGTTGCTTTGCCGCTTATTTTTTTCTCCACGCTTTGATTGTTTTTTGCAGCAAATTCTATATGTTTTTCAATTCCGCTCAAAACCTTTTCAAATTCACGGTATCCTTCTTCTAAAGCCTTGGAAAACTTTGCAATCTCTTTGTCTAACTCCTCTTTTATCAACTGTTTGTTGTTTGATATATCTTGATAATCGCCACCAACTTCTTCTACAAAAATATCTACAAGACCTTTAAAGTATTTAGTATCAAAGTCAATATTTCTAGCACAGTTAACTGCCCGTCTTATAAATCTTCTAAGAACATAACCTTGCCCTATATTAGAAGGAAGCACCCCTTTTTCATCGCCTAGAATAAAAGTGGCTGCCCTTAAATGGTCGGCAATAATACGGTAACTTTTTTTGCTCTTATTATCAAAGTCATAACTAACTTTTGCTTTGCTGCCAATAAATTCTATAGCCCTTTTTAAAGCTCCAAAATCGTACACACTGCCACTGCCATTTAAAATAGATATGGTACGCTCAAGCCCCATACCTGTATCAATATTAGGTTTTTCTAGTGGCCTTGCCATCTGTCCTACTTTTTCCACCTTATATTGCATAAATACATCGTTCCAAATTTCAAGATATTTGCCGCAATTACATGATGGATTGCACTCTTTACAACATTTTTCTTTGCCAGTATCATAAAACATTTCACTATCTGGCCCGCAAGGACCTGTGCCGCTACCAAGTGCCCACCAATTATCCTTTTTAGGCATATAGAAAATTTGTTCTATACCGCACTCTTTCCAGGCGTTATAAGCCTGCTCATCACGAGGAGCTGTGTTATCGCCTTCAAAAACGGTAACCGCTATTCTCTCTTTCGGAATATTTAAATATTCTTTACTTGTTAAAAACTCAAAACTAAGTTTAATCATAGCTTTCTTATCACATTGACCAAGAGTCCAATTCCCAAGCATTTCAAAAAGCGAGAGATGACTTTCATCGCCAACCTCATCGATATCATTAGTTCTTAAACATCTTTGAAAATTGAAAAGCTTGTCACCACTTGGATGTTTCTCGCCTAAAAGATAAGGCACAAGCGGATGCATACCTGCAGTAGTAAAAAGTACTGAAGGGTCATTTTCAGGTATGATAGAAGAAGAGCTTATTTCTTTAAAGCCATGTTTAGTATAAAATTGTTTCCATAACTCAATTAATTTTTCACGCGTATACATAATATCCTCAAATCTTTTTTATTTTAACATGTTTAAACTAAAAAATCAAATATAATCTAATTATAATCTACATCTTTCAAATATAAGCCGCCGGCAGGCATTGTCCTTCCTGCCTTTTGCCTATTACCTTTTAAAAGTGCCTCTAAAACATCTTCATCATTGATTAACTCTAAACTATAATCAACAAGTGTGCCAACAATAATTCTAACCATATTATATAAGAAACCATTTCCGCAAACTGTAACGATAATAAAGTCCTCTTTTTTCTCAACTGTAATATTATAAATTGTTCTAACAAAATTTTCGCTACAGGTATTTGCCGAACAAAAACCTTGAAAGTCATGTTCTCCTATTAAGATATTTGCACAAGCTTTCATTTTATTTATATCTAAAGCCTCTTTGATTTTCCCTACTCTATAAGCCAAAAAAGCATCTTTTCTAAGCGAATTTAAAATTTTATATTGATAATACTTTTTCTTTTGAGAAAAACGAGCATGAAAATCTTTATCTACCTCACACACCTCTTTTATACAGATATCTTCAGGCAAAATAGAATTTAAAATTTGAGGCAATTTATAGACTGGAACAGGCACATTTAAGTCAAAATGAGCCTTTTGATTTAAAGCATGAACACCAGCGTCAGTCCTTCCGCTTCCAAAAATTTCTATTCTTTGACCTAGCGCTCTAAAAATAGCGTCTTCAATTTCTCCTTGAATTGTTCTTTGATTGGGTTGCTTTTGCCAGCCACTATATCTTGAGCCATCATATTCAATCGTTATCAAAATTCTTTTCATAGAGTTATTATATAATAAAACAGCCAAATTTCAAAATATCTTTTAAAACTAAAAGAAAAAAATTAGTATGTAAATCTATAGAAAATTTAATATATAGTTAATAATAGAGCTTTTTTAATAATGACACACAAATATTTGACTAAAAATTTTAAAAATAATATACTAAAAGATAGGAGATATCATGTATAAAACAATTATAGACGGCAATGAAGCTGCGGCAAATATAGCATATAAATTATCGCAATTTTTACCAATCTATCCAATAACCCCTTCAAGTCCAATGGCAGAATATTGCACTCAAAATAATGCCAAAGGAATTAAAAATATATTTGGAGAAGAGGTCAATATTACTCAAATGCAATCTGAAGCAGGAGTTGCAGGCGCTTTGCATGGAGCATTATTAGCACATAGCTTTGCAAGCACTTTTACCTCAAGTCAAGGACTGCTATTGATGATACCAAATATGTATAAATTAAGCGGAGAATGTTTGCCTGCTGTTATACATGTCAGCGCAAGAAGTGTTGCATCAAGTGCTCTGTCTATCTTTTGCGACCATTCAGATGTTATGGCAACTAGAATGTGTGGTTTTTTAATGCTTGCCTCAAACAGTGTGCAAGAATGTCACGATATGGCTTTAGTTGCACATACTTTGGCTATGAAAAATAGACTACCCGTTCTTCATTTCTTTGACGGCTTTCGTACTAGCCATCAGCTTCAAAAAATTGATATGTTTGAAGATGAGGAAATTAAACTTGTAATTAAAGATTATTTTAAAAATTTTAAAGATGATTTTAAAATAGCTCAATTTGGGACAGCTCAAAACCCAGATGTATTTTTCCAAAATAGAGAGGCTAATCAAAATAGATATGACAGCGTTAAGAAAAACTTAAAAGAAATATTTAGCGACATAGAAAAAATTAGTGGTCGCCATTATGATTTTTTTGAATATTATGGAGCTGTAGATGCAGAAGAAGTAGTTGTCGCAATGGCAAGTACCACCCAAACACTTGAGCAATATATAGAGGAAAATAAAAATAAAAAAATTGGGCTTATTAAAGTTAGATTATATCGTCCTTTTATAATAGATGAATTTTTATCTAAACTACCAAAAACGGTAAAAAAAATAACTGTATTAGATAGAACAAAAGAAAATGGCGCTATCGCTCCCCTTGCTCTTGATGTAATCAGTGCGCTTTCAAACTATGATAGAAAAATTGAATGCTTTTATGGCAGGTATGGACTTGGAGGAAAGGATTTTGACCTTGATGATGCCAATGCTGTATATTTTAATATGCACCTTAATAACCCTAAAAATAATTTTACAGTAGGCATCAATGATGACAAAACTCATTCTTCTATTGAAAAAAGGCGCTATGAAGATAAAAGCAATATGCTAGAAATTAAAATTTTCGGGCTAGGCTCTGACGGCTCAGTATCAGCAAGCAAATCAACAATAAAAATTTTAGGCGAAAATTATGATAAATATGTTCAAGGCTATTTTGAATATGACTCTAAAAAATCTGGAAGTTTGACAATCTCTCACCTACGATTAGCCGATTATCCTATCAAAAAGGAATATCTTTTAAAATCCAGTGATATTATATCAATCAATAATTATTCATTTGTGACAAGATACAACTGCTTAAAGGGTCTTAAAAATAATGGTATAGTCATTCTTAACACCATTTTTAATAACAAAGAAATTGGAAAAGTATTGCCAAAAGAATATGTGGAAAAGATTAAATCTACCTCTTCCAAGCTATTTGTTATAAACGGACAAAAAATAGCAAATCAATGCAACCTTGGCTGTAAAATCAATTTGATTATGCAAGCCGCCCTTTTTAAATGTGCTAATCTCTTAAGTGAAGATAATATCATTAAAGAAATCTCTGCTTATATAAAAGACAAACTGGCAACAAAAGGTCAAGATGTCCTTCAAAATAATCTAAAATCTATCAAACTCGCACTTGAGAATATTCAACTTGTTGATAATAGCTTGCTTGTTGGTAAAATTTATAACAAATATGAAATCTCAAATGATAAATTTTATCAAGAAGTGATGAAAAAAATCAACAATCTTGAAGGCGATGAAATAGCGGTATCTAAATTTGAAGAAGATGGCTCTTCTCCACTTGCGACAAGTCGCTTTGAAAAAAGAGGTATTGCAGCTAGACTTCCAAAATGGATTAAGGAAAACTGTATACAATGCGGGCAATGCGTCCTTGCTTGCCCTCACAGCGCTATAAGCACTATACTTGCAGATGATAAGATAGAAAATGCAGCCTCATTTGCAAAAGCAATAGGCTTAAAAGAAAAACTTTTTAAAATCTCACTATCTCCTCTTGACTGTACAGGTTGCGGCGTATGTGCAAGTGCCTGCCCTGCTATAAAAAAAGCACTTGTCATGTATAATGCTGGCGATATTTTAGAAGACAAAAAACAAGAATACAAAAAAGATGTTAGAGTGAAAAATATTAAGCAAAATCTTTTTTCGCCGCTGACAGCTAAAGGTTTGCAATTTAATAAATCTCTATTTGAATTTCCAGGCGCTTGTGCTGGCTGTGGTCAAACTCCATATTTAAAAATTCTCACTATGCTTAACGGCTCAAATTTGATGATTGCAAATGCAACAGGCTGCTCATCAATATATAGCGGAACATATGCTTCATGTCCCTATAATGTAGATGACAAAGGCAATGGAATTTTTTGGGCTAATAGTTTATTTGAGGACAATGCCGAATTTGGACTTGGTCTATATGAAGGAATTAAAAATAATAAAATGTGTAAAGGCAAAAAAATATGGATTATTGGCGGAGATGGCTGGGCTTATGATATTGGCTTTGGTGGTCTTGACCACATTTTGGCAAGTGGAGCAAATGTAAATATTTTAGTACTTGATAACCAAACTTATTCAAATACAGGCGGTCAACAAAGCAAAGCCTCTCCACTTGGTGCAAGCGTAAAATTTGCAGAAAAGGGAAAAACTTTAAGAAAAAAGAATTTAGGTCAAATTGCTCTTTGCTATAAAGATGTATTTGTAGCTCAAATTGCTCTTGGCGGAAATTTTAATCAAGCAATAAAAGCAATCAAAGAGGCACAAGATTACAATGGAGTTAGTATTGTCATTGCCTACAGTCCTTGTGTCAATCAAGGCTTTAACCTTGAAAATATGATAGAAGAAAGCAAAAAAGCTGTGGACTGTGGCTTTTGGCCTATTTATAGTTTTAATCCAATCAACAAAAAACTTGTCCTTGACAGCCCTCTTAATGAAGAAGAATACTTTGACTTCTTAAAAGGAGAAAGAAGATTTGCTATCACAGAGGAAAATGGAAGACAAAACCTGCTAGATGAGCAGAAAAGACAATCAATAGAAGACTACAACCTATTAAAATCCAAAAGTGAGAACACAAATAAATAAATCCAATAGATGATATTGGATTTTTTTAATAAAATAATTAAAAATAAATTAAAAATAAAAATTAAATAATTAAAAAAATTTAATAAATAAAAAATAATAATTTAATA
>CASDQU010000102.1 GCA_949282835.1 uncultured Bacillota bacterium | reverse complement strand
ACCATAAATTCTGCTATCGGCTCTATCAATGACAACATTGAAGAGCTTTCACAAGACATCTCTACTCTTGAGAGTGCTGACGCAACCTTGCAAGAGAATATCGATTTAGTTGATGGCAAGGTAGATTTGACAACTGCTAATATCTCTACCATCAATTCTAGTATTGACACTATTAATAATAATATCTCATCTATCACTCAAAACATTACCTCACTTGAAGAGGCTGAGCAAGACTTGCAAGGCTCTATTGATACTATAAACGGCGTGCTTGAACTTCAAAATGGTAATTTTGCGACCATAAATTCTGCCATTGGCTCTATTAACGACAATATTGAAGAGCTTTCACAAGACATCTCTACTCTTGAGAGTGCTGACGCAACCTTGCAAGAGAATATCGATTTAGTTGACGGCAAGGTAGATTTGACAACTGCCAATATTTCTACCATCAATTCTAATATTGACACAATTAATAATAATATCTCTTCTATCAATCAAAACATTACCTCACTTGAAGAGGCTGACCAAGACCTGCAAGGCTCTTTGGATACTATGAATAGCGCTCTTAACCTTCAAACTGGAAATATTTCTACAATAAACAGTACCATTCAAAATATAAACTCTTCTATTTCCTCTTTGACAAACAGGGTTACCACTTTAGAAAATAGTTCTGGTGACAATGAAGATTTAACTGCCCTGCAAGGTCAAATCACTCTGCTAACAAGCTCAATATCCTCCATCAATTCAACAATGCAAAATGTTGTAACTCGTCTCAATGCTTCTTCGCAAGGAACTGATTATGACCTTTTATATAGCATGTTTAGTGTCGATGAAAATATTAACTTTGGATATACTGGAGGACTTAAGGCTGGAGACAGCATTTCTATCAACACTGCGCCATATAACCGTCTAAAAATTTATGCCCGTCTTAATACTCTGCCTGCACAAATTGATGTCAAAATTAAAGACACTATAAAAGATGAATTTTTGCTTAGTGCCATTCCTTCTACATTTACCGGTATTTACTTTTTAAAGGCGCAACTCACCTCTGTAAAAACAAGGTTTATGGTATTAAAATATTGCACCTTTACTTTTGGTAGTGATGGTACAGTCGATATCGTACAAGGCACAGCTCATGCAAACTTTTATATCTATAGAATTGAGGGGTATCAAAAAACAAGCGAATAAATCTATTCGCTTTTTTTTATTTAAAACTGTACACTAAGCTCCCCTATGCAAAACCCATAAATGATGATAAAAATGACAAATAAATACATTATTACAGAGCAAGCAAAATTAATGCGCTGCCATGGATTTCCAACTTTAATATCTTGAAGATTGCCATTTAAAGCAAAGATAGTGCCAAGACTATAGACAATCATCATAAGGCAAAGCCAATCATCTAAAAGTTCAAGAAATTTTAATACAAGTCCTGTGATTGCCACAAGACAGGCAAATATGCCAAAAATTCTTGAAATCATCATCTTTCTTTTTAAATAAGCGCTGAGTTCCTGCATAATTCCTCTCTTTTATTATATTTTAAATATATCAAACTTTTTTGTCAAACATTTTAAAAAGATGGAATAAAAGAATCGCTTGCAGAATCCAAATCTTGAAAATAGCCCTTATCTAGTTTTAATTTTTGAGCATGCTCAAGCACAAGTTTGTATTCTAAAGGATAAAGTTTCCTTTTGATTTTGCTAAAAGGAGTTGGCGTGTATTGGCTCATTAAGCTAATAAAAGGATTTTTAATCTTGCTTGCAATAAAATCTAACACTTCTAAGCTGTCTTTAGCAAATCCTGGCAACACCAAATGCCTAATCAAAACTCCGCTCACAAGCACCCCTTCTTTAAATATCTCTTCCTTTTTGCAGCTACGCATCATTTTGATTGCGCTACTAGCATAGCGGAAATAATCATAGGAGTGCGAAAAGTCTGTTGAAAGGGTATTGTCGGCATATTTTAGGTCTGGGAGAAAAACATCTACCCTCTTTGCAAGTTTTTCAATCATGTCCGCCCTTTCATATCCCCCGCTGTTCCAAACTAAAGGTATCTTTTTTTGAAAATGCTCTAAAACTTCTAAAAGAAGGGATGAATATTGTGTGGGCGAAATAAATTCAATCGCAGAGAATTTATCTTGGTCAAAACTATTTAAATAATCGGCAAATTCTTTGGCAGAATATTGTACCCCTTTGCAAGAAAAAGAAATCTGATAATTTTGACAATAATTACACCTAAGGTTACAGCCAGCAAAAAATATAGCAAGAGTGCCTTTGCTTCCACATATACAAGGCTCTTCCCACATGAAATTTTCTATAACTTTTGATACCACGATTTTGTTAGGACAGCCACAAAAGCCTAGCCTTTGAGTTCTATCCACATTACACATTCGTGGACAATCATTGCATAGCATAAATAAAATTATAATAAAAAAATAAAATAAATCAATTAATTTTAAAAATTAACTGACTTATTTTAAATTAAAAAAATTATAATTTATTTTTTTTATTTAAAAAATATTTATTTTTTATTTAATTTTATTATTATAAAAGATTTTTATAAAATAATTATTGTAATACCAGGATTATTTCTATCTAAATCTTCATCGCCAGCCATAGTTTTATCTTGATTTAAAAGAGAAAAAATTTCTCTATTAAAAACACTCCCAACCGTCTCCAGACAAATAATCTTTGATAAGCTTTTGCTTTTTTAACTGTTTAAGAAGTTTCCTTATTTCAACAAGTATCACTCCGCCCTTGCCATGAGACCCATAGCCATGGAGAACTTTTATAACATGGTCACCTGCAATTTTGGCATTTTCTATTTCAAGCTCTACAAGAGCGAGCGCATAATCTAAACTTGGGTTATCTTCTTTCAAATTGATAAATCTAAGCATTATTACTCCTTAATTAATCTCGTTAGTTTTCTGTAACACTTAGTTTAACATATTTAAGAAGATAATAAAAGTATTTTAGCCTTCCATTAACATTTTGTCAGCAATAAGCGCTATAAGTTCTCCATTGGTTGGCTTTTCATTGCGGCCATATATTTTAAGTCCAAAAAGAGAGTTGATATTTTCTATCTTTCCTCTATTCCAAGCAACTTCGATAGCATGTCTCATGCCTCGCTCGACCTTTGAGGAGCTTGTCTCAAATTTTTCTGCTATAGTTGGATAGAGTTTTTTGGTAATTGAGCCTATAATTTCAGGCTCTTCTACGGCTAATTTAACAGCCTCACGCAAAAATTGATATCCCTTTATGTGGGCAGGAATTCCAATACTTATAAATATATTTGAAATCTTTTCATCAAGTTGCTTGTCATTTGCAAGAGATGAATTTTCCATTTTGGTATTTAAAAGGTCAAGCATTCTTTCTTCAAGATTTTGCGGCATAACAGGTTTAACCATAAAATACCCCGCTCCCTCTTTGATTGCTTTAGAGACAAAACCGCTATGAGACAAATTTGAAATAAATATTATTTTTGGACAATTCGCCTTCATCTCGCTTTTAAGTTTTTCCATTACCATAAAACCGTCCATACCAGAAAGCATAACTTCCATGATTAAAAAATCTGGTTTGAGCGATAAAACGTCATTTACTACCGTTTGCCCATTTCCGCTTTTACCAATGATAGCCCATTTGTCACTTTCATTAAAATATCTTTCTAGCACATCATCTTCACTGCCGTCAGCTATATAAATTTTTCTTTTTTTTATTTCCTTTTCCATGATACTCTCCTTTTGAATTCCTCAAATTTCACTTTTTTTGTAGGACATTCTAAAGATATCACACTTTTATAACAAAATAAAACATAACTCTTGGCGGAAAATGCCGAGTTATGTTTAATATTGTCGTATTTTGTCGGTTGTTATTTAGAGGGCTTAAGGCTTTTCAACTTTGGCAATCAATTCTACATTGCCAGATTTGTCAACCCTATGCATATAGTAGTTTGTATCACTAGCAGTTTCGCTTGTATCCTCTTCGCTCTCTTCGGTAGTAAGCTGAGCAAAATAGTAAATATATGTTCCGTCATAGCCACATTGCCCACTTATTATACTTGTGGTAGAGACAAGTGTTTGAGAAGACAAGTCTTTAATGCTTATTCTAGAAATGGTGGTATCATTGGAATAATATATATAATCTCCGTCTACAAAGAGTATGTCACTATAGTCACTTGAAGATAGCACCTCTGGGGTATTGCCTTCAAACTCTTTATACATTAATGAGGAGCTTGTAGTTGAAATGAATAGATAGCCATTCCAAATCTTGTCAATTATATTAATATCACTTGCGTCATAGAAATGTCTTGCCTGCTGTCCTGAAAAATAGTTGTCGTCTTTAGATAAATCTTTATAGTAAACTTGTGGCTCTTCGCTGACCTTATCATAACTATAGAAGACAATATCGCCCTCTCTGCCAAGCATGATTGTAGTCGTTCCAGCCACAGAGGTGTCATTGCTATAACTCTTATCTTCCCCTGTTGCAAAGTTTACCGCTCTTACTTCAGTTGTTTCACGATCGCTTCGCTCTGAAGTAACTGTATAAATTACATTTCTATCAGTTGAATTTTCATCACAAATGGCAACTGATAGCACATCTTCAGCAAGCAAAGTGGTCTTTCCAATGCTTTTGCCAATTTTAACTGAATATAAATTATATGTGTCCTCTCCGCTTGGGCAATAGATTATATAATAATAATTCCCGTCATCTCCCTTTTGCACTGTGATTTGAGAATTTTCGTCATATCTAAAGGTGTCAATCTCTTTAAAACTATCACCATTAAATTTAACTCTAAAAATTGAAACTCTAGTATAATCATTCTCTGTGTTGCTTAGTTTGTGCGTGTTTGCAGAGGTAAAATAAAGATAGTTGCCAAGTGCAAACATATATTGATTTTGATAGCCAGTCAATTTACTATTGACCTTTTCAACACCTTTAGGACTAGGATTGACATATCCGTCCTCATCTTCACTTAAATCATATTGAAGTTTTTCGCCAACATAGAGCCTTGCAAGATAGCCGCTTTTTGCTGCGTCTTTATAATTAAACTCTTCGCCGTCACTTGCAGTATAACCATTACCATAATATAAATAGTCACCAATTAGCGCAACCTGCCCTTGGAAATATTGTACATCATCATAATATATTTTGCTTCCGTCTTTGTTGGTAATATTGCTTACTGTCGCACACCCGCTTAAGCAAAGCGCCATACAAAAAAGAAGGGCAATAGTTTTAAAAATATTCTTTTTCATGTAATTTACTCCTGTTTTCGTAGTTTACAACATTGTTCATACTTTGTCAATTAATTAAACTATAACATATAAATTTAATTAATAAAAATAGCAAGAAATGGTGTTTTGAAAATGTTTTAGTTTGCCTGCTAAAGCAATTTTTGTCATAATTGCCTCAAATTAAACTAATCATCGGCTAAAAAATTTGAACCAAACTATTTGAGACCATATCGCAAGAAGTTAGATAATAGCAAATGCCCTCTTTTTCAAAATTTAGCTCCAGCTTCTTCTGCCCATGCAAATGCCCATATACTACAGCATCTACATTGTAGGCTTTAAAAAGCCTACTCATTTCATTTTCTTCTTTTAAAGAATTAAGTGGCGGAAAATGTATCATACAAATAAGCTTGTCATCCTTTTCTCTCATCTTAGATGCCGCACTTAAAGTTAGCTCCAGCCTTAACACCTCTCTATTATAAATCTTTTGGTCTTCCAATGAGAGCGCGCTATTCCTTTCAGGCACGCTCCATCCGCGCGTGCCGCAAATTATATAATTGCCAAATTTTAAGGCGTCATTTTGAATTGCATAAAATCGACTAGGCAACATTTTTCTTACAGCTGAAATTGATTTCCACCAATAGTCATGATTTCCGCGAATTATAATCTTTTTGCCGGGCAAATCTTTTAATAGCTCGAAGTCACTTTTAGCATCTTCAAGCGCCATTGCCCAAGAAAAGTCACCACATAGAAGTACTAAGTCGTCCTCTCCCACCTTTTCATTCCAGTCAGCAAAAATCTTGTCAAGATATCCCTCCCAAACATGACCAAATATATCCATTGGTTTAGGATTGTTTATAGAAAGATGTAAGTCGCTTATAGCAAAAATTTTCATTATAACTCCTTTAGCACCTCTTGCACCATTCTCATATCGCAAAGTCCATTATAATTTGTCTTAAAGTGTTTCATTACAAATGGAATACTCTTGTCTGGAAGAGATAAAATGATTTCTTTGATTTCTTCTCTGCCGAGAAGTTTAGGCAGATATTTTTTTGCAATTTCTATCTGCTTTGAAATGTTTTCCACCTCTTCACTATTCCCCACTTTAGAATAATTCACCTTTTCTTCTTCAAGCTCTTTTATTGTTTTTTGTAAGATATTGAAAATATCGGCATCTTCGACCTGCCCACCTTTTTCTCTCTTTTTGATATTTTCAAGCATAATTTTATTCAAAAGTACGCTATAAAAACTGCGTGCTGTGCTATCCTTTTCTTTCATTGCCAAAATGTTGGCTTTTTTAATATCTTCGTATAACATAATCTCTCCTTTATCTTGCTGGCAACTTAACCTTGCCAACTTTATGACACCTTAATTATACAAAATTAAAACCAAATTACAAAATAAAATCAAAAGAAATCAGCACAATAAAATTACAAAAAATAAAACAAAAATAATAAAAAATTAAATAAAATTAAAAAAACAACAAAAAAATAGATAAAAATATAATAAATTAATTAAAAACATAATTAAAATAATAAATTATTTTTTTCTATTTAAAAGCACAAATAAAACCGCTAAAAATTAAAATAATATATAATCTAACTACAAGCACAATCAAACTGCTGAAAAACAAAATTCATAGTTAAAAAATAAGACTGCTGAATAATATTACTCAATAATAAAAAGGAGTGTTTTAAGTTTTCACTCCTTTTTGTAAATATGTTTTTAAGTTGTCGCAATAAATTGTACATATTGGTCAAGCCATGCCTTGTCAGGTTCATTGCCTGCGCCAAATGTCTCTGTCAGGTCGATAATGCACAAATTGTCAAAATATAACACACTGCTATTGTTGTTGCAATTTAGGTCTAGCCTAATAGGATAATCTCCGTCAACAAAACTATCTCTTGTTACTCTCCATGAATACATTCGCCATTCATTGGAATTTTCAACAAAATTTAAGCCCATGGTAGGCTCGGCTACCGGCCAGTAACATTCAATACTTTCATTTATTCGAGGTGTCTGTAAATATGCGTATACAGTGACATAATATACATGATCGGCATATAGATGATAATTATCAACAGTTGTTACCGTTATCTCTGCTTTATTTTCATTACCTATTAATTTAATAGAATAATCTCCTTCATATACCTCTTCGGTCGAATATAAAATATTTTCATTGTTTACCTGCCAGCCCTCTCCTTCCATATCTCCATATTCTATTAAATTTGTAGCCGAATATAATTTATATTGGTCTAAACTTATTCCATCATGCGATATCATGGATATTTTGTCATCAAGCCATGCCTTGTCAGGCTCGTTGCCTGCGCCAAATATTTCAGTTAAGTCAAGCAATATTAAATTGTCAATATACATAACTCCATTTTTGTTGTTATTGTCAAAGTCAACTCGCAACGGATATTCTCCGCTTGTAAAAGAATCTCTTCCAACTCGCCATGAATACATCCGCCATTCATTGGTAACAGTTATTTCTAGTGGTCCCATGCTAGGCTCGGCAACCGGCCAATACAACCCAACTCTTACATTGTCTTTGATATCCGTTTTAACAAATATTGAAGCATAATATATGTGATCTGCGTTTAGATGATAACTATAGGCTGTGGTTACCGTTATCTCTGCTGCATCTTTATTCCCTATTAACTTAATTGAATAATCTCCTTCATATACCTCTTCGGTCGAATATAAAACATTTCCATTATTTACATGCCAGCCTCTTCCTTCCATGTCTCCACATTGTACAAGATTATTAGCAGTCCATAAGGCTAATACATTATCTTCTATTGGCTCACTTCCACTAGCTATCCAAGAAATTTCTTTCGGAAGAGGATATTGCATATTAGTTACATATACCCAATTGTCAAGTGTACCACTACTTCGTCCCCTCAACCCAGATATA
>CASDQU010000101.1 GCA_949282835.1 uncultured Bacillota bacterium | reverse complement strand
CTGTAACTGTGAATAAAAAATAATTCTTCCACTGTTTGATATTTGCCATTTTCATCTCCTTCCCAGTCAACGGTTATAGAAAATTCAGGCGCAAGTATATATTTTATAATCTTATTATATATACTTTTTAACAAATTTTTCTTTTATCAACTTTAGTATACCAAAATCCCCCCCCCATCTGTCAAATGATTGTCGTTAAATTAGCTAAAAATTTTCGACACGCTGAGTGGTCAAATCGACTAAAATTTCCGTCTCGCTAATTTGCAAAAAAAATTAACAGGCTGAAAGAAGATTATTTTATTGATGGTTTATTTAAACTGACTATAAAAAAAGCACTAGCTTTCTAGTGCTTGCAGACTGTTGAAAAATGGCGCGACCGAAAATTTAATAAAAATTTTCTTGCTGCGTTTACTGAAAAACACCTAAAAACAGTCATTTAGGAATACTAAACTCCTGCTTTTAGGCATTTTTCGAGCCTTGCCTCGCTTGTTTTTGAACAGTCTGATTATTTGTCTACAAGCTGAGGGAAAGAGCGCTTAAAAAAGTTGTTATAACAACGTGATATAAGCATAGCCTTTGGCAAAACGAAACAAGAAAAATTTAAAGAATTTTTCGACCATCGCTCTTTTACAACAATCTGAGGCGTTTGCTGCCCTAAAAATAAAAAAATGCACCGCTTGTGCATCTTAAGGGTTTGGTAGCAGCAACTGGGATCGAACCAGTGACCTCAAGAGTATGAATCTTGCGCTCTAGCCACCTGAGCTATGCTGCCATGTGCTTTAAAGTATAGAATAGTTTGTTCTTTTTGTCAAGTAAAATTTAAAATAAAAGCTTTTTTACCTTTCTTTAAAAAAGTGGGTACATTTTGTTGGCTTTTCAAATTTTATATTTAACAAAAATAGCTATTATTTTTTTCTATACTTTTCAATTAGTTTTATAAGCGTCTGCTCAAGGTCTTTGCATTTCTTTTCGTCCATTTCTTCCACCCCTTGAAGACGATATTTAATTTTAAGCGCTTCATATTTATGCACGCCAAAAGTTTTATAAGGTAAAAGTTCCACCTTTTCAACATTTTCTATTGAGGATATATATTTTGCAAGAGCGGTGATATTTTGCAAATTATCATTAAGCCCCGGTACAATAACCTGTCTCAGCCAAAGTTTGTTTTTCTCTTCTTGACAGGCAAGCAAGAACTCTTTAAATCTGTCCATTTTTTTGCCAGTTAATTTTTTATAGTCATTTTCTTTGACCGCTTTAATATCTAGTATAACAAGGTCGGTATATTGCAAGATTTCTTTATAGTCGCCTAGTCCCACACCTGATGTGTCAAGTGCGGTAGAAATGCCTTCTTTTTTGCATAGTTTTAAACACTCAAGCAAAAATTGTGGCTGCAAAAGTGGTTCGCCGCCAGAGAAAGTGACGCCGCCCTCTTGACCAAAATAGTTTTTAAATCTTTTTATCTTTTTTACAAGCTCGGCGCTTTCAATAAGTTCGCTTTGCCCAATCATATCCCAAGTTTCAGGGTTATGACAATAGGCGCAACGAAGTTGACAGCCCTGCATAAACACCACATATCTTATGCCAGGCCCATCAACCAGCCCCATAGATTCCACACTATTAATTCTTCCCTTCATTTGTTGTCCTTATCTGTGTCAATAATTAAATCGACATCGAAATTTTTTCCTCTGTTTGTTTCGCTTAAAATCGCCACCCTTTTATAGCCAAGCTCTTTGGCATAATCAAGTGTTGAATTTGAGTCTTCAAATATTACCGCCCCCTCCACTTTTATACCTGCAAACTCTTGTAAATTCGCAAGCACTTCAAATTTAGTAACATCAATCAGTGACGGCACTGAAATGACTTTTTTAAAAATATCTAAAACTCCCTTCTTTTTTAAAACTTCCTTTAAAGTATTTTCCTCTTGATTTGAAAGGATAATATATTCTTTATCAGGAAAAGCTTTTACAACTTGATAAAAATAGTCAAATAGTTTTACCTTGTCGCTTGTAAGATATTTTAAAGATAGGCTTAATTTTTCAGAAATTGCCTTATCAACATCTATCTTCTTTCTTTTGTTTACATTTCCATATATCTCTTTGTCAGTTCTGCCCAAAACTTCTCTATCAAAATCCTCTTTAGTAAATTTAGTATCTGGGAAAATGCTTTCCATCACCTTTTTATGCGACAAAAAATGATATGGCTCGCTATTTATTAAAGTACCATCAAAATCAAAAACAAAAAGAGAGCAGTCTTTTGCAATTTCTCTTAGTATTTGCAAATAATCCATATTACTTAATCCTTTCATGGAAAGTTCTTGCTATAACTTCCTCTTGATGAGCGCGCGACAGCCTATTAAAATTGACAGCATAGCCTGACACTCTTATTGTAAGAGTTGGATATTTATTTGGATGGTTCATAGCATCAATAAGTTTTTCGCGGTCAAGCACATTAACATTGATATGTTGCGCTCCCTGTTTGAAATACCCATCAAGAATAGCCACCAAATTTTTAACTCTACTCTTTTCGTCATGTCCAAGTGCGTTAGGTATAATTGAGAAAGTGTTAGAAATGCCATCTTGACAGCAGTCACAATAAGGTATTTTTGCCACCGAATTAAGAGAGGCAAGCGCGCCTGTGCAGTCGCGACCATGCATAGGGTTTGCACCTGGAGCAAAAGGTTCTCCCGCCTTTCTTCCGTCAGGTGTTGAGCCTGTCTTCTTGCCATACATAACATTTGAGGTTATTGTAAGCGCGCTTAAGGTATGAATTGCTCCTCTATAAAGTTTATATTTTTTGAGCGCCGAAATAAAATACTTGACAATTTCCACGGCGATTTGGTCAACCCTATCGTCATCATTGCCATATTTTGGATAATCGCCATTTATCTCAAAATCGGTAGCAATGCCATCTTCATTTCTAATAGGTTTAACTTTGGCATATTTGATAGCAGACAGCGAGTCGCATGCCACAGACAGCCCCGCCACCCCAAAAGACATAAGTCTTTCAACATGGCTATCGTGAAGAGCCATCTGTCCGGCTTCATAGGCGTACTTATCATGCATATAGTGAATGATATTGACAGCGTCAACATAGATTTTGGCAATCTTGTCTAAAGTGGTAAAATATGCCTTTTTAACCTTTTCATAGGACAATGCTCCATCCATCTTTTTAATGCCTTCAACGACAAGCTTTCCGCTCTTTTCGTCTTTACCTTCGTTTATGGCATAAAGCAAACTTTTTGCAAGATTGCATCTTGCTCCAAAAAATTGCATTTGTTTGCCAATCGTCATAGCCGACACGCAGCAAGCTATAGCATAATCATGCCCATAAATAGGCTTCATCTGGTCGTCACTCTCATATTGAATAGAGTCTGTCAAGATTGAAATCTTTGCACAATATTTTTTAAAGTTAAGAGGAAGAGAATTTGACCAAAGCACGGTAAGGTTAGGCTCTGGAGAAGGGTCAAGATTGATGAGAGTATGTAAAAATCTAAAACTATTTTTAGTTACTAGACTTCTCTTTTCGTCAAGCATACCGCCAATACTCTCTGTCACCCAAGTAGGGTCACCAGCAAATATTTCATCATACTCTGGTGTTCTAAGGTGGCGGACAAGCCTAAGTTTGATGATAAACTGGTCAACCAGCTCTTGAGCAAGCTCTTCAGTCAATAGCCCTCTTGAGATATCTCTTTCTATATATATATCTAGAAAGGTAGAGGTTCGACCCAAACTCATAGCTGCGCCATTATTTTCTTTGACTGCTGCAAGATATGCAAAATATAGCCACTGAAAAGCCTCTTTGGCATTGGTGGCTGGCTTAGAAATGTCAAACCCATAACCCTTTGCCATTTCTTTGATTTGACCAAGCGCCCTAATCTGCTCGCTAATTTCCTCTCTTAGCCTAATTTTTTCTTCGCTGTCAATTTCAGTCATGTCGCCGCTGTTTAAATCTATCTTTTTCTCTTCTATTAAGGCATCAATACCATAGAGGGCAACCCGTCTATAGTCGCCAATTATTCGCCCCCTTCCATAGGCATCAGGAAGTCCTGTGATAAGCCCCGCACTTCTAGCCCTTCTAATGGCAGGCGTGTATGCGTCAAAAACTCCGTCATTATGAGTTTTTCTTATCATCTTGTCAAAGATTTCTTCCTGCCGCTCATTCATTTTAAGATGATATGCACCAAGTGCATTTTTGACCATTCTTATTCCGCCAAAAGGATTGATAATTCTCTTGAGTGGCTTATCTGCTTGAAGGCCGAAAATCACCTCATTTTTTTTGTCTATATATCCATTTGGAAAATTGTTTATACCAGAAATTCTGTCAAGGTCGACAGAGACAATCCCCCTTTTTCTCTCTATTGCCAATAATTTTTCACATTTTCCCCAAACTTTTTTTGTCTTTTTAGTGCTAGGCGACAAAAAGCTGTCATCACCTTTATATTCTTTATAGTTGTTATCAATAAAACTTGAAACATTGATTTCTCTTTTCCAATCATCACCTTTAAAGCCCGCCCAGGCCTCTTTGTTTTGCAATGCAAATTCTTCCTTCATTTGTCTACTCCTTTAGCAGTCTTAGTATAACACAATCTATTTTTTGTCACAAATATTTTTCTCTTTGTTTTATATATTTTTTGCAAAATATTAGCAATATTATTGCAGGTGTTTTAAAATTTCATTGCAGGAGCGAGAGGCTTCATGAAGAGGGTCTTTGCCGCCTTCTTTATCTTCATTTTCTTCATCTTCCATTCCGCCTTCGCCATCCTCTTTTATCAAAACCTCTTGAGGCTCTTCAAAGTCAAGCTCAACTTCAATTTTCTCTTCTCCTTTTTCTAGACAATCAATAAGAAATTGATAAACTTCATCTAAGGTATTCTCAAGGTCTAGATAATAGCAGCGACCTTCAAAAATCCCCTCATTGCCCCTTATTAGATTAATTCCATGACAATCCTTTGTAATATTTATAAGAATACTGTCAAAAGGCATTTCGCTTTTAATCATTGTCTTTGGATAAATAAATTTGACCCATAGCCCACTTTGCATACTCTGCATAGTAAGCTCATGTAAACTCACTCCAAATGCAGGCATCTGTCTTGAGCCTTCTAGCGCCTGGCAAAAAAGCTCTTCAAACTTTTCTTGCTGCTGCGGCGATAATTCAAACTGCTCTCCATCATTATAATATTCTATCATGCTCACCTCACTAAACAAGTCTATCATACTACTAGGCTGCGAACATAATAAAATAGGAAAAATCATCAAAAAATATAACATCTTAAACATAAAATTCTCCTTTTCTTTAGTTTGAAAAAAAGAAGATAATTTATACAAATATCAAAATAAACTACATTTTTATATAAAAAACCATGATTTTTATATAAAATTCAACAATTTTCACAAAAAAACGGCATTGCGGCCGTTTTTTATAATTCCTTATCACCTTTGCTTTTTTTGTCAGCCATCTTTTGATATTCATGTATTTTCTTTCTACCTAGTGTTTGTCTGGCATTGGCAGAAAAACAATTTTTTGCCCTTCTATCAAAATTGATAGCGTTAAATATGCTTGATTTTAAAATATCTTCATCGCTTTTTAAAGGTGCTAATTCTTGATACCCTTCTTCAAGGGCATTGTGATAAATTTTTGTTAGCGCCCTTTTATATGAAGTTAATGGTATAGGCAAACTTCTTTCGCCATATTTAGCAATCACTTCAGGCTGACTTGAAATTGCTCTATAAATTTTAGCTAATTTAAATAGCGTCTTACTCTTGTCGTAAATAGACTTTGTTTTTAACATTCCGTCTATATCAATAAAGAGGCTTTGAAATCTGTCAGCTCGAAATTCTTGTAAATAATATTGACCTCTCAAATGTTTAAAATCTTTAGCAGGCACAAGACAACATCCATATCCTAGCGACTCAGCCTCAGCGTCTGGCTTAGAGTCGCGTGAGGCGTCTTCTATATAATATCCGTCAATATCATAATCGTCATCTTTTAAATAAATCAAGTTTTGGCAATGCCCGCCACCCGCTCTTATGCTTTTGCTTCTAATCTCGCATGGCATTATCTCGCATTTTAAATCTTGGCTATCAAACTTGTCTACTAAGGCTTTGATAATTGAAGCAAAACCTCCGCAATTTATCTCTTCTTTGTTAAATGCCCCAACAACCACCCTTTCGCTCTCAATATTGCCTCCCTTGTAAACAAATCTTTCGGTGGCAAACTTGTGAAAGAAAAGCATTGCCTCAAATGGCGAATAGTTATTATATTTAACATAGGAAACTACATTAGAAAGTTTATCGTTTGCTAGTTTAACCTGTTTGAAAGTCCAAAACTTTTGATAATCTTCCTCTGAATAAGGATTTATTACTTCATTGAAGACAAGTTCATCTTGTCCCAAACTAGTCAATAGGTCGTTTAACTTTTCAAGTCTTTCCATTTGCTCGCTTGTAAAGGTATAGTTTGCAGGCATATCATTGCTTAATAAAAAGATGTTATCATCTATACAAACATTAACCTTGTGACCATTCTCAGCCGCCACTTGGGCAATATTATAAATAATGTCAAATTTTGAAGATAAAATGTCGCCTCTATTTATTGCTAGATATACATCCACAACATCGGAAAGAGACTTTTCTCCCTTTTCTATTTCGTTTGCTTCTTGCAAGCGCGCTTTAAAAATAGGCCCATATGCAAGCGATGTCAACATGCCTGACATTCCATACATATGATTAAAAACATTGTATTCATTTAAATAATCATGAAGAAGTTTTTTCTTTAAATTATCATAGTCTAACTTTTCTAACTCTTTAAAATTGTCAGCTCTTAAAATCATAAAAAATTCCTCCAGCGGAGGAATTATATCACATATTTAATTCAATTTCAATATGGCTCTATTTGTTTTTGTACTTTTTGTTTAATTTTTGCTGACTTATCCAAGTCTTCATAACAAGTTTTTTAGGCAAGATATTTACAAAGCGTACCTGACTTCTTGCAATAAAACCGCAAATTGACAACTCTTTGCCCTTCTTTGTGTCCTTTATCGCCTTCTTTACCACTTTCTTAGGGTCATACATTGCAACATATTTAGTTACCACTTCGCTTTTAGCTTTGGTGTCTTTGGCTCTATCAAAAAAGGCTGTTTTTGTCCAAAAAGGACAAACTGTAGTTATCTTAATTTTCCTAAATTTAAGCTCCTGATTTAGCGCTCTGCTATAACTTAACACAAAGGCTTTACTCGCAGCATATACCGCCATGTATGGAACTGGCTGAAAAGCGGCAACTGAGGCAATCTGCACAATATGACTTCCTTCACTCATATATGGCAAGACATATTCTGTCATTTGCATAAGCGCTCTGCAATTTAGGTCAATCATGTTGGCGCTTTGTTTAATGTCAATCTCATCAAATCTTCCAAACTTGCCAAAACCAGAGCAATTTGCAAGATATTTCACATTAGGTTTTTCCTCTGACAGAAGTTTTATTAACTTCTCAAAACTTTCCTCTTTTGTTAGGTCTAAGTCAAATCCTCTAAATCCTTTAACTAAACCATCAAGCTCTTTTAGTTTTTCTTCGCCCAGCCCAATTCCCCAAATTTCATCAAATTGTCCGCTCAGCTGTAAAGCAAACTCCCTTCCCATTCCAGATGAAGCTCCTGTTATTATGGCTATATTTTTCATTTCTCCCCTCCTTTATCTTTACTCTTTTGCCCGCCAGCCATTTTGGTCTTTAGTTTTGCTATTTTTTTATTCAAATGTTTTACTTTCTTAAGTCTTTTTTCTTCCTTTAATTCTGCTTTTTTTAACAATGCTTTTTCATATGACTGCAAACCTTGCTTTGTCAATAACATGTCGCCAATTCTAGTTATAACTGAACCTGTAATTATCAAAAGCATAAAAGGTATTGCAACAAACCAAAATATCATCGCTTTTTCGGTATCAAAATTGAAAAACAGGACAAAAAAGGTGACAAAACAACCAAGAAAACCAAGAATTCCTACTCCCAAAAAACAGCCACCAAGAATTAAATATATTTTTTTTATCTTTGCCGCCTGCTCATAGCTACATTTTCGCAGTATTTTATTATTGATTTTCTCTATATAATTTTCCATAAATCTCCCGCGCTGCTTTTCTTTCTCTTGTCTATAACACTATTCGACAAAAAGAAAGAAAATATTCATTTATTAGCCTTTTTTATATAAAAATCAATATCATAATAACACAACTTTCATTTTTGTCAAAATATTTTGAATATGAAAAGATATTTCTCTTGACAAATAAACATCAAAAAAGTATAATTTTCTTGTTTTACAATGGCTATGCCAAGAAAAAAATTAAATTAAAAAACTTGCGGATATGGCGGTCGGGTTCCCTAAAAATCTCTGATTTTGAGGGTGGTCTCCGAAAAAAATCAATTTTTGGAGTGCTAGATGTGGCGGATTAAAAACAACGAATAACAATCATATTGATTTGTCGTTTGCCTTCCGCCAAGAAAAAAATTAAATTAAAAAGATGTGCGGATATGGCGGAATGGCAGACGCGCTGGATTTAGGTTCCAGTCCGAAAGGGTGCAGGTTCAACTCCTGTTATCCGCACCAATAGAGAAAAAACTGCGCTTCTGCCTAGGCAACACCTTTGGTGTGCCGTTCGGCGGGGGCGCTTGTTTTTTCTCTTCGCGACCAAACGAAAAGCGTAAAGCTTTTGTCGCGACTTTTGTTTTCTATGTTTAAACCTTTACTCCGCCATGCGGTTTGGAGTAAATAATCTATTTTAAAATAATGTTAAATAAAAATTCATTGAAAGTTAAACCTGCAAGGCTTTCGGGCTTTCTGAAAAATTTTTGATTTTTAGATATCAAACTTTGTTTGCGCCGCAAAATCATTGTGTAAAAATCAGGTTTAAAATTTGCCACTTAAAATTTATCATTATTTTTTATTTATTATTTTCTAAATTTTATTTAACAAAAAAGTTGATTTTGTAACCAACTTTTTTTGTTATTTGCTTAACCCAATTTTTTCATATCTTTTTGTTTTGCCTAATGTAAACATCTTTGACCCAATCGTTTAAAGCTATCCTTATTTTTCAATCCCTAAAATATAATCGCTTGTAACGCCAAAAATCTCGGTCAGTTTTATAAGCGACAAGATATCAGGAAGACTTTTGTCAAGCTCCCATAGAGAAATTGTGTCCTGGCTTGTAAATAAAAGTTTGGCAAGCGCCGCCTGCGACATCCCCCTCTCTTTGCGCAACCCCCTGATATTCTGTCCTATACTCATGCTTAAATTATACGAACTTTTTTCGTTATTTACTTGACTTACGAAAAATATTCGTATATCATTATGTTGTAATTGGGAGAATAAAGTCGAATGAAGTTCCACAAAAAGCCAATTTTTGTTTTGTTGTTTGTTTTGTTTGCATTTCCGTTAATTTTAGCAGGCTGCCAAAACAAGAGTATAAATTTAGATGATTATTTCTCTGTAAATGAAGATATAACATATCCTGAGGTTGATTTGACAAGAAGACTTTTAAATGTCTTAGAACAAGAGGGGTATTATTCAGATGACCGGTCAATGGTTTATATATATATTCCATATAGTGAAGGCACTAATAGCGCAAGAGTTGCTCTTTTTTATAGCTATGAAGATAAAAATTTTAGTATTTTTGAGCAATTATTGATAGATGATTCAGAGATAGGCTCTCTCTTACAGTTCACCGTTGAAGAAAGAGAATGTTCTTTTTTCTGTACTTATAAGAACAATTCTGGACTTTGCTACCTTAACAAAGATGAAATCACCTCTTTAAGCTACATTTTTTTTGATAAATATAATGGGCTAGATAGTATAAAGTCACCTCTTGAAGATATTGGGCTTACTCTGCTGCAAGGTGGTATAGAAATCTTTGATTTGTATTTAGAATCTTACAATATTAATTTTATAGAAGACTATTTTAGTTAAGGAGAATTTATGGATTTTAAAGAGAAATTTTTTAATAAATATAGTATACAATGTTACTTTTCTTTAATAATAGCATTATTGTCTTTGCTATCTTTAACTGTTCCATTGCTAGAATTGCGAACGGTAGTGGGAAATGTGTTTATTGCCTCAGAAAATGGGTTTGAGTTTATGTCTTTTAAAAGTTTATTTATTTCTGATGAGTTTGAAAATTTTATCCCTCCACTAGGCATATTGGCTATATTTCAGCTTGTCACCTCAATAATTAGTATGTGTATCACAATTTTTTATTTAGTCGTTAAACCTTACAAGCCTAACCTAATAAACACTTTGATTTCCTTAAATTCTTTCTTTTGCATTCTCTATGCCATTGAAGGAATAGTTTTTGATGGACTTTATCATAAGTATGGTTTTTGGTACATGGGAAATCTCTTAAATGAAGAAGCTTTTTCTGCTCACACTCTGTCATATATTCCTCTTATCATTTGTTTTGTGCTGTTAGTCATTTATTTATACTTAAACTATTATTTTAATAAAACAGAAAAAAGTCCTAAAAAATTGACAATGTCTACTATGCAAAATACCAGCTCCAACAAAGACAAAGCTCTCCTCACTCCAACTATGTTAGAGCAGGTAAATGCTCTACAAGAGCCTTTCAACATATCACAACAAAAGTTACATGTGAGCGACAAAGAAAATGATATAGAACTGCTTAAAAAATACAAAAGTCTTTTAGATGAAGGAATATTGTCTCAAGAGGAGTTTAACTCTATCAAGCAAAATATATTAAAAAAGCTACTATAATTTGACATTTTTGCATAAAAAAAGACGCTAAAATTAAAAAAGCGTCTTTTTTTTATGAGATTATTTTTCTTTGCTATCTTTGTCTTTTGAACATTCTTTGCCATCATATCTAACAGCATAAGCTACGCCAAGACCTGCAAGCACAACGCCGCTAAGCATTGCTACAATATATCCAACATTGACGAGCGCTGATGCAAATGCTGTGCCATCAAAGTCTGGTGTTGATGTCCAATCAATGCCTTGTAAAATGCTGCCTACAAGAACCATTGCAAGACCAACAGCAAGAATGATAATTACGGCTGTGATAAGTTTTTTCATTTTCCCCTCCTTTTTAAAAGCATATTATATGTTTATTAGATTTGTCAAACAATATTAAATATTTTTATGAATTTTCAAAAATTTCACTTAACTTTGCAGAATTTTCAAAAATATTTAATTTAATATTTTAAAAATTAATTTGTCTTTAAAATTTTTGTATGATATCATATTTATATCAAAAACTAACAATAAACTATCTTTCTATAAAAGAGGTGCATATGAAAAAGAATAAAATATTTATTTTGTCTCTTATGATTACTTTTTGTTGTCTATGTTCTATCATGCTATTTGCCTGCGGGAAGGTAATCAATCCTACCGCTATAAGTTTTGAAAAGGCTGACGGCACTCCTTTAACTGAGATTACTTTATACAAAGGCGGCTATTCATATATAGGTCAATATTTAAAAATCACCCCCTATGATGCTAATGGCTATACCTTGCAATGGAGCACCTCTGACAGCAAAAAAGTTGAGCTTGCCATAACAAAAACCCAAGATGTTAAAGTTAATGCTCTTGATTATACCACCGAACCTGTAATTATATCTTGCAAAATAAAAGACACCTCACTGCAAGCAACCTTTAAAGTGAATGTTACAGACGGAAGCCCTTTCAGTTTGTATATAGACCAAACAGTTAGCACTGTAGTCTACTATGAAGGTCAAGAATTTAACAAAGATGTGCTGATAGTTTGGGGTCAGTTTGAAAGCGGCGAAGAAAAAATAATTGATATTGACGACCTTGAAATTGAAGTTGACTCCCCTTTAAAAGTTGGAAGTATATTAAAAGTCAAATACAAAAATTTTGAGACACAAATTAAGTTGAATGTTGTAAAAGATGAAATTGCCTCTCTTAATATAGACCAAAAGCCAACAGTTACTAGCTATAAAATTGGAGAAGTTTTTAATCCTGAAGGCATGATAGTTAGTGCTAATTATCTAAGCGGAGCAAATAAGGTGATAGAAGATTATACTTTCAGCGACCAAGCCTTTTCATATGATGACGACTCAATAACTATATCTTATCAAGGTAAAAGTGTCTCTCTTCCATTAAATATCACCGCTGATACCACTATAACCTCTTATTCTGCATTGCAAGAGGCAATCGATAATGCTGAAGAGGGAGAAAGTATTATGATTGGCGGCAATGAGCATGTCAATGTAGGCACGATATATATTCCTATATCTAAAAATCTTACCATATATGGCAAAACTTTGGCAGAAGGTTTTACAAATATCACGGCTAGTGCTGGACAAAGTGTGTTTAAAATAGTTTGCGACTCTCCATCTATCAGAGGAAACAGTTTGACAATAGCCAATTTATCACTATCCTCTTCAGAGGCTTCAATAATTTCCTTTGATGATGAAAAATCTATTGGCAACTTGAATAATTTCAATTTAACTCTTGATAATATCTCCTTTGATTATGACTCAAATTCTAACGGACTAGAACTAGCTGCAAGCAGCAAGTTCTCACCTGCTCAAATTATGAACCTTTCAATAAAAATAAAAGATTGTGACTTCTCTTTAGATGAAGAGTCTGAAAATGACAATGCTATATATCTTTTAACGCTCTCTTCAAGCTCTCTAAATATAGAGACATGCAATATCACTTTAGATGATATAAAGACTGAAAGTTGTAATGAGCTTGAGATAATAATTGATGGAATAAAAAATTAAATTATAAATTAAAAAAATTAAATTTAAAATAATGAGATAATTTTATATCTTATTATTTTATTTTTTTTATAAACATATTATTTTTTTTAATATTTTGTATATTTTTATTGTTTTTTCACAAACTTATAGAGAAGGAGGAATTTATGAATAAATTTTTAACTGCATGTTCTCTCTCTTTATCTTTAGCTTGCGCTTTGACTGGGCTTGCTGCTTGTGGAGAAAAAGATATCCACTCTAAATATGCACTTGAAGTTTCAGATTTTGGCGAAGTTATAGTTGGACAACAAAAAAATGTCGATGTAACTTTAAAAGCTAGCGATATAAGAGAAGAAGGCTATGATAAAGTGCTTATTATGGTAGATGTGTCTGACAAGGATAATCTAACACTAAAAGCTACCGATACTCAAAGTCAAGAATGGGATGTCTCACAAGTTGGATATTGGGGACCTCCATCAGGTTTCCCTATCGCTGTCGATTATGATGTTACCACCACCTTTAAAGCGACAGCATTAAAAACTGGAGACTATACAGTAAAATTAAGACTGGTAAATCTTGATGACGAAAATCATACACTTGCTTCAAAAACCATAACTTTTAAAGCAGTAGAAAGTCAAAAGTAAAAAGAAAAAACACTTTAATTATCAAATTAAAGCGTTTTTTCAGTTTGTAGACAAATAAATCAGACTGTTCAAAAACAAGGGATGCAAGGGGAGAAAAATGCCTAAAAGCAGGAGTTTAGTTAGCCTAAATGACTGTTTTTAGGTGTTTTATTTGGGGACACCCCGTAAATGCTTTGGCATTTATGGGGAGAGGAAAAGGCGAGCGTTAAAGTCTAAGTTGT
>CASDQU010000100.1 GCA_949282835.1 uncultured Bacillota bacterium | reverse complement strand
AAAATGCACTTTTAAGTTATAAACTTAGAAGTGCATTTTATTCTGATATTTTTTTTGTTTAATATTTTTTTTAACCAATTACTCTTACTGGTAAAATCAAATATAGGAATTCATCTTCTTCTGTTGGAACGATTACGCATGGTGAAGATGGACGATTAAAACAAATTTTCACAAATTCATTGGTATTTACTCTCAAGCTCTCAAGGAAATATCTTGGATTGAAAGATATAACTAAATCTTTTCCTGAAACATTTACAGGTAGATTTTCCTTAACATTTCCAAGCTCTGAATTGGAAGTTATACAAAGGTTATTTTCTTTAATATCAAATTTTACAAAGTTGTTAGTGCTAATTCTAGAAAGTAGGGTAGCTCTCTCAAGTGCCTGTTCAAATTGTTCTTTATTGATAATAACAAAAGTTTCATAATTTGCAGGTATGATTTGTTTGTAATTGATATAATCTCCCTCTAATAATCTTGAGGTCACCTTTGTATCACCAAGGTCTACCATGATAGTGTAATCATCTATATAAATATTTATAATCTCATCGCTGTCATCTATAAGTTTACTTAGTTCGCTTAAGCTTCGTGAAGGTACAACGATTGATTTTTGTATATCACAATTTATAGTCTTCTTAACTTTAGCAAGTCTATATCCATCTAGAGCGACAACATTAAGTTCATTTTTGTTTATATCAAAAAGCACACCTTTTAAAATTGGTCTTGAGTCATCAAGTGCAACTGAAAAGATAGTTTTATTCACTGCCGTTTTGAAATCTTTTTTTCCTATTCCAAAATATTCTTTAGTGCTGATTTTTTTGAAGCCTGGATATTCGACAGGATTGTAGCATTGAATTATACTTTCACTATCTTCATATCTTATGATAAGTTGATTTTTCTCATTAACCTCAAGTTCAATTTGTGAATTGGTGAGTTTTTTAACAAATTCAGTTATAAATCTTCCTGGAACGACTGTTTCGCCTTCGACTTTAACTTCTGCTTTAATTTTCTTTTCAATAGAAAGTTCGGTATCAGTTGCGCTCATTATCAAAGTATCATCTTCTGCGACAATTTTAATACCTTCAAGAATTGGATTGGTGATTTTATTTGAAATAGCTTTGCTAACTCTTAAAAAGCCTTCAGATAGTTCTAATCCCTGACATATTACTAACATAAATTTTCTCCTTTTTACACATTTAAGTATACCACCTTAAAGAGATTTTAGCAAATTTTTATAACCTCTTTTCAAAGTTTTTTTCATTATCTTGCCGCCTTCAGACAGAAAGATAATATATTTATATATGATTGATAATAGTATTAATAATAAAGAGTGTATAAATGTGCAAAACTTTTTACTTATGCTATATATAGTATAAAAATAAAATTTAGATGCCTTTTGACATCTAAATATAGTTTTAAATAATGTGGATAAATTGTGGAAAAAATGTAAAAGTTATCCACCTTTCAACATCTTTTTTATTTCGCTTACAAAGGATTGAATTTTATGTGAAGTTTTAAGTTCATCACTTATCTTATCTCTTGAGTGCATTATTGTAGTATGGTCTCTTCCGCCAAATATTTTGCCTATAGACACAAGTGGAATTTCTAGAATTTCGCTTATCAAATAGATAGCAATCATTCGTGGTTCTACAACATCTTTTGATTTCTTTTTGCCAACTATATCTTGCCTTGTTATATCAAAATATTTGCATACTGTATCTATAATATCGTCAGGAGATAAACCTTCATTTTTGTCTTCTTCAAGCTGGCCATTAAAAGCTTCAAGTGCCTCTTCCATAGTTGCAGAGTGCTTGTTTGAAAGGTTTGCAAGGAAATATACCTTTGAAAGCATGCCTTCAAGCTCTCTAATATTGGTGTTTATTTTCTCTGCAATAAAATCTATTACATCATCGTCAATAACATATTTTTCAATTTGACATTTTTTACGAAGTATAGCAATTCTTGTCTCTAAGTCAGGCTGTTGTATATCTTGAATTAGTCCGCTTGTGAAACGAGAGCGAAGTCTATCGGCAAGGGTGTCGATATCTTTAGGAGGACGGTCTGAGGTGATGATTATTTGTTTATTGTTTTGATAGAGCTCATTGAAGGTGTGGAAAAACTCCTCTTGAGTTGAGGTTTTCTTTGATATAAACTGGATATCATCTACCATAAGTACATCAAGATTGCGATACTTAGTTCTAAATTCAAGTACTGCTTTATTTTTACTTGCAGAGCCAAGACTTTCAATATAGTCATTCGCAAATTGTTCACAAGTGACATACATTACATTCAAATTTGCATTATATTGCTTTATGTAATTGCCTATAGCATGCAAGATATGTGTTTTGCCAAGTCCAACTCCACCATAAATGAAAAGGGGATTGAATTTTTCACCAGGGTGCTCTGCCACCGCTCTTGCAGCAGCATATACAAATTGATTGCTTTTTCCAACTACAAAATTTTCAAAGGTATATTTACTATTAAAAGGATTTTTTGAAATATCAATCTCTTTTTCTTTAGTTTTTTCGCCATTGAGTTTAATATATTCAATCTCTTCATTTTGGTCAAGTACTTCTATATCAATATTTTCACCAAAGATATCTTTTACCGCGCTTGCTAACTTATCAAAATAGTTTCGTAATATCTGATTTTTCGCAGAAGTTGAGTTTGTAGCAATAACAAGTTTTTTATTATCTACAAAGTCTAGCACTTTCAAAGGTTTAAACCACATAACAAAAGAAACGTTTGACACTGTAAGTTCAAGTTTATCTAAAACAGCTTTCCAAAGAGAATTCAAATCGTGCATATATTCCACCTTTATCTTTTTTTTCTTTATAGAAAATGTAATCTTTTCCACCAAGTCGTTAAAACTAAAGTTTTATTCTTGCGGCAACTTTTTAATCTTAATTAAATTATAACGATAAAAACCTAAAATGTCAATCGCTACATTTTCTAAAGAAGATTATATCAAAAAAATATCCTTATTGGAAACAAAAATGTCAAAAAGTTATAAAATTTATTGCAAGTTGAGAAGTTTTACAATTAATATATAAAGAAAGTGACATCAAATCACTTTTTAAGTTTTATTTATATAGAAAACATGACTTTTAAACTAACTATATAAAATAAATTGATTTTTTTTGAATTTATGTTAAAATTAATGATATGTTAATCAAAAAACTTGTTTTAAAGAATTATAGAAGTTATAGAGACAAAACCTTAGTTTTTGATGATAAACTCAATATTCTTGTTGGCGACAATGCTCAAGGAAAGACCAATATCATAGAAGCTATATTTTTTCTTGTTATAGGCAAAAGCTTTCGCACAAACAAAGAAAAAGAAGTTATTACTTTTGAAGAAAAGGGTGGATATATAAAGGGAGAGTTTTCCAGAAAATTTAGAGATATCGATATAGAGATGTTTTTTGATACCCTTCATAAAAAGACAATTAAAATAGATAAGATACCAATTAAAAGAATAGGCGAATTGCTTGGATTTGCCAATGCTGTCTTTTTCTCTCCTGAAGAGCTTAAACTTGTCAAAGACAGCCCGCAAGAAAGAAGAAGATTTATGGATATCGACATATCGCAGACAAGCAAAAAATACTTTTATCTTATAGGTCGATATGATAAGGTTTTAGCAAACAGAAACAAACTACTTAAAAGCAGCCAAAATATTGAAGAGATTAAACAGACTATCGATATATGGGATAGAGCGCTTGCAGAAATAGCAGAAAAGATTTTCTTAGAAAGAAAGGATTTTATTGAAAAACTTTCTCCATATGCCGCTCTTGCTCATGAATATATAACAGGCGGAAAAGAAAAACTTGAACTTAAGTATGTAAGTTCTTTTGAGGATAACTATAAAGAGAATATGATAAAAGCTCTTCAAAAAGATTTAGATAAAGATTTCAAAAATGGCTTCACAGGCAAAGGCATTCATAGAGATGATATAGACATCTATTTAAATGGCGAAGAAGTCAAAAATTTTGGCAGTCAAGGGCAACAACGAACGGCAGCGCTATCATTAAAACTTGCAGAGCTTGAAATAATCAAATCACGAACAGGAGAATATCCTATACTTCTTCTTGATGATGTGCTAAGCGAACTTGACGCCTTTAGGAGAAAACGCCTTTTAAAATTTACAAATAAAACACAAACAATTATTACCTGCACCGAATTTAATGAAAATATAGATGGGAAAATTATAAAAATAATAAAAAATATATAAAAAAAACGCTCAGACTGTTGAAAAAGGGCGCGACCGAAAAATTCTTTGAATTTTTCTTGCGGTGTTTTCGTCAAAGGCTACGCTTATGTCAAGTTGTTAAAAACAACTTAGACTTTAACGCTCGCCTTTTCCTCTCCCCATAAATGCCA
>CASDQU010000099.1 GCA_949282835.1 uncultured Bacillota bacterium | reverse complement strand
TTTTTTGAAAAGTTTTGTATACTATTAATTTCAAATTTGTTTGACTTGTGACTTTTTTGTTTTTATTATTTAAAAGCTTTATAAATGTTTGACTTTTTTAAGAAAAATTATTATTCTTAAATAAAGAGGTATCTTTATTATATTAATAGATAAGATAAAGATATAGACAAATTGAAAAGGGGAAAAATATGAAAAAAAAGTTAAAAATGGCACTCATTTTGCTGGTAATTATTGGACTACTTGGCTTTTTAGCTGGTGCATTAGTTACAATGTTCACATCGGAGGATGAATTGTCATTTGTTCAATCTTTAACTTCATCTTCAGCCTTTGTTGGTCTGGGAATAGGTGCGGCACTCGGCTTTTTCCTTGGCATTATTCCCAAAAAGGCAACAAAGACATATACAAACATGGGTACTACAGCAGAAGGAAAAGAAACAGATATCAATTTTGATTCTAGATTTATCTCACAAGAGCGACTTAAAAATGACCCAGAGCTTATTGCTACCACTTGGAATGCTCTTCCTTCCTTAAACAAAACTGGCTTTGTGTTTAGAAATAAAGAGGTAGGCGGAAGATATGAAATTAATATGAAACCTGAAACACACGCATTGGTTTTGGGTACTACAGGTGTGGGTAAAACTCAAATTTTTGCAAACCCAACTGTAAGAATACTAGCGCACTCTGCACAAAAGCCAAGTCTTATTATGACCGACCCTAAGGGGGAACTTTATACAGATAATGCAAATATTTTAAAAGAAGAAGGCTACAATATTATTGTGCTAAATCTTGATAACCCTTATGCCTCTTCACTTTGGAACCCAATGGAGATAGCATACAAGACCTATGAAAGGGCTGGTAATCTTGCTAAAGAGGTTAAAAAGTTTAGTAATTGTAAACCAGAAGATATGGGCTATAAGAAATTTGATGCGGCGCAACTTGCAGGAGCTACTTATGGTGATACTTGGTTTGGTTTTGAAGGTAAAGCTTTTCCTAACAATGAGATTTTAAAAGATGAGCTTGAATCGAAAAGAATTCAACTTGAAGATGAAGCGAAATCAAATCTTAAAAATATAGCTTTGTCGCTCATTCCAGATGACCCTAATTGTAAAGATAAAACTTGGCCTGATGGTTGCCGTGACCTTATCTTGGGTATTATGCAAGGTATGCTGGAAGATAGCAGAGACCCGCGTCTTGGCATGACTCTTGAAAAGTTTAACTTATTTAATTTATATAAGATTTGTATGCTTCGTGACCCTGCAGGCGATAGAGAAAGTACATTAAAAACGCTTACCAAATATGGAGAAGGACGAGACCCTGTTGGAAGCAATGTTAAAGACTTAATGAGCAGTGTATGTTTAGCAAGCCCAATAACTCAAAGGTCATTTATTGCAACACTAGGTTCGTCAATAGGCAATATTCTTGGCGATGAAGGTATTTTCTACATGACTAGTGGAACTGATATCGACTTTGAAGATATTCCAGAAAGACCAACCGCCTTCTTTATCAGAATTCCCGACCATAAAACAGAACGCCATCCGCTTGGTGTGCTTTGTATCAGTCAGTTATATAAGGTACTTGTTGATGTTGCAAATAGGACATATAACCCAAAGACAAAGAAGACAGGGCAGTTAAAAAGACCGGTATATTTCATTCTTGATGAGTTTGGTAATATGCCAGCAGTACCAAAATTCGGTACAATGGTTACAGTATCGCGTTCACGAAATATTTTCTTTGAAATTGTTCTTCAATCATACAAGCAACTTGACATTAAATATGGTCAAGATGAAGCACAAAATATTCGGGGTAACTTCCAAATGGAGGTATTCCTTGGCTCAGAAGACCCGTCAACTATACAGGCATTCTCAGAGGCATGTGGTGAGGTTACAGTATTCCATGAAGAAGAAAATAGGTCGCGCTCAACTAAGGACACCGATTCTGGAGAAAATATATCTACCTCTGTTCAAAGGACAAGAAAACCGTTATTAGACAAACAACAATTAAGACAGTTGCCAAAATGGACGGTTGTGGCTAAGATATTTAGAAAAGAGATTATGAAGGATGTGATGACACCATTCTATGCTACAAAGTGCATGGTAAAGTCGCCAGCACAAGACCCTGTGGCTCTATCTAAAAAGCTTGATATTCAAAACATTTATTATGATGTCCATATGCGAAACAACATAGTATTGAAACCATCCAATCCTTTTGAATAAAAAATAAAGCAAGAGTTAACCTCTTGTTTTTTTTATAATTAGACCATAAAAATTTGACATTTTTATATTATTTTCGTAAAATTTTAATGTTATGAAAAAGAACGAAAAAAACATACATAAAGGGCATAGACGCAGGCTGCTTGATACTGTATTTAAAATCGGGCTTGATGATTTAAGTAATGTACAAGCTATGGAATTTATTTTGTTTTACATTTTTCCGCGCGGCGATGTTAATCCACTTGCTCATAGGCTGCTTGACAGATACAAAAATATTCCTACAATTTTGGAAGCTCCCATTTATGATTTGGTCAAAGTTGAAGGTATGGGAGAGACTTCAGCCAAAAAACTTAGTTTACTTTTAAATATTTATTATCGTTATACACAAGAAAAGGCATCAAAACAAGAAAAAATTTCTTCATGTGGTGAAATATATGATTTTATTGAGGCTTTGCTTAGATTTAAGCATAGAGAGGAAGTGCATGTTATTGCAGTAAATAGAAGTGGCAGAGTACTCGGAACAAGGTGTCTTGCTAGAGGCACTATAAGTTTAGTTGCTATAAATTTAAATGAAATAGCACTTTTTGTTTCAGCATTTAATGCTAGCGGAGTAATAATAGTCCACAATCATCCAGGCGGCAGTTGTAATCCTTCAGCGCAAGATATGAAGTCACATGAAAAACTTGAGGGGAGTTTTGAGTTTATCAGTTGCGACCTTGTTGATGATGCAATAATAGGCAGTGATGGGATTTACAGCATGAAGGATTTATGTCTTAAAAGAGCTTTTGTTGACAATCAAGAATATTATAATAATGCCATTAATGAGCTTAAAAATTTAAATTTCAGCGATAGCGAATAATTATTTTATTACGACAAACACTATTATTATGAAATGTTTGTCTCTTTTTTTATTGGCATTATCTTTGACAAATCAGCTAGCCTATAAGTGTATAGACAGCGAAGATTGCCAATTTTTGATTAATCAGAATACTCCAAGTTATGTGTCATTAGAAAGCAGTGGTGAAAATTTTAAAGAGGACATCACCATTATAGTTGAAACAGGAGAAGATAAAATTTCAATTACGCCAGATTATAACGAAGGGTATAACCCGAGCATTTATATTGCTCCCTTTTTATCTAATGGGCTATCTCAAATTTTATATGGTGTAGAAAGCGGAGGAAGCGGCGGCTATAGTTATTATGAGATATATTCTTTAGCAAACGGTAATCTTCGAAAAATATTTGATAGTGGTGATTTTAATCCTAATATCAGCGCCTCATATCAAGGCAGTCTTGTAGAAATAGACTATCAAGGGAAACTTTTACATCTTGACGCCTCTAATTCTGTTTGCCAGCAAGAAGATTGTACTTTAAAGATATCTAGTATAAATACAATATTTCCTTATTACAATCTTTCAACTAGACAGGAGTATTTGATGATACTTCAGAAGGTATATGCTGGTTTTAGCGCAAATAATCTTGGATACATAGCATCTTTAGTGGAAATTACAGATGAGAGCTATAAAATTATAAGTGTCGCGACAGCTTCAAATTTTAATTATTAAATAAAAAACTTTTACATTTAATTAACATTTTTTTTCAAACTATGTTAAACTATTACTAAAGAGATGTCACTCTTTCTAAAATTTTTATAAGGATGAAAATATGTTAGTTGTAAAAGATAAAAAAGATAGTATGAAAACTATTAAGATGTTAAAGCTCAATCATTTTCCATTTGATATTTTTTCAGTTGCCGATTATGAAGGTATAAAAAACTTTATGACAAAATTTCCAGCAAAGGAATATGTGCTTAGAACGGTCAATAAAGCCAAAGGAAAATATTTTTTTGTACAAAGTTATGATGAAGCGATTGAATTATTGCCCAATTTTGAAGATGAATTTATTTTAGATGTTTCCTATAATGAATATAAAGAAGACATTGTGCTTGTTGGAGACATCAAGGTAACAAGAGGCTTTGTTGATGTAGTGGACTTGTCAGCACGTAGTGATAGTGAAGCCACACAGCGAAATATATATGAAAATCCACAGTATAATATGCATTGCAGCCTTGACGATGAAAAGCTTTGGAAAGTGCCTGGGATAGCTAAAATCATGTCTTATATTTCTGAACATGAACTTTATAACTTAGTGGTAGAATTTATCGTTTATGATTGCAAACTTGGTACAAACAAAGAAAATGTTATAATAAACGAATTGCGGTCAGCATATTGATAAAAAAATTATTTAATAAAGAAATCCCTAAAATATTTAAAAAATAAAAAAATATTCAAAAATAGCTAATAAAATAGAAAAAATAATAAATAAAATAAAAACGCATTTTAAAAATATATTAAATGCGTTTTTTATTATTGAATTTTGATTTTTTTAAATTTTATTTTAATTTAAATTTTTAAATATAATTAAATATTTATTTTTTAAATTTTAAAAAGAAATTAAAAAAGCGGCTGCTGCATATTTTCAGGTATGTCAATGTCCAGAAGTTTTAAAATGGTAGGAGCAATGCTTGCAATGGTTTTATTCTTCTTTAATTTTACCTTTTTAAATTTTTCGCTCACCAAAATCACAGGCACAGGGTTGGTGGTATGAGAGGTGACCTTGTTGCCTTTTTTATCTATCATCTCTTCAGCATTTCCATGGTCAGCAGTGATAATACAATCTCCGCCAGCCATAAGGGTGGCAAGTGCTAAAGCATAGGCTTGTTTTTCGACACAAGTTATCGATTGCTTTGTGGCCTCAAAATTACCTGTATGCCCAATCATGTCTGGATTGGAATAATTTACCAATATAAAGTCATATTCACCACTTGCAATAGCATCTAGAGTGTTTTCGGTAATTTCTATGGCGCGCATTTTAGGATAATATGAAAAATCTTGCGTATCTATACTTTCAATAAGTTTGCGTTCTTCACCTTTGTAAGGTTTTTCAATGCCGCCATTAAAGAAAAAAGTTACATGAGCGTACTTGGTAGTTTCTGCTATATGATATTGTTTTAATCCTTCCTTAGAAATAACAGCGGCTAAATTATCTTTTACTTCAATAGGCGGATATATGACATTGAGATCTTTGAAATCGCTAAAGTATTCTTCCATTGGTGAAAATAAGAGATTTTTAAATTGCTTAGTTTTAAACTCTTTGAAATTTTTATCTGTCAATGAATAAGTAAGCTCTCTTGCTCTATCAGAGCGGAAATTGAAGAATATAACACTATCGCCATCTTGAATAATGCCATCTTTTTCAAGTAAAACAGGCTCTACAAATTCATCATAAATTCCTTCATTATAACTTTCCTCAATTATCTTTTTATAGCCTTCTTGACGGTAATTCTCTCCATTTACAAGTACATCATAGGCTTTTTGAAGGCGCTCATACCTTTTTTCTCTATCCATGGCATAAATTCTTCCAGAAAGAGATGCAATTTTGAAAGTGGTTTCCTTTATCCTTTCACTGAGCATATCAAGA
>CASDQU010000098.1 GCA_949282835.1 uncultured Bacillota bacterium | reverse complement strand
TTAATTCATAAACGTTCTCTTTAAAATAAGTTTTAATTTTCTCAATCTTATTTTCAATTTCTTTATCTTTAATATAGACACTAGCGAAAAGTTCTTTATATTTCTCTTTTTTAATTTTGGCTACTTCTTCTTGATATTCTTCTTTTGCTTTTTTAAGTTCGCTATTTAAGCAATTAAGTTCTTCTGTATAAAAAGTTTTAACTTTATCTATAGCTTCTTTATCTAATTTAATTTATATTATTTAATCCATTTCATATCAGCTTTCCGCTGCATTTCCCGTTTTTCTTCATTAAGCATTGCATTAAACACAGGCTCAAGAAAAGTCTCTATTTCTGTAATAACAGAAGTAAACTCAAGCGTATTATCTTTTATAGTTCTCAAAAAGAATTTCCATCTTTTTTGCATAGCCTCATCATCAGCAAGTTTTGCTACACGCTTAAAGCTATTTCTATCATATAAGGTACCACGTTGCTCTAACGTTTTAAATATAGCTTTTTTTAATTTTTCTCCATCAAAATCAAATGTTTTTGAAAGATAATATATGTCATAAAAATCTTTCATTCTGCTTGTCAGTTCATAGCGTTGTAGTATAGCATCGAGTTTCTCAGCAATGGTACTTTCAAGTGAATAAGTTTTTATAACAGGCGCTTCAAAGTCTGGAAGCTGTGTATTAATTGTGCGTCTTTCAGCACTTGGAACTATAATATCTCCTACGCCTATATCAACATTAAAGGGAACGTGCACATTTTTTATTTGCGCAACAATCTGCATGCTAATTCCGTGATATCTTCTTTGTGGCGAAATCTCTTCAAATCCTTTTGCTTGCATTTTTATATAATCGTTACCTGTTGGCGTGTCGATGATTTTATAAATCAAATCTTTAACATCAACAATTGAATTAGGATATCCTTGTAACAAAAAATCAGCATCTATAGTAGCTCGACTTTCAAAATTGGTTAGAGTATAAACGAATAGACCGCCTTTGAGTATTAGTATGTTTTCAAAGCCTGATTTTGATAATTTTCTCAAAAATTCTTCTTGCGCAAAAAGCTGTAAACATTGCTGATAGCTAATACCAGAAGCTTTTGCCTTATTTCTCAGTTTTACAAGTACTGAGGCCGCTATGTCCACCATTATAACCACACTCCAATCAACTCTTTCACCTTCTTCTCTACTCGAAGTTTTTTTGCATATATCATAAGGTTTGGTATATTCTTTTTTAGGTCTTTCACATAACCTTGTATTGCTTTATTAAAGATTTCTTTATCCATTTTGTTCATATTCTTTAAAACGTCACAAATTGTTCGTTCGCGATCATAAATTCGCACTTTTATAAAATCTATCTCGCCGGTTGTTTCGCCAATCCTAAGCAAATCAGAATCCATACGATATACCTTAATAAATGGATATTCTATATTGGTTCGAAATTTTGAAACATTTTTATCTATAGCAAAGTTCCATTCAGCAGGATTTCTATCACTATATCCATAATAGAATAAAGCGGTTTCCATACAAAGAACAGCATCAGGAAATAGCCTTTTTATAATAGCTATTTCTCCATTTTCACGGTTTTTAATCCAAAAATAGTAGCCTTGTCTTATTCTTTCAATAAAGCCCTCATCTAAGAGCTTTTTAATATCAGCATAATATAGTTTAGCTTCAAGAAGCTCGTTAGTAGTCATTACATAGTAATGGCGCTTGAATAGCTCTTGCATATTTTTAATATCATTTTTACTAAGCATTTATCACCTCTATTAAATTGCCTCAAATTCGTTTGTTGTTTGTCTAATTTCCCATATTATAGCCAAATTATGTTTGATAATTCAATAGTAAACTACCCACTTATTCGCATTTCAAGTGGGTAGTTTACTATTAAAAGTAGGCGCACTATCTATTAACTG
>CASDQU010000097.1 GCA_949282835.1 uncultured Bacillota bacterium | reverse complement strand
AATTTGTCAAGATTTACTTAAAGTTGTTAGTTGTTTAAGTAAAGAGAGCGGCTACGATAGAAAATTATTATTTAATTTGTTAAAAGAGAAAATTAAGTTTATAGCATTTATAAAAGGGAAAGTTTTTGATATAAAAGCTTTAAAATATTTTGATAAAATTAACAAATTTATTAAAATAAAAAAAAGAGGAGAAATTATGGAATACTTTGAAGATGATAAGACAATTTATTTTGCTAAATTAAAAGATAAAGCAATCTTGCCTTCTAAAGAAGAAGAAGAAAATGCAGGATATGATATATATGCTTGTTTTGACGAGGACTATATTGAAATTCCACCACATTCAACCAAGCTAATACCAACAGGCATAGCATGGGCAAGCAGCCCTAAGTATTATATACAGATTGAAGAGCGCTCCTCTACCGGAACAAAAGGAATAAAAAAGAGCGCGGGAGTGATAGATAGCGGCTATCGCGGAGAAATCAAAATTGCAATAACAAATATCAACCCATATAGCCTTATCTTTTCTAATATTGAAGAAGACAAACTGCATGCTAAATTTATCTTGCCAAAAAACTGCCTTGTATACTCTACAAAAAAGGCTATCGCACAAGGTATAATTCATAAAGTCAGAAAGATGAAAATAGTAGAAATTGACAAGGAAGAACTATTAAAAATACCTTCTTCGCGCGGAGACAAGGGCTGGGGAAGTACAAATAAGGGATAGATTTTAGGTTTTTATTTTTCTTTGTCTACAGTTTTTTTTGTCGACTAGGCTTTTACTTTGTAAAAGTCTCATACTATTGAAACAAACGGCAGAAAAATTTAAAAAATTTTTCTATGTTTTTGTCAAAGGCTACACTTATGTCAAGTTGTACAAAAGCTTAGATTTTTTCGCTCATCTTTTTCTCTACACAAACGAAAATCTTTAAATAAAACAACAAAAACAGTCATTTAGGAGTGCCAAACTTCTGTCTTAGGTGTTTTTCTCTCCTTGCATGCCTTGTTTTTGAGCGGTCTGATTTATTTTTTCAAAATAAATTAATTTGCGACAAATAAAATACAAAATATACAAAATTAGGACAGACAGGCAAACAAAATAAATTAATTTACAATTAAAAGAATTGACAAAAGAGTTTTTATTCTTTATAATAAATTAGTTACTTTTATAAAAGGAGGCAAACATGAAGAGAACTTATCAGCCAAAGAAAAGACAACGAAATAAAGTTCATGGATTTCGTGAGAGAATGAGAACTAATGGCGGAAGAAATGTGATAAAAAGAAGAAGAAATCGTGGAAGAGCAAAATTATCAGCATAAAGCAAAGAGTGATCATAGATTAAAGAAAAATAGACAGTTTAACTATATTTTCCGCAAAGGTGAAAAGTTCAGCAGTAAAAACTTTAATCTTTTTGTGATAAAGAGCAAGTTCAAAAACTATAAGATAGGCTATTCTATTTCTAAAAAAGAAGGCAAGGCAAATAAAAGAAATAAACTGAGAAGGCGTATTAAAGAAATCGTGCGCATTAACAATTTGCCACAAAATTATTCCAATTATGTTTTACAAGCTAAGAACAATGCAACAATGTTAGATTATAGAGAAATAGAAAATCAGCTTATCAATTTATTTTCTAAAACGCTGGACAAGTAATGAATGTTTTTAAAAAGTCGGCAAGATTTATAGTTAAAGTGCCAATTTATTTTTATAAGAAGGTGCTTTCTCCCCTGCTTCCTCATAGTTGTAGGTTTTATCCTACATGTTCCTCATATTTCTTAGAGGCAATAGATAAATTTGGTGTTATTAAGGGAAGCGCGATAGGGACAAAACGAATTTTTCGTTGCACACCTTTGACAAAAGTTATAGGATATGATCCCGTTCCGAACAACATTAAAGGAGATTTTAAATGGCTATTATAAGTAGTTTACTTTCAATAGCACAGCCAAGTGGCGCATGGGTTTCTATAATTCAAGCTTTTGAAGCTGTGACAAATAATTATGTGCTTGCGATTATATTTTTGACTGTGGTTATAAGGCTTATTTGGGCGATTGTTGATACTTTTAGCAAGTATAGCCAACAAAAAATGAACGCAATTCAAGCCAATATGCAACCTGAGCTTGAAAAGTTAAAGGCAAAATATGCCAATCAACCTCAAATTTTAAGTCAAAAACAAAACGAGCTATATCGAAAACATATGGGCAAATCCTACTATGGAGGTTGCCTTATTATGCTGCTTGTCATGGCGCTCAATCTTGTTATTTTCTTTACCCTCTTTTCAGGATTAAATACCATGGCGTCATATAAAATAAGCTATAATTATGACAATTTGAAATATACATATGCAAATTGTCTCAATGTTGTCGATAATTATTTTGGCGGAAATTATGAGGACAAAAACAAGCTCGAAGTATTTAAAAATTATCAAAATTTAGAGTTTGAAATTTCAACTGACGAAGAGGGAAAGAAAACCATTGCCTTAGTTGACAATTCAGGCCAACAAAACAAAGTATATCTAACGCAGCCTATTCAATATCTTGACAATTTTGAAAGAGAAGACCCTTCTTATATTCCTCCAGCAGAGGGAGAAGAGAGCGAAGATGACGGAATTATAACAAGTAATGAGTACATTCTTCAAATCATTGAAAAAATCTTCCCTAAGTATGAAGAGGGAGAAGAAGTTGGCTCTAAGGAAATTGTTTTAATAGAAGATGTGCCTGTATTAGATGAAAATGGACAGCAAGCGGTGGACGAGAATGGAAATCCAATAACAGAGAAACTCTACCTATCTACTGCCGTTCAAAATGTTGCCATGAGAAAGGTTGTCGAAGTTTATGATGAAAGCAAGGAAAGCTTTTTATGGATTGACAATATTTGGATTGCTGACTCACCTACCGCAAAATCAATTATGAGTTACTCATCACTTTCATCACAGCTTGGCAAAAAGTATATTCAAGAGGGCGAAGAGGAAATTTATAATGCCTTTATGGAAGACTTGAAAGATGAGAGAAGTAGAGCTAATGGTTATTATATCTTGCCAGTTATAATAATCTTAGCATCTTTCTTAAGTATGTTCCTTATAAATCTTCACCAAAAGAGAAGAAATAAAAAGGCAGGCAAAGAAGTTAAAAGCGGCGGAGCGGCAAAATGGATGCAAATCATATTGCCTATTGTTCTTGGACTATTTGCGCTATTCTATAACAGCGTGTTTGCAATATACATGTTGACAGGTCAAATAGTTTCAACAATAATTACACCATTACAGTATCTTATCATTGATAAAATTTACGATGCTAGAAACAAAAAGAAAGAAGAAAAAGTTGTAGTTGATTACACAAGAAAGTTTTAATTAATATGGAGGGGGAAATGTTATCTGCAGAGGGAATAGGAAAAAATATTGAAAAGGCGATAGAAAACGCACTTTTAGAGCTTAAAGCTCCAAGAGAAGATGTTGATATAAAAATTTTGAATGAAGGCGGGCTTTTTAAAAAGGCTAAAGTTTTGGTTACTATTTCAGACGATGCCAAAGAAAAATATATTAAGAAAGAAGAGAAAAAGAAGGCATCTTTAGAGGTAAAAGAAGAGAAAAAAGCAGAAGCTAAAGAGAAAAAGCAGGAAGAACCTAAAAAAGAGAAGAAAAAGGAAATTGAAAAAGAGGAACAAATTTCTGTTCAAAAGCAAGAGGAAGAAAAGGAAGATTATCTTTATAAAGATATTTCTCCAATTACCTTCTTAAAAGGCTTTTTTGAGGCAGCAGGCAAAGATGTTGTAATTAATGAAAGTGAAGATGATAAGTTTATAACTTACAGCGTTGAAGGAGAAAATCTTGGCGAACTTATTGGACATCGCGGCGAATGCTTCTTTGCAATAAGCAGACTTTTGACTGCTGTTTGCGGAAAGAGCGAGAAGAAAATATTGCTAGATATTGGAGGCTTTAGAGAAAAAAGAGCAGAGAGCTTGACCGCTCTTGCAAAGAGAGTTGCAAATAAAGTGGCAAAAAGCGGAAGATATGCGAAACTTGACCCAATGAACCCTAGCGACCGCAGAATTATTCATACTGCCCTTCAAGACGACCAAAGAGTAACAACCCTCTCAAAGGGCAGTGAGCCTTACAGATATGTTATAATTTTCCCAAAAGGAGAGGAATAAAAAAACTGAAAACTTGAACAAGTGTTCAAGTTTTTTTATTAAAAAAAGATAAAAACTTTTCTTTTAGAATTTTCCGTGATATAATTCATATCATGGAAGATATTATTGCAGCAATTTCAACTCCACTTGGCAAAGGAGCAGTTTCAATCGTTAGAATGAGCGGAAAGGGTTGTTTAGAAGTAGCAAAACAGTTTTTTACTTCTAAAAGCCTTTGTTATGAAAAGATTACTCCCCGTCTTTTATATCTTGGCAACTTTAATTTCCTAGATGGCGCAAAAGAAAAATGTATGATGGTATATTTTAAAGCCCCTTTTTCCTATACTGGTGAAGATGTGGTAGAATTTCAGCTCCATGGCGGAACGGTAATAACACAAATGCTACTAGACCAGTTATTAAATAATGGAGCAAGACTTGCTGAGGCTGGAGAATTTAGCAGGCGGGCTTTTGAAAATGGCAAGATAAGCCTAGATGAGGCTGAAAGCATAATTGAAGAGATTAATGCACAAAGCTCTGGAGAATTAAAGGCGACTTTAATGCAATCAATGGGAGCTTTAAAAAATGAGATATCAAAGTTACAAGACTATTTGACAGAATGTATTGCCAAGATTGAGGCAACTTTAGATTACCCTGAAGAAGATTTTGAAAAATCGGCAAAAGAGGAAATATTTGAAATAGTTAAAATGTGCAAATCAAAAATTGAGGAGTTTATAACTAGC
>CASDQU010000096.1 GCA_949282835.1 uncultured Bacillota bacterium | reverse complement strand
AGGTTTGTGTCTTGAAATTCGTCAACCAAAATGTATTTAAACCTATTTGCATAATAGGAAAGCACATCTGGAAATTTGTCAAAAAGTTCAATGGTCTTTGAGATTAAATCGTCAAAATCAAGTGCATTATTTTTCTTAAGCTTTTCTTGATAAGCTTCCATATATATACCCATTTTTCTCATGTCAAATTCACTTTCATGGCTATCTATATATTCGCTTAAAGATTGATTGCCATTCTTCCAATCGCTAAGATAAAAAAGTAGTTTTTTCTTTATCTTGTCATCTTCCACTCCTCTTGCAGATAAAACTTCTTTGGCTGCTTTTTCACTGTCACTATCACTATAAATAGAAAAATCACGAGTGAAAGGCGAAAGATGTTCAATCTCTCTTCTTAAAATTTTTGCACACATTGAGTGAAAAGTTGATATCCAAACATTTTCAGCTCCCGCCACCATTTTAGATACCCGCTCTTTCATCTCACTTGCCGCTTTATTGGTAAAGGTAATTGCCAAAATATTAAAAGGACTGACACCAATATTGTCAATCAAATATGCTATTCTATGAGTAAGAAGACGGGTTTTGCCAGAGCCAGCACCTGCCGTAACAAGCACCGCTCCATCAATTTGCTTTAATGGCGCAAGCTGCTCTTCATTTAATGATGCTATATCGTAGTTGTTCATATGTTATATGATAGCATTTTTGCCAAGATAAGTAAATTGTTATTTAATTTTTTAATTTTGAATTTAAAAGTTTTTCTAATTGGTTTTGCTTTCCTTTGCTATATTAATAATCACCTTTCTTTTAGTCAATGCCTGTTTATAGGCAAGTGCTGTTTTGGATTTTGGTTGATAAAAACATAGATTATGTTTAGAATGTTTTCGCAGTGGAGGTTTATAATTTTCATTATAATAGAACATACAATAATGACTATCTGCTATCATTGTATAATTTCTTTCAACATAACTCGCTTTACTTGATATATTTCTAAACTGAATGATTTCGTCCACTATATTTTCCAATTTAATCTCTTTATTAAAATACCTAGAATATATTTTTTGCCATTTTTCTTTTTCATTTTCTAAAATACAAGATTCGCTTCGACACGCATAAAAAACTCTTTTAATAAATGGATATTTTTCTTTTAATTTTGAAACAATATTAAGACAAATATCATTAAATTCGCTTTTACTTCCAAATAGAAAAATTGTAACCTGTTCGTTTATTATTAAAGATTCAATAGCTTTTTGCAAAACTTCTAACTCTTTGATACTCATATTAATAGTTCTATGACCAATAAAACAACATCTTTTACTCATGTTTTTCTCCTATACTAATAGATGCAGCACACTTCACTTAAATAATATCAAATATTTGTTTTTTTGTCAATTTTAAGTGCAATACACTTCACTTATATAAGCAATAGTTTTGGTTACACTAAATCTATAGTTAAGGAGCCAAAATGACCCTGAATAAAGCGTTTGCATTAAGAATAAGCAAATTACTAATTAAGCATAATATGTCAAAATACAAATTAGAAAAAGAAAGCGGTTTGACTCACTCTGCACTTAGATATATTTTTAATGAAGTAAATACAGATGTAAAATTCTCAACAATTTGTAAAGTCGCATCTACTTTTAATATGACTTTGCAAGAATTTTTTGACGATGATTTGT
>CASDQU010000095.1 GCA_949282835.1 uncultured Bacillota bacterium | reverse complement strand
TCTGTCATTTTTAAGGCGCATCATAATTTGATAACGGTATTTATCTGCAATTCTTTGAATAGGTGATTTCATTGCGTCAAGATAAATAAAATCTTGCTGGTAGCTTTCTCTCAATTTGCTTATTTCATTATAGCACACTTTTAAGGTGTCGCGCACATAATTTTCATCAGCAGAGGCAAATAAAATGCGAATAATTTTAGTAAAAGGCGGGAAAAGAGTTGTTTGCCTGATATTTTCTTCCTTTCTAAAAAAACCTTTATAGTCGTAATTGGCTGCAAATTTATATACATAATGATTGGGCGCATAAGTTTGAAGAACAACTTTTCCTTCGCTTTCGCTTCTTCCTGCTCTGCCCGCCACCTGTGTTATTAGCTGAAAGGTTCGCTCACTACTTCTATAGTCGCTATGATATAAGCTTTGGTCGGCGTCAACAATTCCAACAAGTACTACATTTTCAAAGTCATGTCCTTTTGCTATCATTTGAGTACCAACCAAAATGGCTGGCAAACTATTTTTAAATTCACTTAAAATTTTTTGATGGGCATTTTTGGTAGAGGTCGTATCATTATCCATACGCAAAATCTTCACTAGCGGAAAATATTCTCTTAATTTCTCTACCACCTGCTGCGTCCCTACAGCGCCATATTTAATACTGTCACTGCCACATTTAGGACAACGCGAAAGAACTTTAAACTGCCTGCCGCAATAATGACATTTAAGCCTATTATCTTCCTTATGGTAAACTAGCGAAACATCACAATCTTCACATCTAGCTATATAGCCACAATCTCTACACCTCATAAAGGAAGAGTAACCTCGTCTATTTAAAAATATCATTGCCTGCTTTTTATTATTTATCACATTTGTTAAATCTGCCAAAAGCTGAGTTGAAAAAATTCCGCTATTTCCATTTCTAATTTCATTCATCATGTCGATAATTTGAATTTTTGGCATTTCTCTTCTATTGACACGCATAGGCAGCTCAAGCAATTTATATTCCCCATTCTGCGCTTTCTCATAACTTTCAATAGATGGAGTTGCGCTTCCAAGTACAAGAGGGCAACTGTTATATCTAGCCCTAAAGGTTGCAACATCATGAGTGTTGTACCTTGGGTTACTTTCAGAAATATAGCTAGCCTCATGCTCCTCATCTATAATTATCATTCCAAGATTATCAAGAGGAGCAAATATTGCGCTACGCGCTCCAATCGCTATTCTTGCCTGTCCGCTAAAGAGCCTGCACCATTCATCAAATCGCTCACCTGAGGACAAACCACTATGAAGAAGAGCCACCTGCTCGCCAAATCGCGCTTTAAAATTTGCCATAATTTGAGGGGTAAGAGAAATTTCGGGTACAAGCATAATGGCATTTTTCCCTTCGCTCAGCGCTCTCTCAATAAGGCGCATGTACACCTCTGTTTTTCCACTGCCAGTTACCCCATGCAACAAAAATGTTTGATTGCCTTTAATCAAATCAAAGGCTCGCTTTTGGTCGCTATTTAAAGTCACCCTTTTGCCACTTTCACAGATAGCAAAAGGTTTCCGCTCAACTCGTACGCTTTCTTTTTTTATAATCCCTTTTTCAACTAATGCCTTTAAAGCACTATAGCCAAAACTTGCAAGCTCACTTGCAGAGCAAGCCCTGTTTTTTTCTTTGATAAAATTGACTATTTCCATTTGCTTTTTTGCAGACTTAGGCAGTGCAATGTCTTCTAATGCCAAACTATAATATGAGGCAAATAATGGTTTTACCTTTCCCTCTCGCATTTGCGCGGTAATAAATAGCCTTAAAATAGAAGCATAGGTCAAATGATTTTTTGCCGCCATATATTTCATAAGTTCAAGCATTTCAGCCTTTATACAAGCAAAATCATCTACTGGAGCTATTATGGCTTTAAGTTTTGATTGGTCAAAATCGGTTGTGTCTTTAATCTTTATTAAAAATCCTTGTACCACTCTTCTGCCGAATGGCAAAAGCACGCGCATGCCTTCTGCGACATTAAGCCCTTGAGGAATAATATATTCAAAAACTCGATCAATAGCTTTTGCGTCTTGATCTATTATTACTTCTCCGTACATGTGATTAGTATAACAAAATTTTATCGATTAATCAATAAAAATAAAAGAGGCTATCAGCCTCATTATATTTTAAAAAAATATTAAAGTTTGCTTGCCTTAATTTTACCTGCCACAATCTCTTCGCAGGCTATGGTAATAGCTTTCTTGTCCTGGTCTGCAAGCTCAAGCCTTCTTATGCTTTCAATCTCTTTTGCTCTCTTTGCAATTAGTGTACAAAGCACATATCTGTTGTTGTTAGTTTTGTCTAAAAGCTTGTCAATAGATGGTTCAATCATCATAATTATCACCTCGAAATTGGATTTTGCTAAAAAATTATAGCATAATTATAAAACATTGTAAAGTATTTTTTAGAAAAATACAATTTGCAAGTTTTTAGAATAAAATTGCTATAATCTATTTTTAAATCTTAAAATTTATATTTTATTTAAACTATTTTAAAATAAAACAAATAAAAATCCTATCTTGACAAAGTATATATAAATGTGTTATTATTAAATGCGAGGTAGTTTATGGGAAGAAAAAAGAAAACTAGAGTTTTATCAGAAGATATAGTAAAAGGTCCTGACGGCAAATTAGTTAAAAAATCTGTTATTCAAGAATCCAACGGCGAAGTCAAATGCGTTACATCAAAATATGAGCCTGGTCAATTTGATATAAAAGATAAATATGGTAGAAATAGCATGGCTGGCGTTGTAGAAGAATATAAAAACGCAATGTGTCGTTTGTTTGAAGGGGCAAAAAAACAAGGCGATGTAAACAAGCTTATTCAACAATCTACTCATTACACTGAAAGAGTAAAGTTGTTCTTGAAAAAAGCAAACGCAAATTCCACTGAGGAAGATTATAAAAAAGTGTTGCTAAGAGCAATTTATGAAGGTATACAAACTTTAAAAGATGAATATGCCAACCTAAGCGATGCAGAGCTATTTGAAATTTTAAGCACTGTTGCAAATGACGAATTAAAGCTTAAAAACTCTATCACTTATGATATTATCAAAAACAATTTACTTAATGAAAATGAAGACGAACTTGAATAAATCGCAATTATAGCGATTTATTTTTTTGTATCATTTGACAAAAGTTTAATTTTACATTATTCTATTTGC
>CASDQU010000094.1 GCA_949282835.1 uncultured Bacillota bacterium | reverse complement strand
CAACATTCTTCAAGATGACATGACATTCCATGGAGCGCGATAACATGTAACATATTTAAAAATTATTCCTTTTCGTCATTATTTTCGCTGTTATTTAATGAATTTTTGTCATTTTCATAAATTTTTCGAATTTTAGAAAATTTTATGCCTTCTTTTTTACTATTAAAAATTTCCTCATAATTATTTTTTCTATCGGTTGGTATTAAGTACACATTTCCTTTCTCAATTAAAACCTGGTCATAAGTATTCCTAGCAGGAACATAGATACTATACACAAAAGGGAAGCCATCTTTAGTATATCGCTCCATCAAATGCGCGGTAAATTTTTCAAAATTTTTCTTGATTATTAACATATCTTCGCATTTTGCAATTTGATTTTTGACAAAATATTCTTCTTTTATGTAAGGAATAAACTCTCCTCTATCTTTTATAGGTGAGTTTTCATAATTTTTCTTGCATTTTTGTTTGGTTTGCTCTAAATGTTCTTTCAAGTCATCAATTTTTTCTTGAATTTCTGTTTCAAGATTGCGTTTGACAACTTTCTTGTAAAGTTCAATTTCTTTATCTTTAAATAACTGTGGCGACAAACTAACGCCATATTTTTCCATGCCAAGAAGAGGCCACGCATAACCTCTAGAAATACAATAAAGACTTGCATAAAGAATTGTGTTTGGTATACCTTTTAATTCCATAATTTTACTCCTAATAAATATATTATACTTAATTAAATTTATTTGTCAATTAGTGAATTATTATATTTTCAATATTGACTATTTAAGTAAAATATGATAGAATTAGTTTGTTTTAATAGAGGTAAAAAGTGTTAGAGATAAAAAATTTGTCGAAAAGATATAAAAATTCAAATTATTATTCTGTAAAAGATTTAAATATCACCATAAACGATGGTGAAATTTTCGGTTTTTTAGGCAAAAATGGGGCGGGCAAAAGTACAACCATTAAATGTTTAACAGGAATTTTGCCTTTTACTGAGGGCAGTATTAAAGTTTGTGGATATGATATAATGAAAGACCCTATTAAAGCAAAATTGAATATAGGGTATGTTCCTGACAATCATGCAGTTTATGAAAATTTAACCGGCAAAGAATATGTCAATTATATGGGGAATATTTATCGTGTGCCTAAAGACAAGATAAAAGCAAGACTTGAAGAGTTTTCTTCGCTTTTTAATATGACAGGCGCTATAGATAGACAAATAAGGTCTTATTCGCATGGTATGAAACAAAAAATTTGTATTATTGCAGCACTTATACATAATCCTAAATTTTGGGTACTTGATGAGCCGCTTATGGGACTTGACCCTCAAAGTGCAGCAGAGATTAAAGGCTATATGCTTGAACATAAGCGCAAGGGCAACTCAGTTTTCTTTTCGTCACATAATATTGATATGGTCGAAAAGCTTTGTGATAGAGTTGCGATTATCAATCATGGTCAGCTTATGGAAATTATTGAGGTTGAGAAATTTATCAAAGAAAGTCCTGTTTCACTTGAAGAGTACTTTTTAAATATGACAAAAGACAACTTAGCGCCAGTAATTGAAATTCCTAAAAAAAGACGGGCTTTTCAAGCTAAAGGGGAGAAGAAAATTGCCAAAGCCGACAAGGCAAGCCAAGAAGCCTCCTCTTTTGAAGACGGCAAAGAGATTAAAGTTGCCTTGCTTGAAGATAATATACTGCAAGAGGAAAATAAAGAAGAAAATAAAGAAGATATTAAAGAAGAAAACAAAGAAATAAAAACAGAAGAAAATTAAAAAAGGACAAGCATAAAGGATGAATCAATTTTTAACGCTTTTAAAATTAGAATTCACAAATAGCTCTACGCGTGTAAAAGATGGCGTAAGTGTTTATTCGCGCGTTAAAAAATATATCTTAACCACGCTTGGCGTGGGGCTTATAGTCCTGCTTATTTTATATGCGCTAAATAGCGTGCTAGATGTTTGTATTGAAGCCAACTTGAAGCATGAGTTTATAATTTATTATGTTTTTATTGTTCAAATAATACAGGTATTGTTTGGGCTTAGTATAACAACCAAGACTTTATATTTTAAAACTGATAGCAATATTTTGAAGTTGCCGGTAAGCGGGAAGATGTTGTTCTTGGCAAAGATAACCTATCTATTTATATATGAGTTTTTATTTACTACAGTTTTAACATTGCCAATTTTTATTCTTTTTGGAATAAAAACAGGTGCGTCTGCAATTTTTTATCTAATGCTTTTGCCAAATATTATATTTTTGCCGATGATACCTTTTTTGATAGCTCTATTGCTTTCAGTACCAGCGATGTATTTGTCTAGCTTTTTGAAAAACAAATTTGTGGTAATGCTAATAATGTATATTGTATTCTTATCACTTGGGTTTTTGATATATATTTACGCATTGAAATTTATTTTAAATGTTTTAGATAGCGGCAATATCTCTGATGTATTTACCGATACCACCATATACAATATCAAGCAGTTTGCAAATTATCTTGTTTTGCCGCTACTTTTTAAGAATAGTCTTTTAACCTATCGATTTTTACCTAGCATGACTATTAATTTAAGCATAGTATTATTGCTTGGCGGACTAATTTTGCTTTTTGCAGATAAAATTTATCTGAGAATTATTCTTTCTAATAGCGAAAGAGATATAAAAGCATACAATAATAATGCACAGATAAAAGAAAGAGGTGTTAATGGGGCGCTTTTCTTTAGAGAATTCACCACCATTTTCCGCTCCACTAATTATGCCTTTCAATATCTTACAGTAGTTATCACAACTCCGCTCATGGTATATTTTTCAAGCGAAATAGCCTCAAGTATAGGTGTTTCACAGGTGGGTGAAGGAATTTTGCCTGGTATAGTAGTTTTAGTGCTTGTTATGTTTTTAAGTATGGGCACATCATTTGCTGCCACTTCAATAACAAGAGAGGGTGACAATTTCTTTCATACTAAGATAATTCCAATAACCTATACAAGGCAGATTACTATAAAGTTTTTAATGTATTTAATTGTGTCAATTCCTTCAATATTTATCTCATGTTTGATACTTGCAATAGCAGGCTTTATCTCTTATTGGGCGGCACTGTTAATTGCGCTGGCAGTAAGTTTAATAGTAATTGGCAATATTGCGGCGGCTATTTTTATGGACATTAAAAGACCGCAGTTTATATATTTAGAAGGAAATGAAGTCACCACAAATACAAAAAACATCAATTCAAGTATAAGCATAGGCTTTATAATAGCAGTTGTTATGGGTATTTTATCGATAGCATTATCATATTTTGTGTCAATTCCGTCTATGTATTTAGCGCTATTTGGTTTTGCGATACCTTTTGCAATTTATGAGATTTGCAGATTATTCATAAAATTAGAATCAAGATATAAGAGGATAGAGGCATAATGAAAAAACTTTTGATATTCTTAATGATTGCAATTCCACTTTTGATTGTTCTAATTGTCAACTTCACGGTCAATATTGTAGTAGGCGATGTCTATATAGCAGTTGAGCGTATTGAACTTGACAAATCCTCTATCGTTGCCAATGTAGATGAAAGGGCAAGTTTGAAAGCCACCATCTATCCTCAAGACGCTACCAACAAAGATATAGTTTGGTCAAGCGACAATGAAGAGGTAGCGGTTGTTGATGAAAATGGAAATATTTCTTTTGTGGGTTTTGGCAATGGATATATTACAGCTACAACTGCAGATGGCAATAAAAGAGCAAATTGTTATTTCTATGTAACTGACACAAAAGTACATCAAGTTATACTTACCGCTCCATCAAATGAGATGAATGAAGGTCAAACCATGCAATTAAATGCAACAATTTTGCCAAGTGAAGCAATAAATAAGAATATCATCTTCTCATCAAGCGATGAACGTATAGCAAAAGTAGACTCTAACGGACTTGTCTATGCTCTTTCTAGTGGCAATGTAACAATAACCGCCACAAGTGAAGATGGTGGTTTTGTAGATTTTGTCAATATTTCTATTACCATTCCTATCAGCGGCATAACAGTTGGAGAGAGTGATGTTGTCATATCAAGAATGTATTATCAAATATCTTACAGCATTTATCCTCAAAATGCCACAAATAAAGATTTAAAATTTGAAATTGATGATTCGTCGATTGCAAGTGTAGACCAATATGGGCTTGTTAACTTCAAAAAAGCTGGCACGGTTAATATCACAATTTCAACTCTAAGCGGGCAATTTGCTCAGTCTATAAAAGTAACCTCAACAGATGGCTATGCTTATCAATTAGATGTAACTTCAACAATAGCAAGATTGCAAGTTGGGCAAAGCGAGGTGATTAACTACACCATTATTCCAAGCGAGATATACAACACTAATATAAATATTCAAAGCGAAAATGAAGAGATAGCTTATGTAGATGAGAGTGGATATATCCATGCAGTGAGAGGGGGTAACACCATCATAAATGTTTCTATAGAAAAAGCACCAGGTAGCAGCATTGTAAAACAAATTTATGTTTATGTGACTTCTCCAGCTACCAGCATATTGATTGATGATATAATTACAGCAGACTCCACAGTTGTTTTAGAGCCAATTTCTTATCCTCAAGACTCCACAAACACAAGTTATTTTTATCATAGCGAAAACTCAAATGTTGCGACAGTTGATAGTTATGGCAGAGTGACCTTTTTATCGCAAGAGCCAAGAGAGGCAACTATTTTGATTTATGCCAATGAAGATTACAGCGATGTATATAAAAGAGTAACAATTCTCTATACTGCAGGTTTTGCAAGCAGTGTTGAGCTTTTAGATGAAAATTTAACACTTGAATATGGGCAGTCGGCTTCATTAAATTACAAATTAGAGCCAATAAACGCCACAAAAACAGATTTTAAAGTTGAAATTGTGTCATCTGGCACAGAGGGCGAGGTTGTTCAAGTCCAAAGTGATGGAAGTTTGCTTGCAGTTGGTGGCGGCGAGTGTGTAGTTAAAGTGTCTTTGCCGCTCTATGATGGAAATGTATGGGAAGGCTACTGCAATATATCAGTCACAAGGCAGCCTAGCAGCGTGGAAATTGACCTTGACCTTGAAATGTTAGACGGACAATATGTGACAGGTCAAAGCGCTGTGCCTTTAAATGGTTATGTTCTGCCAGAAGATGCGACAATAAAAGAGATTGTTTGGTCGGTAAACGATAAGAATATAGGAATTATCACCAATAATACTTTGATATTTAATCAAGCTGGTGAAATAATGCTATATGCTACTTGCGGCGAAAAGACAAGTCAGGTGTCAATCCGTTATACTGGTTCATATCCAATTTCAGCTGAAATAGGCGTGATGTCTAGCGGCGAAATAATAGATTTGCCAATAAGTTTGACTGTAGGAGATAGCTATGAGGTTGTTTTAAAATCCTTTTTTCCAAGTAATGCAAGCAATACTAATATCTCATTACAGGTTACCAATCAAATTACTTTAGCAGCTACAGGAGAAGTATTACAGTTAAATGGAAATACAATCACCGCAGTTAATGGTGGCAGTGCGACTTTGATTGCATATGTAGGCTCTAGTTTATCTCTTTCTTTCCAAATTGATGTGACTAGACTGCCTCAATCAATTTCAGTTTTGCAACGCAATATCAAAACGACAGAAGATGAAGTTAATCTTGATATAACCGTTTCTCCTTTAGATACCACCAATAAAGATGTCAAAATAACTGTTGATAATCAAGATATTGCCACTGTTCAAGGCACTAAACTTATCTTTAGCCAAAATGGAAAGGTAACTATAACAGTTACAAGTGTGGCAGATGAGGATATTTTCACTCAGTTTACTGTAGAGAAAATAGAAAAAGAGGCAATATTGCTTTCAATTCATGATGAGGAAACCTTCCTAGTTGTAGATGACCTTGCATATTTTGATTTAGAGGAAATTACAGTAGAATATGATAGTTATAATATAGAAATTATCAAACAAAATCCACTTGATGGGCAATCACAAGTATTAATTAGGCAAAATGACATGCTAAAGGCTCAAGCACTTGGAAGCTGTGAAATAGAACTTCAAATTATTAAAGATGATGAGATTATAGAGAGTTATAGTCATCTTGTGCAAGTTATACAATATGTGGAAGATATAGAGCTTGTCAGTGATATAGACTATTATAATGATGAATATATCACAGCATTAGAAGTATTAAATCTAGAGGTAGAAGTTTATCCATCTAACGCAAACCTTACAGAGGTAGACTATAAAATTACACAATCCTATTCTTCACAAGGAATAAGCGAGGCTATAGCTTATATCAATGATGGCAAATTATATTTCTTAAAAGAAGGCTATTTAATTCTTACCGTTACCAGTCTTGATGAGGGGGCATTTAGCAAAAATTTCCGCATTAGATATACTGGTGGTAATGCAATTTCAGCAGAGATAAATATCACTTCTCCAGTCTATATGAATATAGGCGATAGTATCACGGTAGAAGTTACTTCTTGGTTACCTAAAGATGTAGTCAATGATTTAGTCTTAATAAGAGAGCTGACACATACCGCAAATGTGCAAGTAGTGGAAATTGAGGGCAATAAAATCACCGCTGTAAATGGTGGAATAAGCAGGATTTTGATAGAGCTTTCAAATGGTATAACCAAAGATATCACAATCAATGTTATAAAGGCGGTGACAAGTATTGAGGTCAGCCAAGATAATATTTTAACGATAGACAAAGAGGTGACTGTAAATGCTGTGGCTCTTCCAAGTAGTGCCACAAATAGGGTGCTAAGTTATCAGCTTGAAGATACAGAGATAGCCTATGTTGAGCAGAATACCGTTATTTTCACAAAGCCAGGGACTGTCAAACTTATCATCTCTTCAACAGATGGTGGCGGCGCATTTAAAGAGGTTATCATCACTTCTACCTTTGGCTATATTAGCTCATTACAATTAAATACCACTCAAAAATCAATAAATAAAAATGATACTTTCAAAATTTATCTTTTAAGTTATTTGCCAGCTGACGCAAAATATACCGATATTCATTATGAAATTTTAAGCCAAACTGCCAATGATGGCGGAGAAAATGCCGTTGTTAAACTAGATGAAGATGGCAATATAACCGGTCTTTATGGTGGCAATGCTATTATTAGAGTTTACACATACGATTATTATGGTAACAAAATCTATACCGACTGTAATATAACTGTAATTTCAGCTGTTACAAGTGTGGATATCACATTTAACCAACCATTAGACCTCTATCAGAACCAAAATTCATATATTACAAGTCTCAATGAAATATCGTTCAATGAAATTTGTTATCCGCTTGACTCAACTATAGATACTTTCCACTATACAATATCAGATACAGAGATAGCAGAAATTGAAAATGGAAAGATTATATTCAAGAAGAAAGGTCAGGTAGTTATTAAGTTTATCAGTGACGACTCTTCAAAGGGAGAAAAATCAAAATCAATAACTTTCTATTATACAGCAGGAGATTTAGTTTCTGTAGATATTGATAGAACGCAAATGTCAAACAACACCATTTATTTAAATGCAGGAGCAGAATTTGAATTTATTGCAAATTCCTTTATGCCAAGCGATTGTGATAAATTGATTTTCTCATATCAAAATATCACAGAAAATCGCAATGACCAAGATAAAGCTATAGGTATATTTGAAGACAATAAGTTTATTGCGCAAAATGGCGGAAGCATTACTTTTAATCTAGAAATTAATAGGGTCAGCGTTGGGCAATTTACAATTATAGTAACGCGATATGCTGAATATATAGAAGTAGAAGGCGAAAGCGATATAATTATTTCATTGCCAAGTTATACAATCAAAGCCTTGGCTATGCCAAGCGATACAAGTCAAAGAGAATTGGTATATTCAAGCAGCGATAGCACACTTGCAAGTGTGGGCATAAATGGCGAGGTCGAATTCTATGGCTATGGAAGGGTTACCATCACAATTACTTTAAAAGAAAATTCAGCCATCAAAACCACTGTAAACATTACCTACACCAAACAAGTTCAAAGTATACATTTTAATGATACAAGAGTTGAAATGTATACTGGTGATTATGTAGATATATTTATCGCCTCAAATCCTATTGATGCCGATGCTTTTGAGCTTGAGCTCACAGTATCAGACCCTAGTATTGCCGAATTAACAACCATTGAAAATGGCTGGAGGCTAATTGGGAAAAAGGATGGAAAAGGTGGAGAAGTTACAGTTACAGCTAAAGTTTTGGGCAGTGAAATAGTTGCGACAAAGACATTCACTTTCTATAAAAAATTGAGCGACATTCAGCTTGAACTTGATAAAGTTGATGATGTTGCAGGCCTTGGTCAGTATAGAGTATTTGGTAAAAATTTCTTAGATGCTTCAAATAAGGAAATTTCGACTTATCAAATGAAATATTCTATTCAACCTAGCAATGAGTACTCTAATTTACTTGAGTGGTCTTCAAGCGATGAAGAGATAGCAACAGTTGACCAAAATGGTATGATAACGGTGCATAGTAGCGGTAAGGTAAGAATTACAGTCAAACAGATAGCACCTTTTGAAGGGGCTGCAGTTACAAGTGACTATTATGACTTCACTTTCGTTGATGGTGTCAATGTTTACTCATATTCTGAGTATATGGCAGCCGACTCCATTCAAACAGTAAAGAATAAAGGGCTAACTGACAATTACTCAGGTATTGTTCTACAAAAT
>CASDQU010000093.1 GCA_949282835.1 uncultured Bacillota bacterium | reverse complement strand
TATATAATATATATAATATATGTTTTAGGAGCTATTATGGAAGAGATTAAACAAGACGATATTGAAATTGGTAAAAGTGTGAAATATGATGAAACAGATATACAAGTGCTTGAAGGGCTTGAGCCTGTCCGTAAAAGACCTGGAATGTACATTGGTTCTACTGATGAGCATGGTCTTCATCATCTAGTAACTGAAGTTGTTGACAACTCCATTGATGAAGCTTTAGCTGGATATTGTACCAAAATAGAAGTCATTATAAATTTTGATGGCTCTTGTTCTGTTATCGACAATGGCCGTGGTATTCCTACAGGTATAATTCCAAAAGAAGGCAAGAGCGCCGTGGAAGTTGTTTTAACAAAACTTCATGCTGGTGGAAAATTTGGTGGAGAAGGCTATAAAATTTCTGGCGGTTTGCATGGCGTGGGCGTATCTTGTGTAAATGCACTCTCGAAGTATATGCGCGCTGATGTCTATCAAAATAACCAACACTACAAAATTGAATTTTCTCGTGGCGTAGCCATCACTCCTCTTGAAATTGTTGGAGCAACTGATAGGCGGGGTACAACTATTACCTTCCTGCCTGACGATGAGATATTTGAAACTTGCAACTTTAATTTTGACACCATGAAAAACAGATTTCGTGAAATTGCCTTCTTAAATAAAGGGCTTGTTATCTCTCTTGAAGACAAACGCGAAGGGCAAGAGCGAAAAGAAGTCTTTGAATTTAAAGGCGGAATTGTCGAATTTGTAGACTATCTTAATAAAAATCGTGAAACTTTACTTTCTGCTCCTGTATATTTCAATAAATTCAATCGTTCAAATGGCGGCGATGTCGAAAATGAAGTAGAAGTTTGTTTTCAATTTAATGAGGGCTACAGCGAAATTATTAACGCATATGCCAACAACATTAACACAGAAGAAGGCGGAACTCACCTTGACGGCTTCAAGTCTGGTCTTACCAAAGTGATAAATGACTATGCACTTAAAAACAAGATTATTAAAGATAACGAAAAACTCTCTGGCGAAGACTGCCGTGAAGGTATCACTGCTGTTATATCTGTCAAACTTAAAAATCCTCAATTTGAAGGACAGACAAAGACTAAGCTTGGCAATAGCGAAATGAGAAATATCGTATATAAGGCGATGGTGGACGAATTTGGCGACTATTTAGAACAACATCCAAATGAAGCTCGCAATCTTATTATGAAAAGTATCACCGCTCAGCGCGCTAGAGATGCCGCAAGAAATGCACGCGAACTTACTAGGCGTAAAAGCGTGCTTGAAAATACCACCCTGCCTGGCAAGCTTGCAGACTGCAGCGAAAAAGACCGCAGATTTTGCGAAATTTATATAGTAGAAGGAGATTCTGCGGGCGGCACTGCTAAAACTGGCAGAGATAGGCGTTTTCAGGCGATTTTGCCACTTAGAGGTAAAATTCTCAATGTAGAAAAAGCACGCCTTAATAAAATACTTGAAAATAATGAAATAAAATCTATGATTACCGCTTTTGGCTGCGGTATTGGAAGCGAATTTAACGAAGATAAACTTCGATATGATAAAATCATTTGTATGACCGATGCCGATGTTGATGGCGCACATATTCGAATACTTCTTCTTACTTTCTTCTTTAGATATATGAGACCGCTTATTGAACATGGCCATGTCTATGCTGCTAAACCTCCACTTTATAAAGTTACTAAAAATAAAGAAGAATATTATTTTTACTCCGACCAAGAGCTTGAAGATTGGTATCAGGCTAACGGTCGTAAAGGTTGTACGCAACAACGCTATAAAGGTCTGGGTGAAATGGACGCCGATCAGCTTTGGGAAACAACTATGGACCCTGAACGCCGAATTTTAATTCAGCTTACTATGGAAGACGCAATCGAAGCAGAAAAGTATTTCAATGACCTAATGGGCGAAGACAGTGACTTAAGACGCAAATTTATTGAAGAAAATGCAACTCTTGTAACTGACCTAGATATATAATTTAAAAATCTAATAATAAGGAAGTTATTCCATTAGCTAATAGGCAAAGGAGAAATTATGCTTAGTAAAGAATATTTTATAGAAACTTTTGAAATGTTTAGAAAGGTTTGGGGCGAAGAAAGCGAATACCGATTATGTATTGAAGAAATGAGCGAACTTACCAAAGAGCTTTGCAAATTTATGCGCTATTCTAAATATGAAAAAAGCAAGCAAAATGATGAAAGGCTCGATAAAATACGACAAAATATTATAGAAGAAACAGCTGATGTGCTTATTTGTGCAAGCCAAATTATGAATATTTTTGGTGAAGATGATGTTAAAAAGATGATGGACTACAAAATTACAAGAGGACGCAAACGCGTTGAAGAAGATATTAAGAATTTGAATGGTAGGAGATAATTATGGACAAGCATGAAAGCAAAAAGTCTTTAGAGGAAATATTTAAAGATACCAAAATTGAAAAAGTGGACACCGTTGACAACCTTAAGAAATCTTTTATTTCTTATGCTATGGCTGTCAATGTTTCGCGTGCTATTCCTGATGTGCGAGATGGACTTAAACCTGTGCATAGGCGTATTTTATATGCTATGGGTGAAATGAACAACTTTTATGACAAGCCAACTAAAAAATGTGCTAGAATTGTGGGCGATGTCATGGGTAAATATCACCCTCATGGTGATAGCTCTGTTTATGACGCAATGGTTAGGCTTGCTCAAGACTTCTCAATTAGATACCCTTTGGTAGACGGACAAGGCAACTTTGGCTCAGTCGATGGTGACCCTCCTGCCGCTATGCGTTATACCGAAGCGCGTTTATCAAAAATTGCAGGTCTTATGCTTGAAGATATCGATAAAGACACTGTCGATTTTTATCCTAACTTTGATAATACCCTGCAGCAGCCAAGTGTACTGCCTTCTAAAATCCCTAACCTTCTAATAAATGGTGCTGACGGTATCGCTGTTGGTATGGCGACAAATATTCCTCCTCATAATCTAACCGAAGTGTTAAATGCCCTTCAGGCTCTTATCGATAACCCTGATATTGAAATTGACGAACTTATCAAATATGTTCCAGCTCCTGACTACCCTACTGGAGGTATTATCATGGGGCGAGCAGCAGTAAAGCATGCCTATAAAACTGGCCGAGGAGGCATTGTTGTTCGTGGAAAGGCAGAGATTGAAGAAACTAGCACGGGTAGAAGCCGTATTATTGTTACCGAACTGCCTTACCAAGTTAATAAAGCCCAGCTTATTGTGCAAATAGCCGAACTTGTCAAAAATAAAAAACTTGAAGGTATAAGCGACATAAAAGAAGAATCAGACCGTCGAGGCATGAGAATAGTAATTGATATTAAAAAAGACTTTAATGCTCAAGTGGTATTAAATTCTCTATATAAGCAAACTCAGCTTCAAAAAGGCAGTGGAATAATTTTTCTCGCCCTAGTTGATGGTCAGCCACGCATTTTAAACTTAAAAGAAATGCTGTTCTATTATCTTGAACATCAAAAAATAGTTTTGACAAGAAAAACTCAATTTGACCTCAATAAAGCTCTTGAGCGAGAACATATTGTTAAAGGACTTGTAATCGCTCTTGCAAATATTGACGAGGTTATTAAGATAATCAAATCTTCACAGGACAAACAAGACGCTTCTATCAAACTTACTCAAAATTTTGAACTTGATGAAATTCAAGCTAATGCTATCCTTGAAATGAAATTATCAAGACTTACCTCTCTTGAAGTAGAAAAACTCAATGAAGAACTTCGCGAACTAGAAATGACTATTGCAGATTTGCAAGACATTTTGGCTAGACCAGAGCGCGTACTGCAAATACTTAGAGATAATTTTGAAGATATTAAAAATCAATATGGCGATGAACGCAAAACAGAAATTAGTCTTGATGGTGGCGGCATTGATATCGCTGACCTCATAGAAAAAGAAGATGTAGTTATTTCTATGACTAATCAAGGCTATATCAAGCGTATGTCTACTAGCGAATATAAATCTCAAAATAGAGGTGGTGTTGGAGTAACCGCTCACAAAACAAAAGAAGAAGATTTTGTGAAAATTATGTTTGTTACTAATACACATGATGACCTGCTCTTCTTTACAAACAAAGGTAAAGTATACTGCATTAAAGCATATGAAGTGCCAGAAGCTCAAAGAACTGCAAAAGGACGAGCCGTTATCAACCTTTTGATGTTAAGTGAAGGCGAAAAAGTAACAACTATTATACCGCGTAAAGAAAATGCCCTTGGTAATCTCATAATGGCAACAAGAAATGGACTAATCAAGAAAACACAACTTGAAGAGTTTGCTTCTATTAGAAAGGTTGGAAAGATTGCTATTAGGCTGCTTGAAGGCGATGAACTTATTGGCGTTGAAGTTTCAACAGGTAAAGATGATATTTTGATTGCCTCTCATAATGGCAAATGCATACGCTTTAATGAAAAAGATGTTAGAAATATGGGCAGAGATAGTCAAGGAGTACGGAGCTTAAAGCTAAAAGAAGATGATTTTATAGTCGACATGGCTATCGTCAAAGAAAATTCTCAAATTATAACTATCAGTGAAAATGGTTATGGAAAACGCTCAAATGTTGAAGAATATCGCTTGCAATCTCGTGGCGGTAAAGGTGTCAAAGCTGGCATATTTAACGGCAAAACTGGACTTTTAGCAGCATTAAAGCAATCTTTTGAAGATGAAGATATCTTGCTAATTGCAGACAATGGAGTGATTATACGAACTCCTATCAATCAAATTAGCGCTCTTTCAAGAGTAAGCCAAGGTGTTAAAGTTATGCGCCTCAAATCTGACAATAAAATAGTAGGTGTTGCTCTTGTTAAAAAAGAGGAAAATGAGGTTAATTATGAGGATAATGAGCAGCAAGGCGTAAATAACTTGACAAATGATGTTAAAAATGATATCCTTGACAATCAAAACCAGTTATCAAATGTCGAGCCAAGTTTACCTAGCAATGAAAATGATGACGAATAATTTTAAAGCTTAAGGCTGTGAAGTAATTTTTAACTGGGTTAAAAATTATCAAAACGATTTCGTTTTGATAAGCCACTTTTAAGTGGCTACTTCACAGCTTTTTTTAGAGGGAGGGAAATATGGCACAGCTATCAGAAAAAGAATATTTGCACAAAACATTAAAAATTTTAAACAAAAAAATAGAAGAAAATAACAAAAAACTAAATAAAGCTAGAGAAGAATATGAAAATAAAAAAAGGGAAATCTCTGAAAATTTTTCTGATTATAGCCGTGGCGGCGACTTATCTGGTGCATATAGCCACATAGCAGATTTGCAATCGATTGAAAATCTTATTGAAAAGGAAAATAAGCGGCTACACAATCAAAAAGCCACTCCATATTTTGCAAGAATAGATTTTTTGCCACAAAATAAAAAAACTTCTCAAAAGGTTTATATTGGGCTTGGAAATATTATTGACAATAACAAGGTATATGTAGCCGACTGGAGAGCGCCTATTTGTTCGATGTATTATGATTTCAATCTAGGGCCAGCCTCTTTTACCATTGACAAAAAACAATATCGCGGAGAAATCACATTAAAAAGACAATATAAAATTGAAAACGGTCAACTTTTATCATATTTTGATACCGATCTTACCATTAATGACGAAATACTACAAGATATATTATCTCACAATGTAACAACAAAAATGAAGCAAATCGTATCATCTATTCAAAAAGAACAAAATGCTATAGTAAGATGTGATATCAATGATAATATTCTTGTACAAGGTATTGCAGGTAGCGGAAAAACTTCTATTGCCCTGCACCGAGCGGCATTTTTATTATATAAATATCGAAATCAAATTAAAAGTAGTGATATCTTAATTATTTCCCCTAACAATATCTTTTCAAGTTATATTTCTGATGTCCTTCCTCAGCTTGGAGAAGATAACCTTGTTGAAACAACTTTTGCACAAATAGCTAGGTCAGAATTAGAAAGGCCGATACAAACAAGAGAAGATATGCTTGATGAGATAGCCACAAATCCAAAGCAAGAAGATCTCAATGAAATTTCATATAAATCATCTTATGAATATTTAGATAGTCTTTTAAGATTTTTAAAAGGACCATTTCTGGAGACATTTTCGCCTGTCGATTTGAGTTATGTAGTGAAAGAAGATGATGAAGGGAATAAGGAGACAATAGATTTTCCTGCTAGTCAAACAAAAGAGCTTTTCTTCAAAACCTTTAAAGGGCTTGATTTATATGAGCGAATAAACAAAATTGCATGGCAATATGCAATGGTATTCACAGAAGAGCGCCATTATAACAAACAACAAAACGCAGGGTTAAAGGAGAGATTTAAAAAGATTTTATATTCTTTTCTGCCTATTAGAGATGTAGAAAAAATTCATCAAATTTTTATGGCTCGTGAAAATTTAAAATCATATAAAAGCACAACTATTAAATATATGGATAAAGGAACATATCTTGCCATCAAATATTTTCTATATGGCTTTGAACATGATTTCTCGGCCAAATATCTTATTATAGATGAAATGCAAGATTTCACCCCTGTTGATATCTATATTTTCAAAAAACTTTGGTCTTGCCCTTGTATTGTTGTTGGAGATGTCAATCAAAGCATAGAAAAAAATGTGTCTGATGACTATTTGCAAATCACCGCAGATTTCCTAGGCTGTAAACTTATTGAATTAAACAAAACATATCGTTCAACTAAACAAATAGCACAGTTTTCAAATAAAATGATTGGAATTGAAAATATTGAATATGTAAATAGAACGGGAGAAGATCCATGCATCTATCAAACTGCCACTCAAGAGAAGACTATTGCCAATATAATATCTTCAAAATGTGCAGACTATGAACATATTGCAATAATTTGCAAATGCAATAGTGAAGCGAAGGCGCTTTATAGCAAATTAAAAGCTTATGTTGATTGTAAGATAATCAAAGAACCTCAAGACTACAATAATAGAATACTTATCACCACATGCGCAACAGCAAAAGGAATTGAATTTGATGCCGTCATTGTACCTAATGCGACATTTACAAATTATTCTAACACTATCGATAAAAATATACTGTATGTATCCTCTACCCGCGCACTTCATAAACTCTTTTTTATCACTGATAATAGACCTTCAGTCTTTTTAAAAGATTTGCAAATTATAAAAGACTAAATTCATTTTGAAAAAATTTGCAAATGAAGAATTATTAATATTTATACAATTTATTGTCGAGAATGACCTAAACTTGACCATCACAAATCACCAAAATAAGCTATTAAAAAAATACATTTATATTTGTCAAATGTTTTGACTTATCTTATAAAAATTTTATTCTAAAAAAGATATGAAAAAATGCCATTTTCACAAATCTTTAATGTGGAAATGTGGATAACTTAGGTAGATAACCCCCTATAACCCCTAAAATTCACCATTTTGCATAAAAATAAACTGATTTGCATAATTATTTATTTGTGGAAATGTGGATAACTTTAAGGGCGGTACTTTTTGAAAATTTTGTAAAAAAGCCTTTAAAAATTACAAAATTACCCCTTTGTTTTCTATTCACTTTTGCTTTAAAGCATATAATAATTTTTTTATAACTAGTTTAACAAAAATCTCTTTATTTTATTAAAAATCATTTGCATGGCAAATCAAATTTATATACAATAGAAATAAAGAAATTGAAATTGCAAGGCTTTTAATCTTCGCCCAATAAATTAGGACGAGATATAGTAACAATATTTTAGTAAGGAGCAAATATGTCACAACAAAAACTCATTAAACCGCGAATTTTGTCAGGATTTATGGAGCTTAGTCCAAATAAGCAGCTGATTTTTGATGGCATGATTGAAAAAATTAAAAGAGTTTATCAAGAATCATGTTTTATGCCACTTGATACCCCTGTGCTTGAATTGAGCGAAATATTGCTGGCAAAATCTGGCGGAGAAATTGATAAAGAGGTATATCATTTTACCAAAGGCGACACCAATATTTGTATGCGTTATGACCTCACCGTCCCTCTTGCAAGATATGTCTCTATGAATAGCGAAAATATCTCCTTCCCTTTTAAAAGATACCAAATAGGCAAGGTTTATCGTGGCGAACGCGCTCAAAGAGGAAGATTTAGAGAATTTGTTCAATGTGACGGTGATATTGTTGGACTAGACCAATTACCTATCGCAGCAGATGGAGAATGTGTATTTCTGATTGATAAGATTTTTAAACAATTAGATATTGATATTGTAAATCATATATCAAATAGAAATATTTTAGTTGGCTATTGCCGTGAGCTTAGTTTGCAAGACAAAACTAAAGAAGTGTTAACTCTTCTTGATAAGGTCAATAAAATAGGCAAAGATGGCGTTGAAAAAGAACTCGAAAATCTTGGAATTGATAAAAAAACCAGCGATAAACTTCTGTATATAATCTCTTTGCAAAGTGATTTTCAAGAGGTGCTTGAAAAATTAGCTCCCCTTTCTAAAGATGAGATATTTGTAGAAGGGTTAAGGCAACTTCAAGAACTATATCAATATATCCAAGCATACCAAATTGACAAAAAGAATTATTCTCTTGATATTTCAATTATAAGAGGACAAGATTATTATACTGGCACTGTATTTGAAGCCTCCATTCCTTCTCACCCAGAGTTTGGCACTGTATGCGGAGGGGGTCGATATGATAATCTCGCAGGTTATTTCTCTCAAAAGAAAATGCCGGGTGTTGGACTTAGCATTGGACTTACTAGACTTTTTGACTTGTTAGACAAAAATAATATGTTGCCTGCCTGCCCGCCTACTAATACCACTCTCCAAATAATTCCTCTTGGAGACTACCTTGTTGAATGTTTCAAACTTCAAAGCTATTTTTCAAAATATTTAAACTGTGAAGTAAATTATGAAAATCGCTCCTTTAAGGCAAAAATGAAAGAAGCAGGCAAAAAACAAATACCTTATATTTTAATTGTAGGTGAAGAGGAAATTGACAGGCAACTCTACACCCTCAAAAATATGGCTCTTGGCGAACAATTTAAACTCTCAAAAGAGGACTGTTTAAAAATGATTTGTAAGTAAGGATACAAAAATTTTGTATCCTTTTTTATGTTAAACTTTAGATAACAAGTGTGTAACATTTTTCTAAAAAACTTGGATTTAATTAATTTTAAGTGTATACTAATATCATGAATGAAAAAGTCAAAGAAAAACTTAAAAAATTAACTACAAAACCTGGCGTTTATATTATGAGAGATAAAAGCGGCATTGTTATTTATGTAGGCAAAGCTAAGAATTTGAAAAATCGTGTCAGTCAATATTTCCGCTCTTCTTTAAAACCTATTAAAGTACAAACTATGGTAGATAATATAGACGATTTTGACTATTTTATCACCATGAGCGAAATGGACGCACTTGCGCTTGAAAGTAACTTGATTAAAAAATATCAGCCCTTTTATAATATTCTTTTAAAAGACGGCAAACAATTCCCCTATATCAAAATCAACATGAAAGAACCTTTCCCTAAAATAGAAATAACAAGAAGGGTAAAAAAAGATGGCGCTAAATATTTTGGCCCTTACTTTGCTGGTCTTGATGCAAGAGAGATTGTTAAAACAATAACCATGGCATTTAGATTGCGAACTTGCAACCTTAAAATTACCGAAACTTCAGTGGCAAAAAGAGAATGTCTCAATTATTCTCTTGGGCTATGCTCCGCGCCATGCACAAAAAAAATTACAAAAGAAGAATATGCCAAAGAAATCACCAGAGTGATAAATTTTTTAAATGGCAACGATGAAGAAATAGAAAAAATTTTAACTGATAAAATGATAGCTGCTTCTAATAGTGAAAATTTTGAAAATGCCATTTTAATTCGTGATAGACTAAAAATGGTGTCAAAACTCAAAGAACGAGTTGTGGCTAACTTGCCTAAAGATATCAGTAAAGATATTTTTGCCTATGAATGTGATGGGCTTAGTGGCGTTATTACTAGTATGGTTGTCAGAGGGGGCAAAATCCTTGGTATTCAAAATTACCCTTGCCAAGATGGCGAACTTGAAGAAGGACAAACCTTGTCTAATTTTATCATTCAATATTATCGAAACTTAATAATTCCTAGTGAAATTATTCTATCTCATCACATTGAAGATGAAAAGCTATTTAAACAATATTACAACAAAAAAGTTACCTTCATATCAAACCCTCACTCAATAAATAAATCTTTACTTGATATGGCAAAAGAAAATGCTAGAGAATACCTTGAAAAGCATATTGAAAAAGAAAAGCTTAAATACAATAATACAATCGGCGCAATCAATTCTTTAAAACAAAAACTTGGCTTGAAAGAAGTCCCTATGCGAATAGAATGTTATGACATATCAAATATCAGTGGCACTAACAAAGTTTGCTCTATGGTGGTCTTTAAAAATGGACAACCAAGTAAACAAGACTATCGCAAATTCAAAATTAAAACAGTGAAAGGCTCAAATGACTTTGCCTCACTTAAAGAAGCTTTAACAAGGCGACTTAAACGATTTATTGAGCAAAATGGCGACAGTTTTAAAGAAAAACCAAATTTGATAATTATTGACGGTGGCAAAGGTCAACTTTCCTCTTGTTTTGAGGTTTTGCAAGATTTTAATTTACAAAAAGATATTGATATGATAAGTCTTGCAAAGCGCATTGAAGAGGTATTCTTCCCAAATCAATCAAATCCAACCTTGTTAAAGCTTGGAAGTATAGAGCTTCGACTATTGCAGCGAATAAGAGATGAAGCACACCGATTTGCTATCACCTATCATAGAAATATTAGGCTGACCAAACAAACACAATCTTTACTTGAAAATATAAAGGGTATTGGCCCTAAAAAAAGAGAGGCTCTTCTCAAGGCTTTTGGCACTAGTGAAGAGGTCGCAAAAGCCGATATTGACCTGCTTCAAACTGTTCCAGGTATAGACCCTGCTACAGCTTCTAGAATATATTTCTATTTTCAAAATAACCCTATCAATCATAATCCTGAAGAGTAAAGTATCTTTTTCTAAAATTATACACTCATATTTTTACAACTAATAAATTATTTTGTTAAAACTTTTTTCACTTTTTATTTTTATTTTTGTTTTATTTGGAAATAATCGTATAAATTGTTATACTATTTTTTAGGAGGGATTAAATGAGAAAAATAACAATGGTTCAATATGGTTGTGGAAAGATGAGCAAGTACACAATGCGTTATGCTTTAGAAAAAGGCGTCAAAATTGTAGGAGCTTTTGATATAGACCAAAGCAAAATCGGAAAAGATATCTCTACAATTATAGGATGCAAAGACAATCTTAATGTAAAAATTCAAGATGCTAGAGAATTTGATAATTTCTTGAAAAAACATTCTGTAGATGTGGCTATTGTAACTACTACCAGTCTTTTCGCTGAAAACTACCCTATCTATGAAATATGCGCTAAAAATGGCGTCAATGCAATTTCTACTTGTGAAGAAGCTTTTTATGCACAAAATTCAAGCCCAAAACTTGCAAAAAAGCTTGATAAACTTGCAAAAGAAAATGGATGTACAATTTGCGGCAGTGGCTATCAAGATGTTTTCTGGGGAAATCTTATCAGTGTTTTAGCAGGTGCTACCCATAAAATCACCACTATAAGAGGCAAATCTTCTTACAATGTCGAAGATTATGGCATCTCTCTTGCTAGAGTTCATGGTGCTGGACTTAGCCCAGAAGAATTTGAAAAACAGGTGGCTGTCAATGATGAAATTAGTGAAGAAGAACGCCAAAAGATTATTAATCAAGGCAAATTCTCTCCAAGCTATATGTGGAATGTAAATGGTTGGCTTTGCTCTAAATTAGGGCTGCATATCACAAGCCAAACTCAAAAAAGTATTCCTCAAATCGCCAAACGCAATATTCATAGCACAACTTTAGAGATGACAATTCCAAAAGGTCACTGCACTGGTATGAGCGCAGAAGTCACCACTTATACCAAGGAAGGAATTACCATCATTTCTCAGTGTATAGGCAAAGTCTATGATAAAGACGAGTTTGATTGTAATGACTGGACTATTGAAGGCGAACCTAATACAAGAGTTGTTATAGAGCGCCCATCTACTGTAGAACTTACTTGCGCAAGTGTGATTAATAGAATTGTAGAAGTGCTTTGCGCTGAAAGCGGATATACTACAACCGATAAAATGTGCGAAAATTTCTACAAAGTTATGCCTCTAAATAAATATGTGGAAGAAATTGATGTTGACCAAGTATGTTGTGACGGTCATGAACACTGTCATCATGAATAAAAGGACTATAGATGAACAAAGGATATTTTATTACATTTGAAGGCGGCGAAGCCTGTGGAAAATCTACTCAAATTGCCAAACTAAAAAATCTTATAGAAAATTCAAAATATAAAAATCAATTTTTATTTGTAAAAGATCCAGGTCAAAGCCCTCTAGGAGAAGATATAAGAAAAATATTATTATTTACTAAGACGCAACCTGAAGCGCTAAGTGAACTTTTTTTGTATCTCGCCTCTAGGGTTGAACTGGTAAAAAAGATAATTTTGCCAGCTTTAAAACAAGGTAAAATTGTAATTTCTGATAGGTTTTACGACTCCACCATTGCCTATCAAGGTTTTGCAAGAAATATTATCTCAATAGAAGAGATTGCTCACCTTGCAGACCTGTCCACTTGTGGTGTTAAGCCAAATTTGACTTTCTATATGAGCCTCTCCCCTAAAGAAGCCTTTAAAAGAAAGGGCGATATGAAGCTTGATAGAATTGAGCTTGAGGGCGAACTATTTCATGAAAATGTTAAAAAGGGTTATGATTATTTGGCTGAGCATAATAAAGATAGGTTTTATGTAATTGACGCCTCAAAATCTATAGACACAATTTTTGAAGAAATAAAGACG
>CASDQU010000092.1 GCA_949282835.1 uncultured Bacillota bacterium | reverse complement strand
AATATTTTAAAAATAATATTAAATATAAAATAATATAAAAAATAATAAAAAAATTGTCATTTTAATTAAATTATTTTATTTAATTAATTTTTTAATTTAATTTTGATATTTATTTAATTAAAAAATGTAATTTAAAAGGAGAAAATATGGTTACATTACAAACAGCTGAAAATGCTTTAAAAACAGTATATCTTGGAGTTGTGGCAAATCAGTTAAATGATAAGGCTAATCCACTTCTTGCAAGAATTAAAAAGACCAGCAAAGATGTATGGGGAAAGGAAATTAGAAAACTTGCTCCTTATGGCATCAATGGCGGCATTGGCGCGGGTAGCGAAGATGGTCAGTTGCCTACAGCTTCTGGCAATGGCTATGTTCAATTCGTGGCAGACCTTAAAAACCTATTTGGTAAAATTGAAATTTCAGACAAAGCAGTTAGAGCATCAGCAAATAATATTGGTGCTTTTGTAAATCTTCTTTCTGATGAAATGGAAGGACTGGTAAAGGCAAGCTCTTTCAACCTTGGCAGAATGCTTTATGGAGATGGAAGTGGCACTTTGGCTACCGTTAGCTCTCATGACAGCTCGGGGAAAGTGATTACTTGCGATAAGGTAAACAACTTAATAGAAGGAATGCTTGTTGATGTTTATAACGATGGCAGCAAAGTTAACACCAACCCTTTAAAAGTTATCTATGTTGATAGAGCAAACAAAAAATTCAAATATACAGGAAAAGACACCTTGACAATCAATAGCGGATACAAAATTTATGTTCAAGGTTCTAAAGATAGCGAAATTACAGGACTTGGGAAAATCTTTGATAGCTCTGCAGCTTCAATATATGGAGTTAGTAAGAGCGAATATCCTTGGCTTAGCCCTTATGTTGATACAACTTCAAAAGAGATTAGTGATATAGTTATTCAAGAGGCTATCGATCATCTTGAAGATAATTTTGACTCTAAAATTAATTTTATCACTTGTTCAAGCAAAGTTAGACGAGCTTATCAGGAGTATTTAGGAGCATATAGACGAAATATCGAAATTACATCTCTTGATGGCGGATATAAAACTATTACTCATAATGGTATACCTGTGGTTGCTGATAGATTTGTTGATGACGATACCATCTATCTACTTAATACAGATGATTTTGTTTTACATCAACTTTGTGACTGGAAGTGGCTTGAAGGAGAAAATGGACAAATTTTAAGACAAAATCCAGGCTATCCTACTTATAGCGCTACCCTTGTTAAATATGCAGAGCTTATCTGTGACAAACCTTGTGGTCAGGCTAAAATTAGTGGTATTAAATCAAGCATTTCAGACCCATTCTCAAGCATTGTAGACGCGATTGAGACAGCTCATAGCACAGACAGTGGCGCTGAGGGCTAATAATGGTAAAAGGCAAGAGGCGAAAAGTTTTTTGCCTCTTTCTTTAGTTTTTGGAGGTTATTATGAGATATTTAAAAATAGAAGATGATGTCTATTACATATCTAATCGGCTTAAAGAGATTGATGAAAAATATGTCATTTTATACAATTTAGATAAAAAGGTATATGAAGTGCATATAAGCGGTGAAAGAGATAGCTATTGCTTTACTGTGCCATATAGTGAGCTTGACGGGCGAACCCTCTTTTATGCACTAAAGAGTGCAAGCTCTCGCCGTGATGAAATCATCAAGGAAATAGAAGAAAACAACCAAAAACTATATGAAAAGTCTATAAAAGACCAAGTAAAAAAGATAAAGGAGGCATTATGCTTGTAAAAGACATAATAAAAATAGCCTGTAGTTTTATCGGTCAAACTTCACTTGAAAAGGCGCTAGATGAAGAGGCAACTTTAAGTGAAGATGAACAGCTAATATGTGACAGTCTAGTAAACTTTTTCAATTTGGTATATAACGAAGTAGCATGTGAATATATACCTATATATAACAAAGAAAGGGTTAAATGTGAAGATTTCAAAGTAAAATTTTCCTCTTTAACTGAAAATCCACTTCAAATCATATCTGTTAAAGACATATGTGGGCGCAAAGTAAAATTCAAGGTTTTTGATGACCACTTGGTAGCCATTGCAAGTGCGGTAGATGTACTCTATAGTGTGCAGCCTAAAAGCTATCAGCTTTCAGACACAGTCGCCTCATGCTTGCCTATGCGTGTGTACGCATATGGGATAGCGCGCGAATACTATTTTTTGCAGACGCTATTTGATGAAGCCGATGTGTGGGAAGAGCGCTTTAAGAACTCACTACATGTTTTACAGAGAGAAAAGAGAGAGATAAGAATGCCTCGGAGGAGGTGGATATAATGTTCTATAGAAATACGCTAAAGACCAAAAAAACTATAGAAAAGGAGATAAAATATAACCTCTTTCAAGAAGGTACGACCGACAAAGATGATTTTGTGTGCAAAGAAGGCAGCACAAATAGTTGTTATAATTTCAATGTGCAAGATGGCTTGTTGAAATCTGGTTATGGTTTTAGCGCTCTAACTCAGCCATCGTCGACAAGTGACCTTGATAGTGAGAGTGATTATATTTTGCAGGGTAGCGAAATAAAAGCCATTTGGAAATTGAAGTGGTACAATTTTAGCACCGATCAAAATAATTATTATCTGTTTTATTACAATGATTTAGGGCAGATTTGTTATGACAATCTATTTGCTCAGCGGATAGCCCCATTTGTAGTTGACAATAATTTTACCAAGACGCCATATGCGGCATATTATAGGGTGGGTCAACAAGACAGTCTGCTTTTATCAGGAGAGGGCGACAACCTATTGATAATAACAGGTAGCGGCTTGCAGCGAAATGAGAATGCGCCAAAGATAGTATCTTGTTGTAATCATTATGGTAATCTTTTTGCAATAACATCTTCAGAGCGAGGGACGCTAGTATATAGTGATGAGACAGACATATTAAATTTTACCGATGAGCTATGTGAAAATCTTGACTTTAGCGATGAGCGTGGAGACTTAAATAAAATTATATCTTTTAATGATTATTTATATATTTTCCGTGATTTTGGTATTACCGAGGTGTCCAAATATGGAACGGACGATAATTTTGCCATAAGCCATTTGTACATATCCAATAGTTATATATATCCAAATACAATCGCGCAGTGCGGAGATGATATAATCTTTTTAGATTCCAGTGGGCTAAAGATTTTCAACGGTTCGTCTGTAAGCGAAATTAAAAGTGTATATAGTAAATTGATTGGCACAAAAAATCAATCTAAAGCTTGGGGCGAGTTCTATAACGGAAAATATTTTCTTGCCTGCCATATAAAGTTTGATGACGAAAGAGAGATAGGTTGCGAGGGTTATAGCGGCGGATTTGTCAATAATGCTCTGCTTGTATATGACATTAGCGATAAAAGCTTTCAACTGTTGCGCGGCGTGGATATCAATAGACTATTGACATTAAACAATCCCTACAAAACAAAACTTATCGCATGTTTCAACGGCGAGCATAAGGGCAAGATTGGCCAGCTTAACGAAGATGGCAAAATCTTTGGCGAGGATTTAGAAAAATATTGGCAAAGCAAAGATAGCGATTTTGGAGATAGCGGCAAGCTAAAAAAGATAAAATCCTTTACTTTAAAATCAAAATATCCATGCTTAGTTACTCTTAAGAGCGAGGCTATGCAAAAGACATTTGAGATAAAAGGCGGTGAAGAAGTACAAAGAGTGCCAGCAGGAGTGGTAGGAAAACTATTCAATGTAACAATAGAAAGTACTCAGCTGGCTAAGATTACAAACTTTGTTTTGACAGTTAGGCTTGAGAAGTGATATTCATATATAAAAATCATATTGAAAAGATTAATCTTATCCGCCTTCAAGAAGAAGAGAAAATCATCCTTGACATGATCAATAAGAAGGAGATTTAAAATGGATTTTTGGTCGGAACTAATAAAAATAATAGTTTCATATGGCATATTTGCAATATTATTTGTGTTTTTATTCTTTTATCAGTTAAAAGACAGCTCAAAACGCGAAGAGGCATATCGTGATACTATAGAAGAGCTCACCTCACATCTTGAAACGCTAAATGCGCTGAAAGAGGAGGTGAGCGAGCTAAAAGAAATTGTCTCTAGGAGGGAAAATGAAAAATCGAATTAAATCCTATAGTTTTTGGACAGCTTTGTCAGGTGCAGTGGTAATCTTTTTGAATGCTTTAGGCGACCTATTCGGCTTTGCAGTTCAAGATGAACTTGTGTCAGGTCTTGTCATGGCAGTTGCTGGCATACTTGTCGTATTCGGTATAGTAACAATGCCGTCAAATGATAGCACAAATGATGACAATACCACAAATGACGAAGATAGCGAGGAAGATAACACACAAGATGATGAAGATGTCAAGTAGAAAAAATCACCAGGCTTTTTTATAAGCCTGGTGATTTTATTTATTTTAGTATGGTGTTTCGCCGCAGTCAAGGAATGCAAGACCGGTATAGAATTTGTAGTTTGTGTCCATATCTCCTGCCTTCTTGATAACCTTATAGGTGATTTCCAAATAGTCACATCCATCACTGCCACCGAACATAGCTGGATTAAGTCTACCAGAAGTGTAGGTGTAGCCATCTCCAAGCGCCTCTTGATCTAGGTCGGTAGAGCCAGGCTCAACTATTTCATAGTATCTTCGTATATTGTTTGTTCCAACTAAGATAAGCGGCTCTCTTGATACAAGCGGATTTCCTTTATAGTCTGCCCGTCCAACATCAGTCTTGAGTATGCCTTCTCCAATGTCAACATTGAATGTTCCAACATGTAAATTGCCAATATCATCAAAGGCAATTCCGCTGCAGTGGTCGCGTGGCACAAGCTCGCCATCTCCACCGCCACCAGTATCTCCTACATAACCATACATATAGTCTATTGCGTAAGGTCCGTCATATACTCTTACCTTCTTAGATTGTACAATGCGTCTAGTGTTTGTGGCATAGTTGTAATAGTTAAGGTCGATAATGATATCAATATATTTGTCCCAGTCGTAAACATCTTCCTCTGTACCGTCATTGTCTGCGTCATACTTGAGCGCAAGCCAAAGCCCGTCAACATAAACCTCTTCTTTGAACATTAATACGACACTTTGGTACTCCAAAGGTCTGATAGCATAAGCATGCTCTGGATTTGTCGGGTCATATACAGGGAAGTTGCTGTCATCTTGAATTGTAAAGGTTGAACCAGCATATTCCATAATGTTACTTGCAAGGAAACGATCATCAATGGT
>CASDQU010000091.1 GCA_949282835.1 uncultured Bacillota bacterium | reverse complement strand
CGCACCAATTATGATGAGATTCAAATTGCAGGCAAAAACTACTACTTAGCAAATTCCAACAACATTGACAATATTTTGCAGGCAGGGGTATATACTGGAACTATTACAATAACCTCGGAAGACCTTCTCTATACTGGCGATCCAACTGACTATGAGGCAACTGTAACTTTATCCATAGATGATAATCGCGATTTACCTATAAGCAGCGCGGTACAAAGTGTTGAAAAAATAAAAGAAGAAAACTCTACTACTACCAAGACAAAAATCACCTTGAGAGTCTTTACAGCTAATAGCGAGTATGGTTTACAAGGCAAATTATCAGTCAATGTTAAATGTATATATGAAGAAACACTAAACTTTAATGCTGGAGATATATCCTATGTTTATTTGGATGATAAAACATTGGGTATTGATCTTGCAGTAGAGGCCGACAGCTTATATGCAGAGGAAGGTGTTTCTATATATCTTCCAAATGGCGAGCTGGCAAAATATAATGTTTATAAATTCTGTACAAGCAAAGATACTGAAAATGGTGAGTTCATCTATCTCTACTATGATACAGAAAACGATATATTTGTCTATGTGCCTAACACTAAAATTAAAAATCGTCTTAATAGTGAATATTCTGTAAATAATAACTCAAATTTTGATAGCACAAAAACAAATTGGACAATAAAGACAGAATCAATAAGCAATGTGACCATTAACAACTCATCATATAACTTAACCTTCTCTTCAGAAACTGATGGAGCCCACGGCTATTTAGTTGTGTCATTAATCACAGGCTCTTCTGCAGATATAAACACTTTGGCTGGAGAGATTTTGAAATTAATTGATAGTTCAGGAAATAAAATTTCATATACTGATAATGATTATTACCAGACAACCGACAACAATAATAATGTGACACATATTCGCTATCAAGTTGTAGATGGCAGCAGTGAGAGTGAGTTTGAACTTAAATATAACAACGCCACCATTGCTTCATACAATCCTAATATTGTAAAAGACTATTTTATCGATAATGTATCCACTCTTACTAGCATATTCAGCGAGCAAACCATGTTGGTTCAACAGGCGAAAGATGAAAAAATACAGGCAACTGTAGAATTTGCGGGAGCAGGCTCCTCCTTATCGACTCATGAGGCAGGAAAAGGAACGGTCTCTGGCACAGGCTCAATTGATTATGGAGAAGAGTTTGAAGGCAAATGGCATGGTCAAGGCCTGAGTTCATCAAATGTAAAATATAACAGCGATGTAACTCTAACTATAACGCCGACAGTAGAAGAAGACTTTACTTTATCTATGGGCGAGCAGGAAATTGCTGATTATAAATATAACAAAGAAAATGGAACAGGACAGTGGACTATTACAGCTTCTTCTGTAAATGGCTGCACCATTGCTATTGCTGGCGACAACCTAACAATTAAATATTCTTTAGAGGACAAGACAATAGATGAGATTGAAACAGATATAGCAGACAAAAAAGATAGTCTATCTTCTACAGTGGAAAATAGCTTTACTGTTAATGGAAGTTATAATCGTGCCATCGCCTCAGCGACACATACCTTAAAATATACATTAGATGGTTCAAACTTAGGCGCTGATACAATTTGGGTTGATTCTAATAATAGGACAATAATAGGTTATAATCATTCTGATTCTAAATGGACAATAGGAGACGCTAGCTCAATTGAGATATCAGGCACAAATTACAATATATCAATTAGTGGAAATGAATTGACATTCTCTATAACAAATACAAGCGCGAGTTATGAATTTACTAATGTAAGT
>CASDQU010000090.1 GCA_949282835.1 uncultured Bacillota bacterium | reverse complement strand
GAAAAAGAAAAGCTTCAAAAGAAATCAAAGGAAATTACCATAGAAGAATATGAAAATTTAGCATTTATACCTTATCCATATCCTATAAAAGATGAAAATGACGATCCATATATGCAAAGATAGTTTTCTAAAACACAATTATTTTTTAGTCTTTATAAATTAATCTAATGATTTAATTAATTTGATTATTATCTAATTCGCATTAAATTAGAAAAATATGAAGCTGGAAAAACCAGCTTTTTTTATTTGATTTAATTGACTAATTATAATTTATAGAGTAAAATTATTACATGATTATATTAGGAATAGATCCAGGTTATGCAATTATTGGATATGGCATAATAGACACCTCAAAATCTGACATGGTAGTTGATTATGGAGCAATTACAACTCCTAAAGAAGACAGTTTACCTATTAGGCTTGAAGCCATAGAGAATAGCTTAAAATTTTTATTTGATAAATTTAAACCAGATGTGGTAGCTATTGAAGAGCTGTTTTATTTTAAAAATCAAAAGACAGTTATTCAGGTGGCACAAGCAAGAGGTGTTATAATTCTCGCATGTCAAAAATATTGTGGAAATATTTATGAATATACTCCGCTGCAAATTAAACAGGCATTAACTGGTCAAGGTAGAGCAGAAAAAGCACAGGTACAATACATGGTTAAAGCAATACTTGGACTTAATAGTATTCCTAAGCCCGATGATGCTGCAGATGCTCTTGCTGTTGCTATTTGCCATAGTCAAACAAGCTCTGTTTTAAATAAAAATAAAGTTTAATGAGGGAAATATGATATCATTTTTAATAGGAATTATTGAAGAAAAAAAAGATAGTACTCTTACTTTAAATGTCAATGGTGTAGGATATGAATTAATAGCCTCTGTAAACACACTATCATCTTTACCTATGCAAGGGGAGTCAGTCAAAATTTATACTTATATGGCAGTTCGAGAAGATGGTATTTTCTTGTTTGGTTTTTCATCACTTGAAGAGCGCGAGCTTTTTTATAAATTAATCACAGTAAGCGGGGTAGGGCCAAAGATGGCTATAACAATACTATCAGGTCTTTCACTTTCTGATTTAACTGTTGCCATCATAAAAGAAGACAGTAAACTTTTATCTAAAATAAAAGGACTAGGCAAAAAAACGGCGGAAAGAATATGTCTTGAACTTAAAGACAAGTTGAGTGGAATGGCAATAGAAGATAATACAAATTTTGAGGTTACTTATGACGAGGATGCTGTACAAATGGCTACAGACACATTAATAAGTCTTGGAATAAATAAAAATGAGGCATACATGTTGGCGCGCTCTTATGCGGGAGGAAATGCTACTGCAGAAGAAATTATTTCAAAGGCATTACGGGGGTATCAAGGATAATGGATGAAAATGAAAGATTTATAACAAGCACCAAAAATTTGACAGATGCTGAAATAGAAAATTCTCTCAGACCAAATAGTTTTGATGAGTATATAGGTCAAACAAAAGTTAAGGAGGCATTATCTGTCTATATACAAGCGGCAAAAACTAGAAAAGAAAGCTTGGATCATGTGCTTTTGTATGGCCCTCCAGGGCTTGGCAAAACAACACTATCTCATATTATCGCTAATGAACTTGGCTCTCAATTTAAAGTTACTTCAGGGCCAGCGATTGAGCATGCCGCCGACCTTGCCGCCATACTTACCAATCTAAACCAAAATGATGTTTTATTTATTGATGAAATTCATAGACTTAACAAAACTGTAGAAGAAATTCTTTATCCTGCTATGGAAGACTTTGCTCTTGATTTTATCGTGGGGAAAGGTCCTTCTGCAAGAAATATGCGATTAAAAATAAAACCATTTACTTTGATAGGAGCAACTACGCGTGCGGGAATGCTTACCAACCCATTACGAGATAGATTTGGGGTGATTTGCAGGCTTGAATTATATAGCACCGAGGAACTTGCAATCATAATTAATCGTTCAGCAAAAATATTAGGAGTCAATATTGATAATGACGCTAGCATAGAAATTGCAAAACGCTCTAGAGGTACTCCACGAATTGCTAATAGGCTTTTAAAACGCGTTCGAGACTATGCTCAAGTGTTAGGGGAAGGTCATGTAACCAAAGCCATCGCTAATAAGACTTTACAGATAATGGAAATTGATGAACTTGGGCTTGATACAATCGATAGGAAAATTTTACTATCAATAATTAATAAATTTGGCGGAGGGCCTGTAGGACTTGATACACTATCTGCAACTATAAGTGAAGATTCTACCACCATTGAAGATGTTTATGAACCTTATTTGCTTCAGCTTGGGTTTATTTCAAGAACGCCTAGAGGAAGGGTAGCTCTTGAGCCGGCTTATAGACATTTTGGATTGCCATTTTTAAATGGCTAATTTAAATTTTAAAGAGAATATAACCATGAATAAAGATAATAAAAATTTAATGTTAAAACAGACATATCATTATGATTTGCCACAAGAACTTATTGCACAATTTCCAATAGAGCCAAGAGATAATTCTAGGCTCCTTATTTATGACCGACAAAATGATGCCATATCACACAAACATTTTAAAGATATACTTGATTATCTATCAGAAAATGATGTGTTAGTTATAAATAATACGCGGGTGTTGCCAGCACGGCTATTTGGTTACAAAGACACAGGAGCAAAAATAGAGATTTTGCTTCAAAAACGAATAAACTTAAATTCTTGGAATGTGATTGCAAAGCCATTTAAGCGTCTTAAAGAGGGAATGAAAATAACATTTTCAAAAGAGCTATATTGCATTATAGATAAGAAAGAAGAATATGGCGTGTGTGAAATAACATTTTATTATCAAGGTGTCTTTGAAGACAAGTTAAGTAAAGTTGGGCAAGTCCCTTTGCCTCCTTATATTCATGAGAAACTAAAAGATAAAGAGCGTTATCAAACAGTTTATTCTAAAATAGAAGGCTCTTCTGCTGCTCCAACAGCAGGGCTGCATTTTACTAAAGAATTATTAAGCAAAATAAAAGAAAAAGGGGTAGAAATTGTCGAAGTGCTGCTTCATGTAGGACTTGGAACTTTCAGACCTGTTAAAGAAGACAATATTCTTTCCCATCAAATGCACAGTGAATATATTGAAATGAGCGAAGAGAACGCAAAGAAGCTTAATCTTGCGAAAAAAGAGGGGAAAAGAATAATAGCCGTTGGAACAACTTCTGTCAGAGTACTAGAAAGTTGTTCAAATGAAAAGGGAGAAATCTTCCCTTGCAAAAAAGAAACAGATATATTCATTTATCCTTCATATAAATTTAAATTTGTAGATGCTTTAATAACCAATTTCCATCT
>CASDQU010000089.1 GCA_949282835.1 uncultured Bacillota bacterium | reverse complement strand
TTTATATCCTCAAGAGAAAATTCCTTAAGTTCTCTTTCTTCCCTTTCAATGTTATCTTCAAGTTCTTTGATAAAATTTTCTTGCGCTTTAATACTGCCCGCCTGAAAATCTTTATAATATTTTTCTAGCTCCTCTCTATTCTTTTGTCTAAGAGTTTTTATCTCTTCATCCACTTTTAATTGGGCGCTCTCTTTCTCTTCTTGAGAAGCATCCTCCATAATCCAACTGAATAAATCAACTATTTCATTTACCCTATCTTCTACAAACTGCTCAATTTCTGCTTGTGAAAGAGAGGAAAAATCTCTATAGGCTTTTTTCTCCTCTAATTCTTCTCTTGCCGCTACCAAATTCTCTTTATGTTCCTTAATTTCCTTTGCCCATGATTTTTTCTGCCTCTCATAACTATTTTTGCGCTTACGCCCTATATCCTTTTGCCGCTCAGCAAGATACTTTTTTATTTGTTCTTTTATATCTAAAGATTGTTTTAAATCAATTACCATTATTACTCTAATATCTCCTTTGTTTAATTATATAACTAAATTGAAACCATGTCAATATATCAGCCGCTTAAAATGTTTAGTAAAAAGTTTAAAAAACATATATCTACTAAAGCAATTTACAATTAAATATAAAAAAATAAGCCTAAAATCAAAAGATTTTAAACTTATTTCTTCTTACTATTCAAGACTAACAAGATAATAGTAAACAGGCTGTCCGCCATAAGCCGCAGTCACTTCACAGTCAGGATATTTTGCTGCAAGTTTTTCGGCAAGAGCATTGGCATCATCCTCTCTAATATCTTCGCCATAGAATAGCGTTATATTCATAGTGTCATCGCTTATCATACATTCAACAAGCCTCTCTGTGGTGTCGCCAACAAGCTTGCCTTTGGCAAGAATAGCCTTGTCGTCAAGTCCGATAATTTCACCTACCGACAGGTCAAAGCCATCAACATGAGTATCTCGCACAGCATAAGTCACAGAGCCCGATTTAACCCCTTTTAGTGCATCATTCATGGCCTCGGTATTTTCTTCAATGCTGCCATCAGGATTAAATGCAATAGCCGCGCTTATTCCTTCAGGTATAGATTTGGTAGGTATGACAATTAAATTCTTGCTTGTCAAATCATTTGCCTGTCCAGCTGCAAGCACAATATTTTTGTTGTTTGGGAAGACAAAGACATTGCGTGCTGGAACTTTATCTGCTGCTGCTGCAATATCAGCTGCTGAAGGGTTCATTGTTTGACCGCCAACAATTATTTCATCTACACTTAAATCTTTAAATATCGCACTAAGTCCATCACCAGGAGCAACGGCAATCATTCCATGCTCTTTTGTCTCTTCCTGCACGGTAGCTTTTTTCTTAAGCTCTCTATTTTGCTCTCGCATATTTTCAATTTTAAGGTTATAAAGCTCACCAAGCTCAAGCGCGTACTCAAGCGCCTTGTTAGGTTCATTAGAGTGAACATGGACTTTGACAAGATTGAGGTCGCCAATACAAATTACCGAATCGCCAAGCGCCACAAGTTTCTCTCTCAGTTTGTCAATATCTGCCTCAGTGGTCTTTTTCTTCATATGAATAATCATATACTCTGTGCAATAGCCAAACTGGATATCTTCAAGTGCATTTATATCAGCAATGACATCATCGACTGTCTGCGGTTTTTTCTCGTCATCAAAAGTAAATTCAAAGTCTTCTTCGCCCATTATCAATTTGTAGAAGCCGGTGAAAATAACAATAATGCCACGACCTCCAGCATCAACCACACCAGCCTTTTTAAGTACAGGCAACATTTCAGGAGTTTGCTTTAAAATCTCCTCTCCTGTTTCAAGAACTTTCTTTAAAAATACCTCAAAGTCATCACACTTTTTAGCAACATTGACTGCATTTTCAGCCATAACTCTAATAACTGTTAAAATAGTACCCTCTTTAGGCTTGGTAACCGCTTTGTAGGCAATATTAGCCCC
>CASDQU010000088.1 GCA_949282835.1 uncultured Bacillota bacterium | reverse complement strand
CCGCCCATCGCTTTGATTTTTGTCAAATAATCCTCTGTCAACAACTCGTCTGCCTCGTTAAACATATCAATATCTCCAAGATATCTAGTCTTATCATTATTAATACCCGATTTGGTCGATTTTTTGCCATCCAAAACTTTCATAATTAAAGAATTTTCGGTCTCATCAATAATTATATTTCTATAACTATCTTTTTTATTTTCAAAAGGTTGTTGAAGGATATTTTCAAATTCTTCAATAGCCTTAGATTTGTCTGCTCCCTTAAAATATTTTGAATATTTTGTCTGTTGAATTATCTGCCTTGCAGCCTCATCAATTCTCTCTTCTTGAGGCATATTATTTAACTTAATATAGCTTTTTAATATATACCAAAATTCATCTTCAATACTTCCCTCTAAAAGTGCTTCCTTTAAATCTTTCATAAAGTTGTCGATATTCTTTGTTACCACATTTTTAACCGCTTCAATATTAGCCATTTTTTCTCCTTTGTCAAAAACTTTTTAAGTTTATGATTAGTATAGTCAATGATTTTTTCTAAGTCAAGCAATTTTAATGAATAAATATACAAAATAATAAATTTTTATTTAAGTTTTATAGCAAAATTTTTGACTTTTTTAATTAAAATTTGGAAATATTATTGACATATACATTTTAATATTATATAATATTAGTGTAGCAATAAGGCTACATATCTTAAGGGGTTGACTCTCAATTTGAGAGCAAGATGAATTACAAATAGCATCATATCCGTTTTAGTCGTTATAGACCACTCCTTAAATTTTCCAAGATTAATCACATGGACAAGCCATGTTTACATATATATAAATTGAACTACGACAAAATAGGTATGTATGCCAACCTTTTTTAGAGGTGCATAACATGACTAAAAAGAAAATAAATTTTTCTTCATATATAAAACTGATTGACTCAACACTTCGCCTGGCTTCTAAAGAAAGTCATACTTTTTATGTGAATAGTTATGGAAAGATATTTAGAACATACAAAATAAAAAAAACTAAGAGACTTTCCAAAAAAGAACGCCAAAGAATTGAAAATGAACGCAAAGAAAAAGAATACCAAAAAGGTACTTTTAAAAAGAATATGCGCGCTCTTGCAATTCTCTTAGTGCTTGGCATCTTCACTGGTAGCGGGCTTGGTGTTTGGTATTTCAATTCTGTGCTTAAAAGCAATGTAGACTATAGCGCTTACAAGGTGGAAGACTATCTCCCTGACTATAACTCCCCTTTTGAAAAACTTGGAATTTCTAGCGAGGAAGACAAAAAAAATTTTGTAAGCATAGCAAACGACAAACAAATTACTCCTCTCTCACTTTCTGCTTTAGACAACTTCTTGCTTGCACTTTATAATGCAGAGCGGGCGACAAGTTATAGCGCTATTGGCATAGGCACTGTCTCTACAATTTCTCCACAATCAATCTATAGCGCAAAATACTTTGATGGCGAAACTTATACCTTTGAAAGTATTAGCGTGGGTTTGCTTCAGGTTGCCACCAAAGATGAGGTCAAAAAGGGAGAAAATATGGTGACCATCAATAGCGGCTCTTCAATTAGCCAAAATGATGACGGGAGTATGAGTGCATCTTGGAAAGCTGACCAGTCTATTACTTTAGAAAGCTACAAAGAGCTTACCGGAAATTATCCTTACACCATAAATCCATACATTATATCAGACAAGACCATTTTGAATTATGACCAAATAACAATATCGTCAAACGAAGACCAAACTTACACCTTCACTTTTGAACTGCATCCAATCTATAGCGTGCTTAACTATTATAAACAAGTCAAAAGGTCGGGAAGCTTGGAGGCAGACCCTGTCTTCACTTCAGTTTCACAAACTATAACAATAGATAGTGAATGGAATTTCCTTTCTTTTGATACAACAGAAAAATATACCGCAGTAAAATTTTCAATGGGCGCAAAATGTACAGGCTCACTTCACACCGAACTTAAATTCAATTTTTAGAGGGATGAATGAAAAGAAAAATAATTCTATACTCAATTTTATACTTGGTAATTTCGATAGCTTCTGCTTTTGGAGCTATCAAGCTTTCTTCAACCCTCCAAAATAGTGCTTCAAATAATGACACTCCTCCTTACCAACTTACTCAAATTGTAAACAATCTTTCTGCAAGTAATGCTATCGACCTTGAAATAAATATAGATGTGCAAACAAATGAAAATCTCTCCACCCTTTCTATCAATGCTCAAACAAACCTTCCAAGCGAAAATGAAAATTTAAAGGCGCAAGGGCAAATATTATATGCCGCCAATGATAGTACCTTCAATATCAATTTTGCTTATCTAAATCAAATGGCATATTTTGATATTCAAGATAGTAAAGTATATTTCGAAGCTCAAGACTTGGTGAATCCACTGACTGAAATAGTAAACTCTCTTATTAGTTACGCTGGACTTGATTTGTCTAGTTTAAATATCAATGATATCTTACTTATGCTCAAAAACTTTAGCGAAATAAAGACTGACAATCAAATAACTCTTGATATAGAAGTGCCTTTTATCGGCTCTTTAAAACTGATAACCGACCTCAAATACTCTCTTGAGCAATTCCAAATTCCAACCTTCGCTCTAAATGAAAATACTACAATTTCGCTACAAGGAAATATAGAATACCCACAAGATATAGTAGTTGATGGTGAATTTGAAGGCTATACCGATATTACCAATATCATGTTAGCAGCTACCGATATTTTGACTAGAGATATTATTTCTTTAGACATTACAGCCCTTTTAGACGGCAGTCAAATAGATGGTCATTTAGATTTCAACCCTACCTCTTTAGATACCAAATTGACTTTGTATATTGGAGAAAATGAGGCTAATTTAATCTTTATTAAAGACACAATATATCTAGAATTTGGCAGTATATATCTAAAATTTGCTATTAGCGACCTTGAAAAATTGGAAGATTTCGCCAATAACTATTTTGCTATTAACCTGCCTTCCCAATTTATCAATGAGCTTATCAAAGCCATTCAAAACAAAGATTTCCAAGGACTTATAAATTCCTTTAACCTTGCCAATTTTGATATTGCGGCACTTGACTTTGCTGCACTAGATTTGTCTTTCTTGAATAATATATCAAATAGTGGCAATATTACAACTATTGATTTTGAAGGTTTTGGAAAGGCTATCTTAACAATAAATGAAAACAATTTTGAAAGCCTTAAAATTGAAAATAATAAGTTTGACTTGTTATTTAATAGCGCCCCTCAAGGAGAAATCTCTTTAAAAGAAGATGGCGAAAGTTATATAGATGCAGCCATTCTAATTCCAACATTAGAAAATGTGGCAGCGCTACTTAATGAAAATGCTTTGTCAGGACAAATTGATATTGACTTTATGGGCTTAACAATTCCAATGACTTTTGATATCAATTTAAAAGAGGAAATATTTGCCAATATTCAAATTGACATCTTGGGTCAAAAGATGCTGTTAACTTTTGTTGATAATACAATTTATCTCAATTTCTCACAAATCAATCTGAGTGCTAGCCTTGACAGCCTATTAAAGTCTGACAGTATCCTTTCTCAAATCTTCACCCTTCTTGCTAGCATTTACAAATTAACAAATTCAGACACCCCTATTTTTGAATATATCACTCAAACTGAAAATGGGTTTATTATAGGTTCAGGAGATTTTGAAATTGAAATAAAAAATGAAGATAACTTAATATCTTTCAATTTACTTGGCAGTATGTTTAACATTAAAGGCAGTCTTTATCCAAGTGATGAGAAGATGACTAAACCTATAGTTGAAATAGATAAATATAAAAATTTAAGTGAGTATCTTCCAATACTGGAAAATGTAATTGATTATCTGTATAATAATGAATATTATTTGAATGTAAATTTATCTTATAACGACATATCTTTAAATGGCTATATCGACATTGAAAATGGTAAAATAAATGCTCAACTTTCACTTGCAAACTCCACTCACAATGCGTCTATTGCCATTTTAGATGATGCTGTGTATTTGGATTTTAATAATATAGCTTTAACTTTCCAATTTGACGAAATCGACAAATTGTTTGACCTTCTAAACCAATATTTTGGTATTGACAGAGATAGCTTTGATATTTTCGATCTCTTTAACACTTCATTTGACCTTCAAAATATTTTATCAGGCGCTAATATTGCTTTAAATCAAAATTCATTGCTTATTAGTCACAAAGACTATCTTATTGAAATAGCATTTGACAACCATGCTCTTAGCAGCGCTAGGCTAACTTTTGATAATTTTAATGCTCAAATTGACATCCAAAATGAAAAACATGAAAATATTATAATTCAAGATGAATATATCAATTTAACCAAACTTATTGAGATAATAGGTAACACATTTGATAGCTTAACTCGTGACAAAATTGCCTTAGATATAAATGCCTCTATCAATAATCTTTCAATTTATAGCTATTTGGAAATAGATTATTCTTTAAATAAAATCTATCTTTTTGCAAGAGTAAATGGCAATGATATAAAACTATATCTTGAAAATAATACCATCTTTGTAAACTATCAAAATTTAAGAGTATCTCTTTCAATAGACCAAATTCAAAAACTTAGTCAACTAATTGATGAAAAACTTGGCTTAAAGCTTCCACTAGAGAAGATTGGCGATATCTATAATGCTATAAAATCTCACAACTTAAGTGATATTGCAATGATTGACATCTCAAATATTGATGATATTGTTGCCACCCTACTTAAATTGCAAAATCTAAAAGTTGCCGACAATAATGTGGAGCTTACTATTGACGGCATAGGCGATATTACACTTACTAATGAAAACAATACTTTTAAGTCGCTAGAATGCAATGGAAATATTGAGTTTAATATTATAAAAACTGACTATCAAAACATTAGTGTTGGTGATATCTATAAATATCTTTCACTTGATGAGATAATGCCATCTATTGAAAATTTTGTAACTCTTCTTTCCAATAAAAATTTATATGGCAATGGCAATATTGTTATTGGCACAGAAAATATATCATTTAATTATGTTATCAATACTGACAAGCCATATCTATCTGTTAATCTAGACATCTTTAATCAAAATTTCATTATCACTTTCTTAGAAAATACTTTTTATATTGAATTTTCAGATAGTAAACTTTATTTCTCTTTAAATGATTTAGACAAATTGCAAGATTTCATTGCTGATGCTTTAACGCTCAATTTTGATATTGAAAATGTGCTTCACCTTTTCAATGATTTCTTTGCTAGTGATAATAAAAATAATTTTATTACAAGCCTACTGCAAAGCGAAAATGGATTTGTTATGAAAATGGCAAATGGCTGTGAAATAACTGTTTCTTCTAGCGCAGAAAATGCAGAGATTAATTTATCTTATAAAGATTTTGCCCTCAACTTTGAAATGCACAAACAAGACTATGATATGCTTATCCCAAGCTTGGATAAATCACAATATACCGACTTATCTCTTCTTTTGCCACAGCTAAAATACCTTTACAATTATCTTACAAATAATCAAATCAATCTGTCAATTAGCGGCAATTATAATGACTTTGTTTTAAATGGCAATATCACTTATTCAAATGATAAGCTTGCAGCTTTAGTCAAAATCTCACAAGATAATTTTAGTGTGGAGTTACTGCTCTATGAAAATACAATTTATCTTACTTTAAATAATATAAAGCTGCAATTTGGTGTCGATGAAATTGAGCTACTAAATGATTTTATGCTTAAATATTTTGAGCTTGATTTGTCCTCTGTTTTATCTAAATTAGATAGTGAAAATTTAAGCATTGAAAGTCTTCTTGGCTCTATTTCGCTAAATATCAAACATGATAAAATTACCATTAAATATCAGGACTTATCTGCAATAGTTGACATTTCAAAAGTTGGAGAAATTAAGGCTGTTATCAATTATGATAAACTCAACTTGAATGCTAGTTTGTCAAATGAAAAACTCGACTTAAAACCTGTTGGCAATTATTCAAAACTTAGTAACGCGATAAATCTAATTGACTCAATATTTGACTTTATTAGCCGCAAACAATTTGACATAGGACTTACTTTGAAATTAAATAATAATACAATCTACGGCAATTTCCAATTCGATTTTATCAATGATTTCAATATGGGTGGCAGAATTTATTCATATGACATTAAAAATATGAATGTTAAAATGAATTCTGAAAATGACTGGTCATACTTTGATTTAAATGGATTACATCTTAAAATGAACAACTCCTCTTTCAAAGAAATGATATATATTCTGTTGCAATCTTTAGGTATTGATGCCTCAATGCTATCTATCTTTGACGATGTCAATCTCAATCTTGATTTTAGCGGTATACAATCTCTTACAAACTCTTTTGGAGAAATATCACTGGAAATATTGCTAAATCTTATCTCCACCATTAAATCTGTCAATTTGAATGCTTATGAGCTTGAAATTATTTTTGATGGCAGTAAACTTTATAATAACAGTAATGCAGAAGATTTGACTATTTCACTCTTAAGCAATGGCACTAGAGTTAACACTATTAAAATCAAAAACCTCTATAGCAATGCAAATCTAACTGATAAAATGGATATAGATTTATCTATCAAATATTTCTCTTATATCGCTAAAATCGATGAAAGTCAAAATTATCATGATATTTCAGGCGTTAATGATATATTAAAATCTGTTGTCAATATGGCTAGATACCGCAATTTCACTTTGGAAGGCTCTATGAAAATTGTTGGAGAGCTTATTGGTATCGATATTGCATATGATGTTAATTATCAGCTGCGCGTCAAGATTTTAGAAAATGGCGAATTGGAATTGTATGGTGTTGTTGGCTCTATCCCTGTTATCCCAGCAATAAACAATGATGTGCCTTATAATTTTGGCGATACCTCAGGCGGAGCAGGCAGATACCTTTATATCTATTACAAAGATGGCTATGTATATCTTTATAGAACAGAAGAAGTGAGTATTATGTTTGGCATCTCTTCACGAACATATGAAAAAGCAACTAAAGTACCTCTCTCTCACCTGCTTTCAAATATAGGCTATTATATTCAATATGCTCTTGGCTTGAAAGACAATATTATGGACTCTATCAACAACTCACTAAATAGCGATAATGGCTTCATTAATTTTGCCAATGTGCTTGTTGGTTATAACCAAAATGGCTCAAAATTTGATTTCACCTTAAATATGGCAGAAATTACCGGAAACGACTTGCTTGGCAACTTAAATCTTGGAATAGGATTGGCTCAAGATGGCGAAAACAAAAGCTATATCAAAGATATCTCATATAACCTATATATGCCGCTTAGTGATATCTTCACTCTCACCATTTCAAGCAACAATACCTCTTTCACTA
>CASDQU010000087.1 GCA_949282835.1 uncultured Bacillota bacterium | reverse complement strand
TATCAATGAGTACTCAAGCCCAAGTCAGGAGTTAAATATGCTAATTGATATTAAAAAAGTTAAAATTATTGTAACTGTTCCTCTTAAAAATGTTGAAGATGTTAGAAAAGCTATGTGTGAGGCAGGCGCTGGAGTAATTGGGAATTATTCTTTTTGTACAACAGCAACAAAAAGTATAGGAACATTTATCCCAAATGAAAACGCAAAACCGCATATAGGTAAAAAAGGCAAACTTGAATTTGTTAAAGAAGACAAATTAGAGGCAGTGTGCGATTTGTCAAATGTTAAGCAAGTTATTACAAAAATAAGAGAAGTTCACCATTATGAAGAGCCAACTATTGATATTGTGCCATTGTTAGATGAAGAAATTTTTAATTAATGAAGGCATAAGAGTTAAAGGTAATAAGATAAAATATAATGAATTTACATTTTTAATTAAAAAATTCCTTTGTAAACTGCAAAGGAATTTTTTGTGGACTGCCGGGGGAGCGTAGTATGAGGCGTTTGCCGGTAGGCAAGCTATAGCCGAATGGCCCAAACTGGAAGTTTGCGACCCGGACTTGTCCGGGGTTCGTACACGCGGAGCGTGAGCAAAGATTTGTCAATCTTTGCTTAGCCCTCGGCAATAAAAAAAGACCGTTGTGGTCTAGATTGGTGGATTGCCGGGGGCGCGGTGTATGAGGCGTTTGCCGGGAGGCAAACTGTAGCCGAATGGCCCAAACTGGAAGTTTGCGACCTGGACTTGTCCGGGGTTCGCATGCGGAGCATGAAGCAAAGATTTGACAATCTTTGCTAGCCACCGGCATAAAAAAAGACTTCAAATGAAGTCGTATTTGGTGGATTGCCGGGGGCTCGAACCCCGGACCCTTCGATTAAGAGTCGAATGCTCTACCAACTGAGCTAGCAATCCATTACAATCAATTTAAGTAAAAAAATGTATACTTAAATTGCTTTTTAAGTATACAATATATTTTAATGTTTGTCAATGAATTTCTAACAGTTGAGTAAGATTATTGTTTTAAATTTCAAATATTTTTTGATTTTATTCTACACCAAGTTCTAAATCAAGATCTTTAGCTTCAATTAAATTTTTTTGATAAGGGGTTGTTATATTTAATGGTTCTATGCCATTTTGTATTATTGTGCCCAATAGGTGTATATTAAAAGGGTGAGGAGTTATTATGTGACCATCTGGCATAGTTTCATAATAAAGATTTAGTTTATTAATTATTGAAATACCTTTTGCTCTATCATTATTTCTTTTGCCGGGCAGACTATTTCTAGGGTCAAAAATAAAATCTTTGCCGTTGGCTGTAATTAAAGAACAATTTTCAATCGTAGCCTCAGCCATTATATAACAATCATTTGTTGGTGTCATTTGTTTGGCATATCTATTATATTTTGCTTGCATAGGAGCATCATAAATAATTCCGTTATATTCATAAGGTTTGCAATAAGCCATAGCAAGATTGTTTATTTCTTCATCTTTTTGCTTATCTATAGCCATAAAATCTTTGGTAAAATAGCAATATTGAACAATAAAATCATTAAAATTTTGTATATGTTTATTTTCTGCAAAAACTGTAGGAAGAATAACGATGCGAATTTTGTCTTCAAGCATATATTTATACAGCCTTAAAAAATGTTTGCCATACATTCTTAGTAAAGGATCGGAACACTTTTGAAAATCAATTTTGTCAAATTTTTGCTTGATTTTATCTAGAAAGATAAGAGGTCGTAAAATATTTGAATCAATGGCAATATATTTTTGACTATTTTTTGGTAGATTTTTTCGTTGCATTGTTTGTCTCCTTTATCTTGCAGTGGTTTTGCTTTATGAAATTGTTATAATCTTCAAATATTTGAGCTCTCGTTTTAGTCTCCATTTCTTTTTCTACCAAACGGTCATTTTTAGCCAGTTCTTTTTGAAAATCTTGGTAAAGTTTGTTTATTTCTTCATCTTTCATAATTTTACTCCCTTTTTGTTGCAATTATAATATACTTTTCAAGTAAAGTCAACCTTGCTTATATATGTAAAAAAATAATTTAATAAGTAGAGGGTGATAAAAACATTGTTTAGATATTACTTTTATTAGAATGTCAAATTATATAAAAATGTTTGTATTTTAGCAAGAGGACCAAATTTGGATAAAAAACAAAGTTAAAGAAACAAAAACCGCTAGATTGGCGGTAAAAAAATGTATACTTAAATTACTTTTTAAGTATACAATATTTTCATTGTCAATTATTTAAAAGAAAGTAAATCAATTTAAAAATCACTCTTGTGCGAGAGGGGAAGAAAAAGAGCCATCCATTTCAAAGTTTATTTCTTTGATTTTAGATTTTTTGTGCTCAAGCATATTGTTATATTTTTTGTGCAGCTCTTGTGATAAGATTTTGGCTTGAGTTTTTGTTAATTTTTGGTGAGAGGTTTCTTTCTCAATTTTTAAATTGATGTTTTTATCAATTATCTCTAATATCTCTCTTTCTATTCTTTCATCTAAAAGCAAATCTGGCAGGCTTGCGATATTTTCTAAGTCTTTTTTAATCAGTTCTCTATAGAGCTTCCACAAGGTTTCCTTTGCAAGTTTTTGAGATGAGAACATTTCTTTTTGCCAATTATTTCGATTTTTTGATTTATGACATAGAGTTGCGATTATATTTTGTAATTCTTCTAAAGAAAGTTCAACAGATGGATAGTTGTCAACAATATAGATGGTCGAGGCTTCTGTGACAAATTTAAAGTAAAGAGATAGCATTCCCTTATTAATACTAATAGAATATTTTTCTTTGCCATTTTTAATGGACGCTGATTTTTTATAGAAATTCATATTGCCTCTTGAAATATTGTTTATTAATAGTTCATATATTCTAGATTAAATTATATGCTTTGTCAATAGGAAATTTTATATAATTTTGTCAAAAAAATTACCATATATTCAAAATGCTTGATTTTATTTTCAAAATTATAGTATAATTCCTAGAAGGAGAAAGTATGGATAAAAATTATACACCTGAATTATTTGAACGAGAAATATATAAATTTTGGATGGATGGGAATTATTTTAAAGCTGTGCCTGACAAGAGAGAGCCTTTTTCTATTGTGATGCCGCCTCCTAATGTGACAGGTAAGGCGCATATTGGTCATGCTCTTGACTGTACTATACAAGATGTTTTGACAAGATACAAGAGAATGCAAGGATACAATACCTTATGGCTTCCAGGGACAGACCATGCTGCCATTGCCACCGAACAGGTGATAGTGAGAGATTTAAAACGCAATGGGCTTACAAAAGAGATGGTTGGGCGTGAAGAGTTTTTAAAACGCGGCTGGGATTGGTATGGCAAATATGCACACATCATTTGTGACCAATTTAAAGAGCTAGGAGTTTCTTGTGACTGGTCAAGGCTGGCATTTACCATGGATGAGATTAGAAGCCGTGCCGTTCGTCATGTATTTTGTAAATATTATGACGAAGGACTTATCTATAAAGGCAAGCGAGTGGTAAATTATTGCCCAAGCTGCAAAACAACAATTTCTGATAATGAAAATATTCATATTGACCAAAACACATATCTATGGTATATAAGGTATCCTTTTGCCGATGGAAGCGGTGAGGTGGTTATAGCAACAACGCGTCCAGAGACCCTTTTTGGAGATACAGCTGTAGCGGTCAATCCTCAAGATGAGCGTTTTAAAGGTCAAGTAGGCAAAGATTTAATACTGCCTTTAGTAAATCGAAAGATTAAGCTCATTGCTGATGAATATTGTGAAATGGGCTTTGGAACGGGAGCAGTAAAAATAACTCCAGCTCATGACCCAAATGACTATGAAATTGGATTAAGACACAATCTTGAGGTAGTTAATTGTATAGATGATAACGGTCTTCTTACAGAGAGCGCAGGGCAGTTTGCAGGTCTTGACCGAATTAAAGCGCGTCCGCTTATTGAAAAGGC
>CASDQU010000086.1 GCA_949282835.1 uncultured Bacillota bacterium | reverse complement strand
ATCTAATTTTGCGATATTTGAAAAATAGTACTTTTTATATTTACAATCTTTGCAACTGTCACAATCTAAATCTTCCATACATTTATCTATCTCTTTCTCTATCTCTTCCTTTTCGTCATCATCAAAGTCTATTTGATAGTCGTCCAGTACTTTTTCAACCTCACTCATTGAGCTTGCTCCAGAAAGCGAAGTGATAACTTTATCATAAATTTCTTCTTGAGAAGGACTATTAAAGCTGCTACCATATAAAATAGGCTTAGCCTCACCATTTATTATATTTACAACTGCACAAGAAAAATCGCTAGGTATAGTCGAAGTTTGGCATAAAAATGTATAGAGCATGCCGCTTGTATGAGTAAGACCTGCTTTCACCACTTTACCATCGCTATAAATACCAAGACTAATTATACCTTTTGGAGGAGTAGCAAAATTATACAATCTCACCCTACCATTCAAGATATCTCCATCTTCCTCTAAAGTTAAAACCGCTCTTTGAGAAGTACTATCTACACCATTTAAAACAATACTTTTCTTATTATACATAAAACACCTCTCTATATATTATACAGAGAAGTGCTTTTTAATGATTTTAATTATTTAATAAATTTTATAATAAATTGACTAGTCTTGTCGATTTTATTTTTGGAATTTTCTATTTATTTTTCTTATAATCTCTTTTTCGTTAAAGCCTGCCTTATTGTAAATTTGCTTGCCGTCACCACTACCTTGATAATCATTAATTCCAATTACAAGTCCATTTTCTCCAACATATTTGTACCAAATATTGTCATTAGAAGCCTCAATAGCCACCTTAAAAGACTCTTTAGGAAGTATCTTGTTTTTATAATTAGTGCTTTGCCTGTCAAATATTTCTGTAGAAGGCATAGAAACTACTGCAACATCATACTTTTTAGAAAGTTCTGCGGCTACCCTTAGCGCTACAATTACCTCGCTACCACTGGCAATCAAAGTAATTTGAGCATCTCTTTTTGCCGCTTTTATAATATAACCACCTTGCATCGCTTCCTTAAATTTACCATCAGTAAACTCCATTTTCTGTTTTGATAGAATAAATGCCAAAGGTCCATTTTCTGTTAAAGCTATCTGATATGCAGCCAAAAGTTCATTACCATCACAAGGTCTTACAACTGTTAAACCTAATATCTCTCTTAACTGTGCAATTTGTTCAATAGGCTGATGAGTGACCCCGTCTTGACCGACCAATAGGCTGTCATGTGTAAAGTAATAGATAACATTAAGCTTCATAAGAGCAGCCAACCTTATTGCAGGCATCATATAATTTGAAAATGATAGGAATGTAGCGCAGAATGGCAAAAAGTCTTCATATAAACTGATACCGTTTGTTATTGCCGCCATAGCATGCTCTCTTATGCCATAATGAATATTTCTTCCTCTTCTATTTGCAAAATTATAATTGCCGCCATTTTCAATGTATGCTCCAGTAGAGGTCATTACATCTGCAGTACCACCAACTATTTGAGGAAGTTTAGTCGCAATTTCATTTAGAATAATCTTGTTAATTTCGCGGCCGCTTAGTCCTTCATATTTATATAAAGTTCTAGATAATTTATCTAAATCGAGTTTTTTCTTTTCAAAAAATCCAATAAATTGTTTATATAATTCAGGATTAGAATTTGCATAAACAGCAAGTTCTTGGTTCCAAGTCTCATGATTTAATTTGCCTCTTCGCGAACTCGCCATACACCAATCACGCACATCATTTGGAATATAAAAATTTTCAAATACACCAAGTTTGCTATTAAATACCTTTAATTCTTCGCTATTTAAAGCAACCCCGTGTACTGCGGATGTGCCCTCTTTTTCTGTGCCTATACCTATCGTTGTTTTAAAAATAATAATCGTAGGTCCTGCCAACTTTTTTGCTCTACCTATTGCTTTTGAGCAAGCCTTATAACTATTGCCATTTTTACATCTAATTACATTCCAACCCATTGCCCTAAACTTTTTAGCGACATTTTCACGGTTAGAAATTGAGATATTGCCGTCCATAGTAACATCATTTGAATCATAAAATAATATCAATTTATTTAATGCCAAATTTCCAGCAAGAGAACAAGCTTCTTGAGCTACTCCTTCCATAAGACATCCATCACCAGCAAGGCAATATGTGTAATTATTTATTATAGGAAAACCAATACTATTAAATCTTTCCGCCATAATAGAAGATGCCAAAGCCATACCAACTGCATTAGCAACGCCTTGACCAAGAGGACCAGTCGTCACCTCAACTCCATCTGTAACACGATATTCTGGATGCCCTGGAGTTTTGCTCCCTAAAACTCGCAAATTTTTTAAATCTTGCAAGGACAAATCAAAGCCAAATAAAGAAAGTAATGTATAATATACAGGGCAAGCATGTCCAGCAGAGAGAATAAATCTATCTCTATTTAAAAAATCGGTATCCGACACATCAAAATTATAATGGTCTTTAAAGAGAGCAAGCATAATTGCGCTTACCCCTAACGCAGCTCCAGTATGTCCGCTGCCCGCTTTTGAAATAGATTGTGCAGTTATCGATTTTACATAATTTAAAGTTTTATCAGCAATATTCATTATAGTCCTCCTAAAACATTTAATATTTGATTTATCGCTTGCAATTTTGATTTTTTGGTAAGCTCTATTTTTATATCCACACTTTGATTTAAAAATTCATCTCGCGAATTGAAGGCTATCTTGCTTGGTGATGAAGAAAGTGAAGGCTTATTAAGTTCAAGATAAATTATAAGGGAATTTGAAAAGAGAGCATGGTACTCTTTAAAAAGGTCAAAGCTTAAAGAAACAACTGTATCGCGATATTGCGAACAATTTTCAATCACAGTTTTCTCTTGCTTTTTATAATATTCAAGTCCGCAAGTATCAAGGACCTTTTTAGGGTCTATTAGGTTATAAATGATAAGCTCTCGACTATCAGCCCAATACATATCAAGTTTACTTGCCAAAGCAGACGAAACATTTTTGCAAAATTTATCGTCTAAAGCAACTAAAACTATATTGAAAATAGTATCTACAGCTTTCATATAGATATATTATCATATTTTTATTATTTTTTACAATTAATTAACTAAATAATTTTTCTTTTGCCCAATAACTTTCACAGGCTGCAATTATTAATACAATTTTTCGCTGTTTTATTTTTTATCGGTTTATTGTATTATCTTGCTTAAGCGGCTATTCATTCAAATCTTCTTTCAATTCAATCTTTTTAGGCTTATATTTTTTTGTTGTAAATCTAATTTCCCAAGTTAAAATTAATATCATAACTGTTATAGATATTAAAAGCGCTATGTCTACACTTGGAGGGATAATATAACTATATTCAATCTCATTGCCATCTATAGAAAAAGCAAAACTGCCGTCAAGTGCTGTTGACAAAGTTGTGCAACCTACACTACTTAAATTATTTAAAACTGAGGCATTAGGCAAATCTGCATTTGCTCTTGCACAAATGATGGCATATTGAGGTTTAACTAAATTGATAAACTCTTTTGAGGAAGAAGAAGCAGAACCATGATGTGCCACTTTTAAGATGTCGGCTTTTAAATAGTCCCCATATTCATTAATAAGTTCCCTCTCAATCATTTGCTCGCTATCACCCATAAACAAAATCTTTTTGCTTTGATAGGTTGCCATCACAACCGCACTATAATTATTGGAATTAGAGTAGCTATCTTCGCCTGGCGAAAGAAATTCTAAATTGCAACCTCCAAAATTATATGTAAGCCCTCTTTCACTAAATATTAATTGACATCCTTCTTCCATTGCCATCTTGATAACATCACTATAAATTTGCGACTCTTGCACTTTGTAATCTTCTATATTTAAACCAAGTTCTACTTCAATTTTGGCATATACTTTAGGCCTGAAAACTGTATCAACACTAATTTCTTTCAATACAGCACACGCTCCTCCTATATGATCAGCATCTTGATGAGATAAAAGTAAATAATTGAGTTTGTCGATTTTTTCATGCTTTAAAACTCTTTTCACATAACTAGCTACCCTTTCACCTTCCTCTTCGCTTCCCACATCAATAAGCATAGTGGTGTCATCTGGAAAAATAAGTAGCATACTATCAGCCTGCCCAACATCTATGATATGAAGTTGAAATTGGTCGCCTATAAATTTATCTACAGTTTTTGTATCAATAAAATAATATGTTCCACCGCAATAAAAGAATAAAATTATAAAAATGCTAATAAAAAGTATAGATAGGCTAAGCCTAATCCAAAAATCATTTCTTTTGTAAAAATCTAATTTTTTTATATTTTTCATTTCTATCTTATTATAGTCACATCACTTGGTACACTTTTAGCTCTATGTTTTCGCTTTTTGTTAAATATAGCTAAAATTTTTGGCATTAAATCTATAGTCGCTTTGTATCCTTCTTCAATCATTTCTTCCATACCATCAGTCTTTGTTGACTTAAATCTTTTTGTCTCTGGAGCAATAACTAAATCGGCATCCACATACCCTCTAACCGCATTACTTTTCATAAGTATGCGAATAGAACAAGATAAAACATCAAGTATCTTGGTGCTATCAGTTCCATATGTCCTAGATTTATTGACATCAACAGCTATAACATAGTCACAGCCAAAATATCTTGGCACATCAGATGGTATGGTATTTTGAAGACCGCCATCACAAAGTATCATATCATCATATATAACAGGCTGAAAAACACCTGGCACAGCGCAACTACCAAGAATGGCTTTGGTTAAATTCCCCTTGGCAAGTACTATCTCTTTGGTTGATTTTATATCAACAGCTACAGCCGCAAAAGGAGTTTTTAAATCTTCGATGTTGATATCTCCAAGGTGACTAATAACTATCTCTTCAACGCCGTCAAGTTTTGAAGGTGTAAATGGTAACAAACTTCTTCTAATATCTTTCTCTTTTAAATTTTTGACTATTTCATACATCTGTTTAAAATCATAACCATTAGCATAAAAAGCGCCTACTAAACTTCCCGCACTTGTTCCTGCAATAAAGTCAAACTTAAGACCAAACTCCTCAAAAGCCTTTATCACACCAAGATGAGTAAATCCTCTTGCTCCACCCCCTCCAAAAGCTACGCCAATTTTTATTTTTCTTCCAAACATAAATTCTCCTAATAATTATTATATACAAATATGAAGAAAATTCAAAATAAATTAACCACATACTAATTTATTGAATTAACCAAATAAATTTATTAAAAGGCTTGCAAAATAGAGAAAAATTTGCTAGAATAGAAAAGTATCATTAAGGCCTCATGGTCAAGCGGTCAAGACGCCGCCCTCTCACGGCGGAATCAGGGGTTCGATTCCCCTTGAGGCTACCAAGGAAAATTTTTTACACTCGGGCTAAAAAGTCGTCAAATCTTTGACGACTTTTTGCATTCTCGCTCAAAATTTTCCTCCTCGCGACCAAACGAAAAGCGCAAGGCTTTTGTCGCGACTTTTGTATTCTATTTTTAGTCTTTACTCCGCCACGCGGTTTAAGTTTCATTTATGTTTAGCCATTTTGCTTCTTAAC
>CASDQU010000085.1 GCA_949282835.1 uncultured Bacillota bacterium | reverse complement strand
TTTTTTAACTATGCCTCTGTGGTTTCACTTTTCTCTGCAAGAGCTTTTTCATATGCTGATAAAACAGCTGTTTTGATTTCCTCTCTAGTCTGAGTGTTTATTGGATGAGCTATATCCTTATGTTCACCATCTGCAGTTTTTTTGCTTGGCATAGAGATAAATAGTCCTTCCTTGCCAGCAATAACTTTGATATCATGAATTACAAAACATTCATCAATAGTGATTGAAGCAACTCCTTTTAATTTTGTTTCATCTTTAAGTCTAATACGTACATCAGTAATTTTCAAGATTTTATACCTGCCTTTTAGTTAAAATTAGTCAAATGACTTAAGTATATTCTACAATTTTTTTTATAAAACACAAAATATTTTAAGCAATTTTCATAAAAATTTTCTTTGTTTTACTAAAATTTGTGGTCTTTTGGCATAAAAATGACAGTCTTTGTAAATTTAATGGCAAACTTTTTTAGATGATATAAGATTGTCTATATTTTTTAATATAACTTTGTATGAGTATAGATTGAAATAAATTTCAGTATTAAAAACAGCTGGCAACTAAGATATTTTAAAAATAAAAATAGGGCAGGGTATAAAATATCATTTTAAGTTGCAACATGAGTGAAAAGTTTTCATAAAAAAATATATGGTCTTCAATTACAACGATAGCAAAATTTTTTATAGATATTATCATGGCAAGTCGCGGTCGCCGACCATTCTATTGCATGGCTGGGGATGCGACTCTTCCATTTTTAAAAATTTAATTGATGCCTTTCCTAGTCGTTCATTTTTAGTGATTGATTTGCCTCCATTTGGCAAGAGCGAAAAGAATTTGAAAGATTGGAATATCTTCACATATGTTGGAATGCTCATGAGTTTATGTGAACATCTTGACATAGAAAGCTGTGACCTAATAGGCCATTCTTTTGGCGGCCGAATTGCTATAATTTTATCGGCAGTCAAATGTTCATTTGTGCATACCTGCATATTAATTGGCAGCGCAGGGATGAAGCCAAGGCACACCCTCTCCTATCACATTAAGATTATTAAATACAAACTTTATAGATATCTAGGCTTAAGTACTGCGCTTATGGGCTCAAGTGACTACCTTGCCTTGTCGCCAAATATGAAGAAAATTTTTGTCAGCATTGTTTCAACCTATCTTGAACAATATAGCAAAAAGATAGCTTGCCCTTGCCTTTTAATTTGGGGCGAAAATGACAAAGAGACACCCCTCTATATGGCTAGTCGTTTAAATCGTAATATTAAAAATTCCAAGCTATGTATAGTGAAAAATGCTGGTCATTACACCTTTTTAGATAAACCGCTTAAAGTTTATAGCGAAATTGAAAACTTTTGGGAGGAGCATGGATGATTTATGTGTGCATATGTATATGTGAGATATTGTTTTTAGCTTGGAGTTATTTCTTTATTAAAAGCTATCAATTAGATGGTTATAACATCAAAATTTTTCTTAAAGAAGCGGTTGAATTTAAGCTTTCTTTTGGGCGAAAAAACAAATTGGTTTTTACCAAACGCATGATAAGGTTTCTAATCTGCCTATTTATTGTTTCGACCGCCCTTTTTAGCATTATCAATATTTTTGTTCACAGCCCCTTTCTTAAAGCGCTTGATTGTCTAATAATTTATATTTTTGCAGCCATTTTAATAGCTATTTGTCATTATTTAATGCTGCCACTTGAAAATTTGATTAAAAAAGGTTATATTCACCGGGCGAAAGTTAAGCTTAATAAATTGAGTATAATCAAAATTGGTATAACTGGCAGTTATGGCAAAACTTCCACAAAAAATATACTTTGTGCCATGCTAGAAAAACAATACAAAGTTTTGACTACCCCTAAAAATTATAATACAGAGATGGGAATTACTAAGACAATTTTAAATCATCTTGATGACCATGATGTATTTATTGCTGAAATGGGAGCAAGACATAAAGGCGATATCGAAGTTTTGACCAAACTTGTAAAGCCAAAGTATGGAATAATAACTTCGATTGGAGCAATGCATCTTGACACCTTTAAAAATCTACAAACAATAGAAGATACCAAATATGAATTAACTAATGGTATTGATAAAGACGGTTTTATAGTCTTCAATGGAGATAGCCCTTCTAGCAAACGATTATATAATAGATTTAGCGGTGAAAAATATTTAACATGCGAAGAAGGAAGTTTTGCATATGCAAGAAATATCAATGTTGGCATAGAAGGCTCTAGGTTTGAGCTTGTACTTGATGGCAAAGTAATACCTTTAAGCACAAAACTTCTTGGCAAATTTAATATAGATAATATTGTCACCGCTTCAGCACTTGCATATAAGCTTGGCATATCTATCCAAGATATAGTAGACGCAGTTAAAAAACTTGATACCACCCCTCATCGGCTGGAGATTATAAAAAATAATTATTGTACTATCTTGGACGACTCTTATAATAGCAACGAAATAGGTTTTTCGGAAGCGCTCAATGTCCTTGACAAATTTGATGGAGTAAAGATAGTTATAACGCCAGGACTTGTTGAAATGGGTTACAAGCAAAGCGAAATCAATTTTTCTCTAGGCGGAAAGATTGCAGATGTCGCTGACTATATCATAATTATGAATGAAATAAACAAAAATTATCTTCTTTCTGGCGCAATTTCTCATAATTTTCAGCGAGACAAGATTTTCTTTGCCGCCACACGAAAAAAACAAAAGGAAATTCTTGAAAGATTGATGATAAAAGGCTGCATTATTCTATTTGAAAATGATTTGCCAGATAATTATAAATAAGGAGTTAAAAAATGTTAAATATAGCCGTATTTTTTGGTGGTAAAAGCGTGGAACATGATATTTCTATAATTACAGCCATGCAAGCCATGCGTGGACTTAAAGATTATAATATTGTGCCAATATATATTTTGCCAAATGGTCAATTTGTAACCGGTAAAAAACTGACTAAAAGTCAAAGCTTTTTAAATTTTAAATTGTCAGATTGCCAATTTGTAACTTTTGAAATGGGCAAAGGTTATCTTTTAAAACTATCTAAAAACAAAATTAAAGAAAAGGTAAAAATTGACTGTGCTCTTTTATGTAATCATGGGCATGGTGGCGAAGATGGCGCTTTGCAAGGCTTGCTTATGCATGCTGGCATACCCTACACTTCATGCGGCATAGCCTCTAGCGCCTTATGTATGGATAAAGTTTTAACAAAAGTCATGTTAAAAGATGCTAAGATTTGCACACCAGCATATTTACATTTTGACAAGTGCGAATATAAGGAAAAAAAGATTGATATTTTGCATAAAATCAAAGACAAATTAAAGCTGCCTTGCGTTATAAAACCAGCAAGTTTAGGCAGTAGTGTAGGGGTGAACATATGTGAAGAAGAGACAAGGCTTGAAAGTTATATTGAAGAAGCTTTTCAATATGATAACAAAATTATTGTTGAGCAGTATATTGCAAATGCAAGAGAGTTTTGCTGCGCTGTTATAAAGATAGGACAAAAATTATTGACCAGTAGTGTGCGAGAAATTGATAAAAAAGTCATCTATTCTTTTAATGACAAATATTTGACCACCAGTAAGCCGAAGACTATCAAGATTAGTAGCACGCTCAATGAGAGAATTAAAAAAAGCGCACAAAATGCCTATAAAGCGCTGCTTTGTGATGGTGTGGTAAGGGTAGATTTTCTTTTAGATGAAAGGGAAAACAAGCTCTATGTCAATGAACTTAATAGCATTCCGGGTTCTCTTTCTTGCAATATGTTTGATACAAGTTTTGATGACCTTCTTTCCACTTTAATTAATGAGGCTTTATTAAAAAAGGAAAATGAAAGAGAGGTAGTTTATCAATTCAGCAGTGAGGCTATAAAAAAATTTATAGAGCTAGAAAGTCACTATAAATATAAAAGATAGACAATAATTGCTAAAAAATCTCAAATATCTTTGACACTCTTTTAGTTTTAAAAGAATATTTTATCTATGTAAAGTTTCTAAGGCAGTATTTAGGAGGAGATATGCGACTTAAAGATTTATTCAAAGATGTGGCAGACATAGATGAAAAATTTTCCAATTTAGAAATAAAAGATATAAAAATTAATGACAAAAAGATAGAAGAGGGAGATATTTTTGTCGCTCTAAGAGGGAGCAACTTCAATGGTAATGATTATATTAAAAGCGCTTTAGACAGAGGGGCGGCTTTTGTTATAAGCGACCAGATTTATGGAGAAAAGATTTTGAAAGTTGATAATGCAAGGTCTTGTTATGCCAAGATTTGCAAAAACTTCTTTGGAAGGTGCTGTGACCAGTTGAAAATAGTTGCAATTACAGGGACAAATGGGAAAACTACCATAGCAAATATCACAGGAGAACTTTTGAAATTTGCAGGTTTGAAGGTGGGCATTATTGGCACTCTTGGAGCTAAAATTGGAGATGAAATTATTGATACAGGGCTGACCACTCCCGATCCATATATGCTCCATAGTCTTTTTAAATCTATAAAAGAAAAGGGCTGTGACTATGTCGTGATGGAGGCGTCAGCGCATGCGCTTAGCCTGAGCAAACTTGACGGCATTAAGTTTGATATAGGGGTATTAACTAATATCACAGAAGACCATTTGGACTTTTTTGAAAATATGGACAGTTATGCAGCAGCAAAATTTAAACTGTTTGAGAAAGATAGATGCAAAACTGCTCTTATTTGCAAAGATGATTTATATGGGAAATTGTTTTTGGCGGAATGTCAAATCCCAGCCTATAGCTATTCAATCAAAGAAAAGGCTGATATAACCTCATCTCAAATAGTCAAATCGTTTGAAGGGAGCGAGTTTGACTGTGAATTTTTGGCCAATAAAGGGCATTTTAAAATCAACTTGGCAGGCGAATACAATGTTGCAAATGCTCTTGCAACTATAGCCATTTGCAAACTTTTGAATGTGGAAGATGAGAAAATAGTCAAAGGTTTGGCATCATTAAATCCGGTAGAGGGCAGGTTTAATATTATACGATTAAAAAACTCAAATGTAGTTATAGACTATGCTCATACTCCAGACGGACTTGAAAAGGTGTTAAAAACTGCCAAAGAAATAGGCAAGGACAGCAAAGTGGTAGCGATATTTGGTTGTGGCGGGAATAGAGACAAACAAAAAAGACCAATTATGGGAAAAATCGCCTCAAGCAATGCCGATTTTGTGATTTTAACAAGCGACAATCCTAGGCTGGAGAACCCTTATCAAATTATAGACGATATAAAGGTTGGCATAGATAAAAAATGCCTTGTAATAGAAGATAGAAGTAAGGCGATAGAGTACGCTCTTTCTCATTTTAATAATGGAGAAACTATTGTTATTGCTGGCAAGGGAGCAGAAAAGTATCAGGACAGAGGGGGAATTAAATATCCATATAATGATTTTGATGAAGTTTATAAATTTTGCACTAAAAATTATTTAACAGATTTTACAGATAAAATTCAAGAATAATTTGCCCTTTCTAGGGCATTTTTTGTTTAAATTAGAGTGATTTAGAATATATAATCTTTTTTTTAATATCATAAAGTTAAGGAGAAGATTATGCTTAATTATCTTTTAGCAGGGCTGGCTGGACTTGCTATTGCGATTATAATAGGACTGCCAATTCTAAAACTATGCAGAAAATTTCATATTTCACAAACTATACTGCATTATGTGGACAAGCATGTCGGAAAAAGTGGAACGCCTACCATGGGCGGATTTATATTTATTCTATCGGGAATAGTTTCAAGTTTGATTTTTATTAGAGGTGATTTTTATTTACCCATTCTTATATTACTTACCATGCTAGGCTATGGATTATTAGGATTTTTAGATGATTATATCAAGATAAAATTTCATAAAAATGAAGGGCTAAAGCCATATCAAAAAATTATTGGACAAGTTGCCATATCTTTAATTATAGCCTTTTTTGTTTTTTTTAAGCTTGGCTGTCAGCTTGACTTTTTTGGGCTAAAATTAAATCTTGGTTTATTTATCATACCTTTTATAGTAGTCTTCTATGTGGCAGTGACAAACTCAGTCAATTTGCTGGATGGGCTAGATGGTCTTGCTAGCGGTGTGAGCGGAATTTACCTCTTATTTTTTGGGGCAATTTTGGCGCTTACAGGTTTTAATAATTATGCGGTGATATCATTTGCTTTTGTTGGAGCACTTTTAGGTTTTTTGTTTTTCAATGGTTTTCCTGCAAAAATATTTATGGGCGATACCGGCTCGCTTGCTCTTGGCGGACTTATAGCCTCGCTTGCTACAATGAGTGGACTGGAGCTTATTCTTCCACTTATAGGCATTTTATATGTGCTTACCGCCTTATCAGATATTTTGCAGGTGGGCTATTACAAAAAGACCCATAAAAGAATTTTCAAAATGGCGCCTCTTCACCATCATTTTGAGCAGCAAGGCGTGCATGAAAACAGGATTGTGATAGTATATATATTAATAACGCTAGTTTGTGGTCTAGCTTGCCTAATTGGATATATGGCTGTCACAGGAGTTATATGAAGTTAAAAGGGAAAAGAGTTTTAGTATATGGCATGGGAATAAGCGGTCAGGCCGCATGTAAGTTGCTCTATGAAAAGGGCGCGATTGTCAGTATTTATGACGATGAAAAGAGATTTTGTGGCTATTTTAATTTTGAAAAAGAGCCCATGAAAAAGAAATATAATTTGGTCGTTTTAAGTCCTGGCGTCAAGATACTTGGCAATGCCATTGTATCTCATTTTTTAATTGAAAAGACGCCAATTATTAGCGAACTTGACCTTGGTTATCTATATTTTCAAGGTCAAATTATAGCTATAACTGGCACTAATGGCAAAACTACAGTAACCTCACTTTGTGGAGATATTTTTAAAAAGGCAGGCAAAAGGACTTTTGTTTGTGGCAATATTGGCTTGCCGTTGTCTAGTGTTGCCTTATATGATACTAAAAATAGCTATGCAATTTGTGAGGTTAGCAATTTTCAGCTTGAAGGCAGCCGGTATTTTGCAAGCGATTTATGTTGCGTTACAAATATAACTGCCGACCATTTAGATAGACATGGCAGTATGGAAGAGTATATTAGAGTAAAGCAAAAGATAATTTCCAAAAAAAGAAGTCAAAAAATAGTATTAAATTTAGATGATGAAATAACTAGAAGTTTTTGCCAAGATAATAAAAAAGTGTTATTTTTCTCAAAAAAATTATTAAATAAGGGAGTTTTTGTGAAAAATAATGCCATTTATTTTAACAAAATAAAAATTATCTCTTTAAATGATATTCCTCTTTTTGGAGAAAAAAATTTAGAAAATGTCTTAGCAAGTGTGGCTATTGCTTGTAAGTGCAAAATAAAGCCACCTTTAATTAAAAAGGCTATTATCGAATTTAAAGCGCCAGCTCATAGACTGGAATGGCTTGGTCAAGTGAAAGGAGCAGAGGTTTTTGACGATTCAAAAGCCACAAATACCGCCGCTTCTCTAGCCTCTATAAATTCACTCGGTGATAAAAATTTGGTAGTTTTATTTGGAGGAGAAAATAAAGATTGCAAATTCGACCAACTTTTTAATAAGGGTTATGATTATGAAGAGATAATTTGTTTTGGACAGTGCGGACAAGAAATAGCAGATTGCGCCATGAAATATGGTTATACATGTGAGGTGTTTTCTTCTATGAAAGAGGCAGCCGCTTATGCAAAAGAGAGGGCAAGAAGTGGACAGAAAATTTTACTAGCGCCAGCTTGCGCAAGCTTTGACGAATTTGCCTCATATGCCGCAAGAGGAGAAATTTTTAAGGAGATAATGTTTGAAAGCTATCCAAAAATCGAAATGTCGTAATGATATATTTGTCATAATTTGTTTGGTCTTGACGCTGGTGTTTTTTGGCTGCCTGATGGTTTATAGTGCCAGCTTTTATAGTGCACAATATCACTATGGCAACAAATATTTTTTCCTTTTTAAACAAATAATTGGTGTTATCATGGGTATTTTTGCCATGATTTTCTTTATGTTTTTTGATTACCATTTATTAAAAAAGTACAAATGGTGGATAATCGGAATAACCTTTCTGCTCCTTTTACTCGTCTTTGTTCCAGGGCTTGGAGTGGAAAGTTATGGTGCAAAACGCTGGGTATCAATTCTTGGTTTTTCCATTCAGCCGTCTGAGATAGCCAAGTTTGCTTTAGTTATATTTATTGCTGCATATATGTCTGACAACTATGACAAAGTAAAAACTTTTAAAGGCCTTTTGCCAGTTTTGATTGTAGGTGGAATTACCTGCCTTTTAATCATGCTTGAACCTTCAATGAGCGTTACCATGTGCATTGCCTTTGTCACTCTTTTTATGCTCATCATTGGGGGTATGAGCAAAAAGCATACTTTAATGTTCTCAATTCCAGCTGCGGCAGTAGTGCCGTTACTGATAATTTTAGAGCCTTATCGGTTAAAAAGGCTATTAGCTTTCATTGACCCTTGGGCATCGCCACAAGGCGAGGGCTTTCAACTGATACAATCTCTATATTCTTTAGGTGATGGAGGCTGGTTTGGAGTAGGGCTGTTTAGCTCAAGACAAAAATATCTCTTTTTGCCATTTGCCGAGTCTGATTTTATTCTCTCAATTATTGGAGAAGAGGTGGGATTTATAGGACTGGTAATTTTAATGAGTGTATTTTTATTTTTAATTATAAAGCTCATTAAGATAGCATTGTCTGCTAAAGATAGATTTGGCACTATGCTTGCAAGTGGAGTTGCTTTTATAATTGGAGTACAAACGCTTTTAAATATTGCAGTGGTCACAGGCTCAATTCCGCCGACAGGGCTACCTCTTCCTTTCATTTCCAGCGGTGGTACATCGGTTATGGTTTTTATGGCGGGAATTGGAATTTGTTTAAATATTTTAAGACAAAGCAAAGAAGATGTTAAAATTTTAAATATAGATAAATTAAAAAAATATTTAGAAAAAAATAATAAAAAAAAGAAAATTAATTAATTTTGACAAAATTCTTGTATTTTTTTAATATATTTTTAAATTTTTAATATATATTTTATTTTTTAATATTTTTTAAATTATTTTGCTTTGTCACTAAAAAAAGATATTTCATATAATTTTTATATGGAAAGTTTTTATATTGTGGGCGGAAATCCTCTTTATGGAGGCGTCAAAATTGATAGCGCCAAAAATTCTCTTTTGCCAGTGCTTGCCGCTTCTATTTTGGTAAAGGGCGAGATACTTTTAAAAGATGTGCCAAGATATAGCGATGTGGTCGCAATGACAAAAATCTTGTCGCATCTTGGAGCTAAAATTGAGTGGAAGGGCGAAGATTTATTGATAGACTGCTCTATGCTGTCAGCTTTAGATGTGCCAGACGAGATGGCTAGAGTGGTGAGGTCTTCAATTTTCACTTTAGGGCCTATTTCGGCAAGAATGGGAAGGGCTAAAGTTGCCTATCCTGGCGGCTGTGATATAGGACTTAGACCTATTGATATACATCTTGCAGGGCTAAGACAACTTGGCGCTAAGGTAATTGATAAAAATGGATACATATATGTAGACGGCGGTAAACTTTCTTCAGGCGATGTCATGCTTTCTTTTCCTTCAGTTGGAGCGACAGAGAATATCATGATGATGTCTGTTTTTATTGAAGGGCAATCACGAATTTTTAATCCCGCTAGAGAGCCAGAAATTGTCGATTTGCAAAATTTTTTAAATTCGTGCGGAGCTAAAATCACAGGAGCTGGCAGCAATGTGATTGCTATTGAGGGGGTTAAAAGTTTGCATGGATGTGAATATAAGGTGATACCCGACCGAATTGAAAGCGGTACATTATTAATAGCTGGCGCAATGTGTCAAGGAGAAATTGAGCTAGACGGCGCATTGTCTTGCCATAATCACGCACTTTTAACAAAACTTATGAAAACCACTTGCAAAATAAAGTGCTATGATGATAAAATAATCTTGAAAAGTAACCATAGACCAAAATCTTTTTTAGAGGTTGAAACCGCTGTCTATCCAGGTTTTCCTACAGACCTGCAAGCGCCTATGATGGCTCTTGCTTGTATAAGTGAAGGCTATAGCCTAATTTGTGAAAATCTTTTTGAAGCTAGATTTAAACATGTAGGTGAGCTTTTAAAGATGGGTGGAGATATTCGCTGCAAAAATGGCATATGTGTCATTTGCGGGAAAAAGAAGATTTATGGTGCAGATGTCAAAAGCCCCGACTTAAGAGGGGGTGCGGCCTTAGTTTTGGCGGCGCTTGCGGCAGAAGGATATACAACCGTCAACAATATTGAGTATATTGACAGAGGCTACCACCATTTAGAAGATAAGCTAACAAGTCTTGGCGCTTCTATTAAAAGGATAAGATGTGAAAAAGGGTTGGATAATAGCAATTAGTGTCACTGTATTTGTAATAGGACTTTTGGTTCTACTATCTTTTACACTCTTTTCCTTAAAAGAGGTCAAGGTAAATTATAAGACAAGTTTTTCAGTGGAAGTGGATGAACAGCAATTAATTGATAGTGGCGATTTTGCCTATAAAGGCTCTGTTTTTTTTCATGGCAAAAAGAAATATATAGAAAATATAGAAAAAGCTTATCCAAAAATCAAAGTTATAAATATAGAGACAGTTTTTCCTTCCACCTTTGTAATTCACATTGCCGAGCGGCAAGAAGTTTATGCTTTATATCATAATGAAAACTATATAATTTGTGATAATGAGTTTAAAGTGCTTAGAATTGCAAGCGATTTTACCTCTTCTCAAAATAGCCCTATTTTATTAGAAGGAGTAGAAATTGAAGATGACATTACTGTAGGAAGGGAAATAGCAATAACAGGCTATTATGACATTTACAATAGCTCACTCAAAAGCAATCGACCTCTTAGCAGTATGCAAACTATTATAAAAAAGATAAGCTTTTCTCAAATTTATGATGAGGTTTTATTGACTTATCAGCCCGCTGTAACTTTTTTGCTTTATGACGGGCAGCAGTATATTATAAAAAATTGCGGGTATGGACTTGATAGCAAAATCAGCCTTTTCTATGATGTTTATAGCCAAATTTACACCTATATTGGACAAACTGTCAAAATAGACGGGCAAGAGGTGATTTTAAGTGAAGAAAACTTAAAGAATGCCGCCATTTTAATTGATAATTATTATGATTATTCTCAGCATGATGAAAATGATTGTTATTTTAATATAGTTAAGTTGACAAATAGCGATAATTGAGTTAAAATTAATTAAGAATATTTGTTTAAAGGTGCATATGTTAAAAGATAAATTTGTTTTTGTAGTTGATATTGGCTCTTCTAAGTTGCGTGCAATGCTTGCAGGCAAAGGGCTTAACAATACTTTTATTATAAAAGCCTTCAAAGAGATTGATTATGATGGGTTTTATGAGGGCAAGTTTTTAAATCAGGAAAAGATTGCCTCTCTCTTTGAGCAGATTATCAATGAGTTTGATGTTGATGGCAACAAAAAGATTGATAAAATATATATTTCTGTACCTGCAGAATTTTCTTCAGTTACAAGAACAGATGTTACTATAAATTTTAGCGACAAAAGAAAAATTAAAAAACAAGATATCGACTCTTTATTCTATATGGCTGGCGAAAAGGCAAAACATGTAGATGTGGAAGTGGTATCTGTCAATGCCATTTCATATCTATTAGATGATGGACGAGGCGTCTCAAATCCTATTGGTGAAAGTGCCATGTCGATAAGTGGCAAACTTTCAGTTATATATGTTAAGAGAGATTTTGTAGATTTATTCAATTCTATTGTGGCAGGTCTAGGATTTAACCAGGTGGAATATCTTTCAGACCCATTAAATCAAGCCCTCTTCTTATTGCCTAAAGAGAAGAGAGAAGATTTATCTTTAATTGTGGATGCGGGCGACCTTACAACAAGTATAGCTTTTGTCAAAGGTGACGCTTTATATGCTTTAACAAGTTTCTCAAGAGGGGGAGGCTTTGTAACTAATGACCTAGCAGAGGCTTTTGATTTGACAATGGGCGAAGCAGATAGGCTTAAAAGGCAGATTGTTTTATCGCTTAAAGGAAAGCAAAGTGATTGTTATGAGCTGACCGCTGACAGTGGAAAGATAATTAGAATTTCACTTAACAATGTAAATGAGGTTGTTGGCTATCGCATTGAAGAACTTAGTCAGGTGATTAGCAAATGTGTTCAACTTAGCACTAACGAGTATATTACATATCTTCCAATCTTCTTAACGGGCGCGGGAATAAGCAAAATTAAAGGAGGAAGAGATTACCTAGCCAAATGCCTAGGCAGAAATATAAGCTATGGCTTGCCACCTCTTCCGGGCAAAGATAAACCAGAATATGCCTCAATATTGTCGCTTGTTAATGCAGCGTTGAAGGAAGAAGAATAGCAAATTATAAAAAAATATATAAAATTTTAAAATTATCTTGAAATTTTGAGAAAAAGTAGCTATAATGAAAATGTATAAATATGCAAAATTTTTGTATAAAAGCCCGATTTTATACATTTAGTAAAAAATTTTTATAGAAACGATTGCAAATTTATTCAAAAAGTTGTACAATAAGATAAATTAATGGTCAAGGAGAAAAATTATGAATGATAATAGAATTACTTCTATAGCAAAAATTAAGGTGCTTGGAGTTGGTGGCGGTGGTAATAATGCTGTCAATCGTATGATTGATGCAGGTGTTACTTCTGCTGAGTTTGTGGCAGTTAATACCGACCAACAGACACTTTTGGTAAGCAAGGCTGAAACTAGACTTCAAATTGGTGAGCGCCTTACAGGTGGGCTTGGGGCTGGAGCTAGACCTGAAATAGGACAGAAAGCCGCTGAAGAAAGTAAATCTTCTATTACTGAAATGCTTAAAGGGACAAACCTTTTGTTTATCACAGCTGGCATGGGTGGCGGTACAGGTACGGGAGCTGCTCCTGTTATTGCACAAATTGCCAAAGAACTTGGCATTCTTACTATTGCTGTCATTACAAAACCTTTCAGTTTTGAAGGTCCTATCAGAGCAAAAAATGCTGAAGAAGGGCTTGAAAAATTAAGAAAATATGTGGACGCTTTGGTGGTTATTCCAAATGAAAAACTCCTTGAAATTGTTCCAAAGAAAACTCCTTTGGCAGAATCTTTTAGATTTGCCGATGATGTTTTAAGACAGGGCGTACAAGGTATAAGCGATCTTATCGTTTATCCTGGGCTTATCAATCTTGACTTTGCCGATGTTACCACTATTATGAAAGATAAGGGATTGGCTCATATGGGTATTGGTTATGGCACAGGCGATAATAAAGCTTTGGATGCCGTTAAGCAAGCGGTTGCAAGTCCTTTGCTTGAAACTACTATAGAAGGAGCTACAGGACTACTTATCAATATAAAAGGTGGCAATGACCTCACTCAAGACGATTTGAGCGAAGCTGCCGCTCTTGTAAGAGAGGTTGTTGATAAAGATTGTAATATTATTTTAGGGACAAGCATTGATGAAAATATGCATGACGAAGTTGAAATCACTTTGATTGCTACAGGCTTCCCTAATCCAAACGAAGAAAAACAACCTAAAAATGAAGAAATTGCTGGCGCAAGGTCGATAGGCAATATGGGACAGAATAAACCTGCCTTCTCTGCTAGAAGCATGTTCTCAAATTATGTTCAAAAAGAAAGAGAAGAAGAAATGTCAAAACCTGATATTTCGGTTGAGAGAAAGGCTGACGAACTTGGCTCTTCAAGAGTTGACCTCAAAAATTCAAATGTTCCACCTTGGATTGAAAAATTAAGAAAAAATAAAAAGTAAACTAATCTCCTGCAAAAGGAGATTTTTTTATTGAAAAATATTTAATCTTGATTATTTTTAGAAAATGTGTTATAATAAATATGAAAATAACAAGCTTTAAGGAAAAATAATGGGAATTTTAAAAACTGTTATAGATGTAGTTTGGAAAATAACAGATTGTTTTGCCACGGGGTTAGGTTTGGACAAGCCAATAAAAGAGGGGCAAAGTCTTTTGAAAGAAAGCTTGACTTTTAAGGGCGGCATTTTTGATAAAAAGAAAGCTGGTGACAATTTGCAAAGGGAACTAGCAAACCAAAGGGCAAAATCAAATGAAAAACTCTTAGATGAACTGAGGCTTATAAGAGAAGAATTGAATAAGAGAGGGGATTTTCAAGAGAAGGAAATTTAAGAAGGGGTTTAAAGCCTCTTTTTATTTTTATACAGTTTGTTTAGCGGCGCAGAACTTGTTTTTGCGCCTCTTTTTTTCAAATTATAAGAAAATTCGCCAAGAAAGTATAACTACAATTTTTTGAAAATATTTTAAACTATTTTTAGGCTTTAAATAAGCAACCAATCCTTTGACTTTTAATTTTTTAATTTAAAAGATAAAGAGGGGAAATGAGAATAGAAATAGAGCTGTCTTTAATTATCAATATTTTTTTAAATTCGCTAATCTTAAACCTTAGCGCAGCGGTGCTTAAAGAAAGGGCGAGGCTATTTGTGTTATGGGCGGCATTAGGCGCAATAATTGCCATTATATCGCCTTTGTTTGCTCTTCCATTCTATTCAAAAATTTTGCTAGAGGTATTTACCTGTTTTCTTTTAAGTAGTTTGACTTTTAAGTTTACCTCATGGAAGCGATTTTTTGTAATTTGCGCTGTAGTCACTCTTATAACTTTTCTATTCGGCGGTGCAAGTTATGCCCTGCAAAGTGCTATCGGTCAGTTTCCGCTTTTTGTAGTGGCAATAGTAGGCGCAGTGATTTACACAATAGCTAAAATGATTTTATTACACCAGCAAAGACGCAATAAGATTGATAATTTTAGTTTCAAAGTGATTATAAAAGATGGCGGCAAAGTATTGCAAGAAGAGGCATTTTTAGATACTGGCAATATGCTATATGACACTATAACCAAAAAGCCAATCATGCTTGTCACCTTTGATGTCTTCCATAAACTTTATAGCAATATTTCCTTTCTTAGCGCATTTACAAAAAAAACAGAAAATTGTTCTATTAAAAATGGTCATTACATAAAAATTAATAGTATAGGGAGCGGGACAAGCATGCTTGTTTTTACTATCGATGAGCTTTTGGTAGGAGAAGAAGAAAAGTCTTTTAAAAATGTAGCAATAGGATTATCTTTTTCTGGATTTGATAAAAGTTTTGGCAAAAAGATTTTGTTACATAGTGAGTTGGTTTAGGAGGTATTATGCAACATTTAATTTTTAAAATTCGTTTGTTTTTATACAATCTTTTTCATAGAAAAAATCTGCTTGATGTTAAAAATATTGTCTGTTATGTCTGCGGCAATGAAGAGTTTTTGCCCCCTCTTGACAGTGCTGAAGAGCAAGAACTATTATTAAAAAAAGAAAAAGGCGACCTTTCTGCCACCGAGAAACTGATAGAACACAATTTGCGACTGGTCGCTTATATAGCTAAAAAGTTTGATTCAAGTGGCATTGAGTTTGAAGATTTGATTTCTACTGGCGCGATTGGGCTTATTAAAGCGGTAAAAACTTTCAAAGTAGATAAGAATATTAGACTTGCTACCTATGCTTCTAGGTGTATTGAAAATGAGATTTTAATGCAAATACGCAAGATTGGCAAGATTAAGAATGATGTCAGTCTTGATAAGCCTCTTTGTGAAGATGGCGATGGTAACCAACTTGTACTTGCAGATATTTTGCCATGCGAAGAAGATGTAATAATGCAAGCTGTTGATGCTCCAGCCGAAAAGCAATTAATCTTTCAATTTATTTCAAAATTAAATAGTAGAGAAAGGCAAATAATGATACTGCGCTATGGGTTGATGGGGCATGAAGAACTCACTCAAAGAGAGGTCGCTCTTAAGCTTGGAATAAGTCAAAGTTATATTTCAAGACTTGAAAAAAGAATTTTAAGTGATATGAGAATAGAACTTGAAAGACAAATGTCTATTTAAATCTTTTGTCCTATTTTGTCGAGGCAGTATATTAATTTTTAACAATGCAAAAGATATACCATATTGGAGGGTGGTATGTCTTCAAAAGTCAATATTTGTGGAGTTGACACTTCAAAACTTCCTAAACTTAAGAATAGTGACATGGTTGAACTTATGAAAAAAGTCAAAAAGGGCGATGAAAAAGCTAGAGAATATTTTGTAGTTGCAAACCTTAGACTTGTGCTGTCTGTCGTTCATCGCTTTGGCGGACGAGGAGATAAAGCTGATGATATGTTTCAGGTGGGCTGCGTTGGACTTATGAAAGCTATCGACAATTTTGATGAAAATTTGAATGTTAAATTTTCTACCTATGCTGTTCCTATGATAGTTGGAGAGATAAGGCGATATCTTCGTGACAATAATTCAATTAGAGTTTCGCGTTCTATGCGAGATATAGCCTATAAAGCTTTGCAGGCAAAAGAAATGCTGTCAAAAAATTGTCATTATGAGCCTACCATAGAAGAGATAGCAAAAGCTATTGATATGTCGCCTATTGTTGTTACCTTTGCACTTGATGCTATAAGCGATACCATATCTTTAAGTGAGCCTGTTTATACTGATGGTAGCGACACCATTCATCTACTTGACCAAATTGCAGATGAAAAACATACCGATGAAAATATCTATGAAAATATTTCTATAAAAGACGCAATTAAAACTCTTTCAGATAGAGAAAGAGAAATTCTTTTAATGAGATATTATGTAGGAAAGACGCAAACAGAGGTCAGTGAGGAAATAGGTATAAGCCAAGCTCAAGTCTCAAGACTTGAAAAAAATGCACTCAAAGTGATAAAAGAGTTTTTGGTGTAATTTGTAATTTTTTGACGAAATAGCTCATATCTTAAACTGTGGAAAGTACATTTTTAGAGCTTCGATGCAAGGAAGTGGTAAATATTTTAGATGGAAGAAGGCTAGGACATATCACAGATATGGTTTTTGACCTTGGCAGCGCTAGAGTGCTTGGGTTTATCGTGCCAGCCGAGCGGACGGGGTGGAATTTATTTAAAAATGCCGACCAGCTTTTTATTCCATATGGCTGCGTTGTAAAAATTGGCGAGGATGCCTTGTTAGTGGAGCTTCCATCTCAAGGTGTTCCAACCAATCCTTATGTTTTGGCACAAAATATAAAAAAATAAAAATTAGAAGTTGACTTTCGTTTGTGTTAGTGCTATAATATAACAAACGGAGGTAATTATGAAATATAAAATCACACCAGAACTTCAAGCACAAATGTATGCAATGATTGCATGGAATGGAAAAAGCAGGGAAGAGGCTGAGGAAATCATTCAAGAGCTTTATAGTAAATTTAATGGAAATGAACGCGCTGTTTATGAAGAATTAGACAAATCAGTATATGCAAATGATTCTATTATTGCAGCACTTAATGGCATAGCAAAATATGAAAAAGAATTAAAAACAGACGCAAAATATGATAAAATCATTGAAATTTTAACTAATATTCATAATAAATGGGTAGAAGGTAATACAAAAAAATATGATAGAGGCAATTCAGAAAAGAGTCTAAAGAATATTTTTCAGCATTTACCAACTGAATTAATAGGCGTAGAAGAGGTTGCCAAAGACCTTATGTTTTTAGCACCATTCCTTAAAGAAATGGGAATTGAAGTTGGAGAAATGCAAAGTACAGCATATGGCGCATTTATTCCTAATCAAGAAATAAGAGACGCATATAATAGAGCTGCGCTATCATATTTGCAATCAAAAAATATTAGTTCAGTAGAAGATTTGAGAGATGCATTGCCAGAGATTATTTCTCAATATGAGTCTTTGCAGGTAGAGCATCCATTAAAAGAAGCAAGACTTGATTATATGAAAAAGAACATTGATACTTTGGTAAAATCAGTGGAAGCAAAACAAGACAAAGAAATTTTTAATGACCCAGAAAGAGAATAAATATTTATAAGA
>CASDQU010000084.1 GCA_949282835.1 uncultured Bacillota bacterium | reverse complement strand
GTTGAAAATAGGCACTGGAAAGTTGATAAAAGAGTTGCACTCATTAAAATTTAAATTGCAAGGCATAAGAATAATCTCCTTTTCACGCCCATTACAATTTATTCAATAGAGACCTGAAAGGTTTCATAATATTTTTTCTATTATCTCTTAACCTTTTACTATATATCTGTCGACAATTTTGACGACAAAAATTTGACTTAAAATAAAAACGGGCTCTATATCTTGTGATATAGAACCCATTTAAAACACAAGTGGTGGAAGTTAAAAGAACCTGCCTTCACCAGAACCTTGCAGCCTTCCACCCCTCGCTCCGCTCGGCTTGCCTGCGGCAATAAAAAAAGACCTCGCGGTCTTCTTTTTTGGTTTTGTTATAAGAACCTGCATCCTGCAGAACCTTGTAGCCTTCCACCCCTCGCTCCGCTCGGCTTGCCTGCGGCAATAAAAAAAAGACCTCTCGGTCTTCTTTTTTGGTGGAAGTTATAGGGCTCGAACCTATGACCCTCTGCTTGTAAGGTAAAGCAAAATAAAAAATTTTTAAAAGCTAAATAGCTTTAAAACAAAGGCGACTATTTCATTTTGAGTGTTTATCTTAGACGACAATTTTGACGAAAAAAACTAGGCCAATAAAGGAGTAAAAAGATAGCCTAGTTTTTTGCTCACATAAAGTAAAAAGAATATAATCAACCTAACAAAATGAAGACGTCAAGCAATTTTTTTTCGACGTCGAAAATTTTTATAAAAAATTTTGTATAAAAGCTTTTATAATTTTATCATACTTTTGAAAATCTATTTCATTTTCAAATTTAAGCTTATCTAAAAGAGCAATTGAAAATTCATGACATTGTTTAAATAAAAGTATAGTATCATAGTCAGTTTGTGTATCAGGGTCTTGTCTATCTATAACATAATCAGCCAAATTTATTTCAAACAATTTTAATGATAAAAAAATATTTATCAAATCAAAAAGAATTGTTTTTGTAGAAATTTTATTATTATCTTTAAAAAGAATTATATCTCTATATTCCATGTTAAAAATACGCGATAGTCTTTGCTTTAAAAAATCTTCAAAGTCATTTATTGAAGTAGTTAAAAGTTTTATTTTACGCTTATCATTTTTATATATTTTCTCTTTTTCAGAAATTATATTTTGATATTTTAGGTCAATGTTTAACAACTGCGTTTTTAAATCTTTAACAAGAGCAAGAAGCCTATCATTTTTTGATTGTTCTTCTTCAAGCTTATGTTTCAAATCTCTATATTTAACTGTTTTTTCATTATTTTTAACATCTTCTTTTTTACCTTCACGCAATTCTTTTAATTGTTTCCGTAATTTATAAACTTCATTTTCAAATTTTCTATTCTCGCAATTTTTCAATTTGTTACGCAATCGACAACATTCTTCTATGTAATATTCTCGCGTTTTAAGATCATCTTTTTTAGGCATAAAACCCCCAAAAACAAAATATTTTCCGTTGAGTGTTACTATTGTCAAGTAAGAACACTCAATCGCGAAAACCGGACAAAGCCTCGGTTTTTCGCGAATTTACTTTGTCAAAAGCAAAGTTTTTGAAAGCATGTTCTTCGAAGAAAAAAGCAAACAAAACAGAACTTTCTGTATCTGATGCATTTAAGTCCGTTTCTTTGTTTATTTTTATTCCTCGTTATGTGATATTTGTTGGGGCAGTCATTAAGGGGCGCACCCCTTAATAATCCCACTTTTCAAATATCACTCTTCCTCACTCTCTGCTTTTCCTTGACAATTTCACGCGCTTATCATTCTTCGTTTAAATTTTGCTTAAAGCAATTGTTTAAAGCTATTGTTTGTTTTAGCAATTTAGGATTTTCAAAAGCTTCTGAACTCTCTAAATTTTCCAAAAGCACCTCAATCTCAACAATTCTTTGAAGCAAAAATGCCCCAAGCTCATTGCCAGAATTCATATAATAAGCGCCCATTGTCATTTTTATTGTATCAACTTTATGTTTTAACAAAGCAAAAACCTCTTTATTTATCATTTTTCAAAGCCTCCTTCTTTAAAAAATTTTCATAATCAATTAAAGCGAAAACAACATTTGCTGAATAATTGTTCTTCAAGCAAAATTTTAAAAAGTCCTTTATGATATCTATTTTTTGAAAAACTGTAACAAATTCAATTTTTACAACAATATCTTCTTTATCATCCATAATCACCTCCCACTTTCATAAAGCTGAGTTGTGATAGTTGTATAAAGACTGTATGTAATTACATTAACCTGAACCTTATACCCTAGTTTTTCAAGTGATATGGCAAATTTGATAGCCTCTTCAAAGCTTTCAAATCTCCTCGACTTACCATGATGTTTAACCTCAAACTTTGTTATCATTTTGTTTACCTCCTTTTTTGTTGCTTAATACATTTTGTATTAAAACTAGCCAATTATAACACATTTCAAATTGATTACAAAACAAAATAACGCATTTTGTAATATTTTTTTAATTTTTTTTTGGCATATTGAAAAACTTTAATACAAAATGTTATAATTTTAACGGAGGTAAAAAAAATGAAAATCAAAGAACTAAGACAACAAGCAAAAAAAAGCCAAAAAGAAGTAGCTGACTTTTTGAATATGTCGCAAACGGGCTACAGTGGATATGAAACAGGAAGAACTGACCCTGATATCGAAACATTAAAAAAACTTGCTGAATATTTCCACACAACAATCGACAACCTGGTCGGACATGAAACGCCTTATCTCATTGATAAAAGCCAATTTTCTGACACACAACTAAAAATCATTGAAGAAATTAAAAATTTACAAGAATATGCTTGTCAGAAAGTTGAAGCATATATAATAGGGCTGAAAGCGGCAGAAGAAGAAAAACAAAGAATAATAAACCTATACACCAAGAGGAGTTAAGCATGAAAGAACTTATCGAATATATAAAAACATTTAGGGCTAATACAAGTAGCTATTGAAGGTTATGAAGAAAATCATAAACCTTTTTTATTGATAGACAATTCCCAAAATGAAAAATCGTCAACCAAAACAAAAGGAGTTGACGACATGAAAAATGTATATAAACGCAAAGACGGTAGATATGAATATTCTAAAATGATAAACAACGAAAGAATATACATAATCAAACCAACTAAAAAAGAACTTGAAAACGAAATCAGAGAACTGAAACAAAAAACAAAATCAATTAAAAATATGCGCTTGTTTAAAAATATTGTTTTAGAATGGTATCACAATTTTAAAGAGCCATATATAAAAGCCTCAGCAAAAGCAAACTATAATACCACACTAAACAAACATATCATACCTAGTTTCCAAAACAAAAGCATAAACAAAATAACTTTTAAAGACCTTCAGCTATTTATAAACAAATTCCATGATAAAAGAAGAATGCAAGAAATTTTAATGCAACATTTAAAAGCTATTTTTAATTATGCATATTCGAATAGATATATATCAATAAACCCTACAACAGCCCTAAAATTGCCTAAAAAAGCCAATAAAGAGATTATAAAACCACTTACAATAAAAGAGCAAGAAAAGCTTTTGAAGGCAATAAAAGGGCATAAACTAGAGGCATTTATGTATTTTAGTTTAATCATAGGCAGTAGAAGAAATGAAACCTTATCTTTCAAAATGGAAGATATTGACGAAGACAAGCAAATTCTGCATATAAACGGAACTAAAACACAAAACGCACAAAGAGATATTAAAATATCTAGAGATATGATTGAATACCTAAAAGCACACAATACATGCAAGCCATATTTTAATTTTACAAGTGATTATGTGACAAAACAAGTTACAGAGATTTTGAAAAACTTAAATATAAATAAAACTTTGCATGCCTTAAGACATACAACAGCAACAAACCTTTTTTACTTAGGCTATAAAGACAAGCAAAGGCAACAATATTTAGGGCATGCAAATATAACCACCACAAACAATATTTACACATATCTTGAAAATGATGTAACAAAGGACAACATATACAAAATATACAATAAACTTTACTATGAATTTGACGACAATTTTGACGACAAAAATTTGACTTAAAATAAAAATAGGCTCTATATCTTGTGATATAGAACCCATTTAAAGCACAAGTGGTGGAAGTTATAGGGCTCGAACCTATGACCCTCTGCTTGTAAGGCAGATGCTCTCCCAGCTGAGCTAAACTTCCATGCTTTCATAATATATCAAAAAAAATGGCCGTTGTCAACATATTTTCCTATTTTTATTAAATTTATTTTTTAGCAAAATTCTGCCAACTGTCATACTTTAAATTAGAGGGCTATAAAAGGAGTTAACATGCCTTGCAATCTTAATTTTAATCAGTGTTGGGGAGGTTTTAATTATCCATTGCCTATTTTTAATTGTAGGTTAAGACTTATTAATATCATTGATAATGCCTCGACAGGCACTGTCATTATAAATCGGACAAATTGAGAAAGATATTAAATAATCACTATTATCTTTATTTTGCTTTAAATGGCTGATTGTTTGACAAATTATGTCAAATATCGGCCTTTTTTAGTTAATTTAATAAGTCGACAAAGAAGGCAAAATAATTTGAAAAAATGTTGCTCAAATTAAAATTTTTGGTATATACTAATACTAACAAGGAGGTGCGCCATGGAAACAGACTTACAAAAAGCAAAGCGTGATTTTTTGGATGCGTGGGAGATTTTCCAGATAACTGGAGAGATTAATGATGCCCGCGAGTTTATAAAATGCCTTGCAAAATATGACCGTCTTGTAAAAGAACAAAATCTTGATGTGGAAAGGGGATAAATAGAGAATTATTATGCCAACAACAAAGGTAAAAGGCATCGTACTTGGCGGTGTGAATATAAAAGAGAAGGACAAGCTTGTAAATCTCTATACTTTAGAGCGAGGCAGAATGGCCGTATCTTTTAAAGGAGTGAGAGGAGAAAAGGCAAAACTTAAGTCGGCAAAAGAATTATTTTGCTTTGGAGAATATATGCTTGTAGAAAATGGCGCTTCTAATATAGTTACTTCATGTGAAATTATAGACAATTTTTACAATCTATCAAAAGATATTGAAAAATACTATGAGGCCTGTGCAATACTTGATATTGTAAATAAGGTCGCATTAGAAAGCAATCCTATTCTTTTTATTGAGATAGTGAAAGCTCTAAAATGTCTTTGTTACGACAAAGTGGCAAAGTACTATGTTATTGATAAATTTTTGCTTACATATTTTAAAATAAGCGGGTATTATTTTTTGTCTAATTGTTGCTCTTCTTGCGGAGCAAGGCTTAGCAAGGCGTACTTTAATTATGATGTTGGAGAGCTTGTCTGTCCTGCTTGTAAAACACAATGTTGCGACAATGTAAGTCAAAGTGCATTTAGTGCTTTGAAAATTCTAGAGCAAACAGAGTACGACCGTCTTGGCAGTGTAAAATTGGGCGGACAGGGTGAAATTCAAGCTTTTCACATATTAAGTAAAAATTTTGAATGGAAAACAGGTTATAGTATACTTAAGTTATTATGATTAATCGTTTCTATATAATATAGGATAGAGAACAAATCAAAGTTTAAAGGGGTAAAAAATTAAAATATAAATAAAAAAACTATCCAATTTATTTGGATATTTTTTTTTAATATGCTATATTTAATTTGATGTTTAAAAAGGAGAAATTTATGAAGAAATTTGTTTACTTATTCAAAGAAGCAGACGGCAAAAACAAAGCCCTTTTTGGTGGCAAAGGCGCAAACCTTGCAGAGATGACCAATCTTGGTATGCCTGTTCCACAAGGGTTTACAATTACAACTGAGGCTTGTACTCAGTATTATCAAGATGGCAGAAAAATCAATGATGATATTTTGAGCCAAATTGAAAAGAAAATGCATGAACTTGAAAAAATGACAGGAAAGAAATTTGGAGATAAAAATAACCCTCTTCTTGTTTCTGTTAGATCTGGCGCAAGAGTTTCTATGCCTGGTATGATGGACACAATTTTAAATCTTGGTCTTAATGATGAGGTTGTTGAGGGCTTAAGCGCTCTTACTGGCAATCCTAGATTTGCATATGACTCATACAGAAGATTTATTCAAATGTTCAGCGATGTAGTTATGATGCAGGAAAAATCAAAATATGAAAGAATTCTTGACAAAGTTAAAGAGAAAAAGGGTGTTCAATTTGATAAAGACCTCACAGCTGAGGACTTAAAAGAAATTGTCAAGATGTTTAAAGACCTTTACAAAAAATCTCAAGGCGAAGAATTCCCTCAAGAGCCAAAAATTCAGCTTATTGAAGCTGTTAAGGCGGTATTTAGATCTTGGGATAATGACAGAGCAAATGTTTATCGTAGAATGCATGATATTCCATATGAATGGGGTACAGCGGTAAATGTTCAGTCAATGGTATTTGGCAATATGGGCGAAGACTCTGGTACAGGCGTTGCCTTCTCAAGGAACCCTGCTACTGGTGAAAATAAACTTTATGGCGAGTATTTGATGAATGCTCAAGGTGAAGATGTTGTTGCTGGTATTAGAACTCCACTTCCAATCTCAACACTTGAGAAACAAAATCCTGAAGTTTACAAAGAATTTGCAAAGATTGCAAAGACTCTTGAAAAACACAATAAAGATATGCAAGATATGGAGTTTACTATTGAAAAAGGCAAACTTTATATGCTTCAAACAAGAAATGGTAAGCGTACAGCAAAAGCTGCTCTAAAGGTTGCGGTAGACCTTGTTAAAGAAGGCCTTATTAGTGAAAAAGAAGCTGTTATGATGATTGATCCAAAACAGCTTGACGCGCTTTTACATCCTCAATTTGACGATGCTGCTCTTAAAAAAGCAAAACCTATAGCAGAGGCACTTCCTGCTTCTCCTGGTGCAGCTTGCGGAAAGATTGTTTTTACTGCTGAAAAAGCTAAAGAAATGGGAGCAAACAAGGAAAAGGTTGTTCTTGTAAGACTTGAAACCTCTCCAGAAGACATTGAAGGAATGGCAGCAAGCCAAGGCATTTTAACTGCTAGAGGCGGTATGACATCTCACGCTGCAGTTGTAGCTAGAGGAATGGGTACTGCATGTGTTGCAGGCTGCAGTTCAATCAAATTTGCAGAAGATGAAAAATCTTTCACTCTTGGCGAGAAGACTTACAAAGAAGGCGATATAATTTCTTTTGACGGCTCTACTGGGAAAATTTATGATGGCGAGATTAAGACAGAGCCTGCTAAGATTGTAGGTGAGTTTGCAACCATTATGGAGTGGGCAGATAAATATCGCGCTCTTAAAGTTCGCACAAATGCCGACAATCCACGAGATGCTAAAGTAGCTTTCGGCTTTGGCGCAGAAGGCGTTGGGCTTTGCAGAACAGAGCATATGTTCTTTGAAGCTGACAGAATCCCTGCCGTAAGAGAGATGATTGTTTCTACAACAGTAGAGGAGAGAAAGAAGGCACTTAAAAAACTTCTTCCAATGCAAAGAAAAGACTTTATCGGAATTTATAAGGCAATGGAAGGCCATCCTGTTACAATCAGATTCCTTGATCCACCTCTTCATGAATTCCTTCCACACGAAGATAGCGAAATCAAAGCTCTTGCAAAAGAGATGGGAATTTCATTCGATAGACTTAAGAGAACAGTTGCAGATCTTCATGAATTCAACCCAATGATGGGGCATAGAGGTCTTAGACTCGCTGTAACTTATCCAGAGATCGCTGAGATGCAAACTCAAGCTGTAATTGAAGCAGCTATTGCAGTAAATAAGGAAAAGGGATATAACATAGTTCCTGAGATCATGATTCCTCTTACATGCGACTGGAAAGAGTTTAAATATGTTAGAGATATCGTTGCAAACAAAGCTGATGAAATCATTAAAGAAAAAGGCGCAACTCTTACTTACAAGATCGGTACAATGATAGAAATCCCACGTGCTGCTTTAACTGCTGATGAAGTTGCAAAATATGCAGAATTCTTCTCATTCGGTACTAATGACCTTACTCAAATGACTTATGGCTTCAGCCGTGATGATGCTGGTAAATTCCTTGATGTTTACTATGCTAAGAAGATTTTCGAATCTGATCCATTTGCAAGACTTGACCAAAAAGGAGTTGGTAAACTTGTTAAAATGGCATGCGATCTTGGTAAGAGCACAAGACCTGATATCAAGCTTGGTATCTGTGGAGAACATGGTGGTGATCCATCATCAGTAGAATTCTGCCATAACAGCGGACTTACTTATGTATCGTGCTCACCATACAGAGTCCCAATTGCAAGACTTGCAGCAGCTCAAGCCAATATCAAAAATCCTAGGAAATAATTAATTGAATTGAATATATAATGTAAAAGATTAAAAAAACCGCTTTTTAAAGCGGTTTTTTGTATTGGGTTAATTAACTTAAAACTGTCTAAAAGAAAAATAAAAAAACTTACAACAAGAATGTATAGGTTTATTGTTTAATATAAAAGTAAATTTTTTAATAGTTTCATCATTAAGATTATGCTGAAATAGACAAAAAATTCAAATTGGCTGCGTTTATATGTCTACAACGGCTCATAGCGTATCGTAAAAAGGGTAAAAAAAGATAAAAAAAGATAGAAAAAAGAGTTGACAATTGAGAAAGGGATGTGGTAATATAATAGAGCTAACTCGGATAGGAGGGAGCAAGAACCATGAAAATTAAATAGTTAAAGACAAGTACAAGAAATTGAACGAAGTCAATTTACTTTAAGTTTAAGAGCCGAAGCGCTATGAGTGTACATAGCGTGGAAA
>CASDQU010000083.1 GCA_949282835.1 uncultured Bacillota bacterium | reverse complement strand
AAATGTGGCTGGGTGGCTGTTCCAGAAGAAGAATTGCCGGTAACACTTCCTAAAGTGGAAAAATATCATCCTACAGATGATGGAGAAAGTCCTCTTTCTAGAATTGACAGCTGGGTAAATACCACTTGTCCTCATTGTGGTGGCAAAGCAAAGCGAGAGACCGATGTTATGCCTAACTGGGCAGGTTCAAGCTGGTATTGGCTTAGATATATCGACCCACATAATGACAAGGCTTTTGCCGATTTTGAAAAATTAAAATATTGGGGCAAAGTTGATATTTACAATGGTGGCGGCGAGCATGTTACAAGACATCTTCTCTATGCAAGATTTTGGCATAGATTTCTCTATGATAATGGTCTTGTTCCTTATAGCGAGCCATTTGACCGCCGAGTACAACAGGGTATTATTTTAGCAGCCGATGGCAGCAAAATGAGTAAAAGTGCTGGAAATACTGTTGACCCTATGATATATGTGGAAAAATATGGGGCTGATGTTGCTAGACTTGGTCAAATGTTCATGGGTGATTATGTAGAAGCTAAACCATGGCGTGAAGATACTATGAAGCCATGCGAAAAACTATTAAAGAGAATTGTCGCTCTTGCTGATAAAGTTACCAAGAGTGAGAAAGAAGAAAATAGAAATATTTTAGCTCAAAGCATCAAAACTATCGATGAAGATATAGAAGGACTAAAATTTAATACAGCTATCTCTCAACTGATGGTATTGACAAGCGCTCTTGAGAAGGCTAGTGTTGTTACAGATAAAGATTATATCGTTTTATTAAAACTTTTAAATCCTTTTGCTCCTCATATAAGTGAAGAACTTTGGTCTCAAAAGGGCTATTTTGGACGCATTGACGAAAAGTGGCCTACATTTAGCGAAGAAGATTTGAAAGTAAGTATGGCAGAAATTGCAGTTCAAATTAATAGCAAGATTGTAGCTAGAACAAATATTGACACATCTTTAAGCCAAGAACAGATAATAGATAGCTTGAAGAAAGATGAAAAGGTGGCACAGTTGCTTTCAAATAAAGAGATAGTAAAAGCTATCTATGTGCCTAATAGAATTGTAAATTTTATAGTGAAGTAAAAATGTAATCAATTTATCTTTGTTAATTTAACTAGAAAATATAAATAAAAAATCCATCTTTTCCAAGATGGATTTTATTTAATTATTGATTATTATCATCTGTTGGTTTGTTTTGATTTTCTTCAACCTTTTTTCTTAATGTTTCAAGGAATTCGTCAAATTCTTTGTCAATATCTTTATTTTCCTCTGTTTCTTCTTTATTTTCTTCTACTTCTTCTGCTTCTTCTTTTTCTTCACTCTCAGAAGCTTCTTCATTTTCATTTACTTCTTCTTGAGTTTCTTCATTATTAACTTCTTCGCTTGTTTCTTCACTTTCTTGTTGTTCTTCTTCGCCAGTTTGCTCTTCTTCCTTTTCTTCTTCATTTTCTAAAGAAGCAGCAGATACATTTTCTTCGCTTGTTTCTTCACTTTCAAGCTCTTCTTCCTTTTCTTCTTCAGCTTTATTTTCTAATTCTTCTTGCTGAGTATTTTCAACTAATAGTGGAGTTTGTTCATTTTCTTCTTGTGCTTCTATAATATTATCTTCATTTTCTTCAACTTCAGCATCGGTTTCATCTTCATATTCATCTTTATGTTTTGTATAAAGTGCTTTTGCAACGATGATAATCATGCCAACCAAGATTAAAGCAAGAATTATAGAAATAATAAGATTTAATAGTTCATCCTTTCTAAATCCATCAAGGAATGAGAAAATTAAGAATAGCCAGCCAGCAAAAGCGATAAATGGTGCAACTAAAGCCAAAGAAACGACTTTAGCAAAAGAATTGATTTTTTTAGCATATTTGATTGCGAGCAATGTAGTTGCGATTGAAATTACAGAAAATACAATACCAACGATTAAAGCTGCAATTTGTGAATTTGTCATATATTCTAACATAACCCCTCCATAAAACTAAAAATATTATATACCATAAAAGTTAATTTGTCAATATTGTTTTACTTTTTATTTTAAAAATGTTTTGAAAAAATATGCGCCATGGGTTATACTATAACTAAGTATGATTGAAAAGAAAAAAAAGTTAGTAATTATTATTTTAAGTGTGGTAATAGGTGTGCTGGCTTTAGGTGGCTTAGTTTATGCTTTTATTTTGAATTATAATATTTCATCGCCATCACAGGTCACCATTTTAGATGATGGAAACAATATCTATATAACCACTAGCATGAATGACAATTATGATGAATATCGTTTTATATTAAAGTCAGATGATAAAGAGATTGTTATAAATTCAAAAAGCAACACTCTCACTGTAGACCAGTTGATTGAAAATGGAGCTGTTCTTGGTCAAACTTATCAAATAAGGTGTATGTATCTAAGTTCTTCAAATCAAGGCGGGGATAGCGAACTTAGTAAGCCAATAACCTGGAGAGTGGTAAAATATCTTGATAAGCCTAGCATTACAGTTGAAGAAGGTGTGGTAACATGGCAAAAAAATTCAGAGGCAGATTATTATATTATTTATTTAGATGGAGAGCAATATAATTTTTCATTTAATTTAGATAAAGAAGATACTACATTTGATTTTGCTAATTTGCCGGGAGATAATTATCAAATCACACTTTCTGCTTTTAGTTATAATGATTATTATATAGCAAGTCCAGACGCAGAGCCAATTTGTTATGAATATTATAGAGAATTTCAGCCTTTTGTGGAAGTTAGGTATGATTTTGCCTCTAAAAAACTTATTTGTTTAGGAGAAGATGAATTAGAGCTAATTAATGTGTCGGTAAATGGTACAGTTTATAAATATAAAAATTTCACCATTTCACAAGAAGAAAATTTTTATGTTTATGAAATAGATTTAAAACTATTTATAGATATTTTGAGTGTAGGCGCAAGTCCGATAACTATTGATAAGTATAATTTATATAATGGTGAAATTGTATTTGCACAATTATCTTAATATATAAATTAAAATTACATAAAATTTAAAAAGCTAAGGCATACTATCTAAAAAGAGGAAAGGTATGTCTTATTTTATTGTAAAAAAAGAAATTGAAAGGGCAAAACAATCGCTTAATAATTGCGTTGATTTTTCTTATAGAATTTATAAGAAAAACAGGCAGGAAATTGGCATGATATTTTTAAAAAGCATTATCGACCAAAACCTGCTTTCAAGTGCTATATATTATCCTCTTCAAACATACGACCAGCCTTTTGATATGGATGTTATTGAAACTAATATTATCAAATGTGCAGATGTCAAACAGATAAAGAAAAAGGAGATGATTAAAGAGGTTTTAGAAGGCAAAGTAATTTTAATTGGTAATTTTTCTAATATAATATTGTCAATAGATTTATTTAAATTTCCATCGCGTATACCGTCTGAGCCTCCAACATCGCCGGTAATTCAAGGGCCTAGAGAGGGGTTTGTAGAAGACCTTCAGACAAATATTACTCTGCTTCGAAGGCGCATTAAAAGTAGTGAACTAGTTTTTGAAGTTGTGTGCATTGGAAGTGAAACGCAAACTAAAGTTTGTATATCTTATATAAAAAGTATAGCTAATGAAAGGGTGATAAAAGAGGTTAAGAAAAAATTAAATAAAATTAAAGTTGACGGCATTGTAGATTCATATATGATTCTCTCTTTTTTAGAAGATAGACCTAATTCGTTATTTAAACAAATTGGCAATCAAGAAAAGCCAGATGTTGTAGCGGCTAAAATGCTAGAAGGGAAAGTTGCCCTTATTGTTGATAACTCTCCAATAGTTCTTACCGTGCCATTTATTTTTATTGAAGATTTACAAAATAGCAATGATTATTACACAAATCATCATTATTCAAGTATGGTGAGAATAATAAGGCTGCTAGGACTTTTGCTGGCAATTATTGCTCCTGGATTTTATCTATCTTTACAAATTTATCATTATAATATTTTACCGTTAAATTTTCTTGTAACAATAGCAGATACCACACAAGGCTTGCCGTTTACCCCTTTTTTAGAGATTTTGTTTATTTTTTTACTCTTTCAAATTCTTTATGAGGTAAGTCTTCGTCTTCCTAGCTATTTAGGGCTTGCCACCTCTGTAGTAGGAGCATTGATATTGGGCGACACAGGAGTAAAAGCAGGACTTATTTCTCCTCCAGGAGTTATTATTGTTGCGCTATCGAAAATTGCACTCTATACCATTCCAGAGCAGGCGGCGCAGATTACTGTATTGCAACTGTTATTTTTGTTTTTAGGTGGCTCACTTGGAATAATTGGGCTGACAACTGGAGCAATATACATAGTAAATTATTTGAATACTATAGATAGTTTTGGAACTCCATATCTTGCTCCATATTCGCCAAAGATATCTTCCGACCTTAAGGACGCCTTGCTTGTAAAGTCAATTCACAAGATGAACAAGCGGCCTAAATCTTTTAGCCCCAAACAAAAGGAGAGGACATGAAACAGACAATCAATATTCGTCAAGCTGGAATACTTTTAATAATGTGCATATTTGCAAATAAAATCTTATTGCTTCCATCATTGATGTATTCAGATGTTAAAGCAGATGCCATTTTTGTTGTTAGTGTTTTATTTTTAATAGAAATCATCTCATTGCCAGTGCTATTTTTACTAAAAAAACATTTTCCAACGCAAAGCTTATATGAAATACTAAAAGCAAAGCTGGGAGTTTTTTTGACAAAAATAATTTATATTTTGCTATTATTATTCTTTTTTCTTAAAGTCCTTTTAGTTTTTAGCATAACTTATGTTTATTTTAAACAACAAATTTACAAAGATGAGGTTATTTGGATTGCATTGATTTCTTTTTTGCCTGTTATCAATCATGCTGTTGTGAGTGGAATTAGACCATTATCTAGGACGATGGAAATATTTTTTACCGTTGTTATAATAGGCTTTGTTGCCTGCCTTGCTTTCTCTTTGTTTACTAGAATTAGCGTTCCATATATCTTTTTATCAAATGTAAAAAGTTTTTTTGGTGCTATCTATAAACATATATTTTCTTTTGGCGATATATTTTTTCTTTTCTTAATTATAGATAAGATTGAAATTAAAAAAGGGCAAGAAAAAATCCTTTATAAATATGCGTTTATAGGTTTTATTTTGGTGCTTTTATTATATTTTCTTTATTATAGCAAATATCAAGTTACCTCTTTTATGCACAATAACGCGCTTGCTGATATTTTGGTATTTTCTGTCCAATTTAATGCCATTGGCAGGCTTGACATTATTGCCATGATTACTATTGTACTAATAACTTTATTTCAAATGGAAATATTTAGTTATGGATTTAGCGATTGTCTATTACATATTTTCCCTAAATTAAATTGGATATATTCGGTTGTTGTTTTTGATATTGTATTTGGTATTGTCTACTATATATTTTTAGGGAAATATGAAAAAATGATATCTTCAACAACATCATGGTTTCCTTTTTTAGCGATATTTATAAATATAGTTTTGCCGGTCATCTTGGCGATTATTTTATTGATAAAGAGGAGGAAAAATGAAAAAATTGATTAAAAGATATACAAAAAACCCAATGTTATTAGTTTTTCTATTAATTTTAATTTTTTTTACTCCTTTGGCAATATATTCGCCTGGCGAAAATAAAATTAAAGGTGTTGTGACAGCTATTGGTATAGATAAAACAGAAGAAGAATACGAGGTTTCACTTTTAACTTTTATTCCAACAGCAAACCAAACATATAAACAGCAAAATGCTGTCATCTCAGGAAAGGGACAATCGGTAAGCGAGGCGATATATAATGCCCAACTTTCAATGGGTAGAAGTGTAGGACTTGCTCATGCGAAGACAACAGTTGTTAGCGAAGATATTTTAAAAGAGGAGGATGTAGCGCGTGTGGTAGACCATATTTCCAGAGTATCCTCTCTTCCTGAAAATACAGTTTTCATATGTACAAATGGTAAAGCCAAACAGTTATTAGAAAGTACAGTTGCTCTAGAAAGTGAGTTAGGACTTAAACTTGAACAATTAATTGGCTTCAATGCCTTAAATCTTTATTCAATAGATACCTCTCTTGAGGCATTTTATAGAGGTTATTATAGCGACACTCACTCTTCAATAATAGGCGAGTTGAATTTGGCTGACCCTTCCTCACAAGAGGGGCACAATTCTTCCAATTCAAGCCCTCCAGGGCAATCTTCGGGAGGCGAACAATCGGCGGAAGGAAGTGCTATGCAAGGTCAAAATAAAGGTAAAAAGACAATATCAAATCAAGGAGAATCAGTTATCTTAAAGAATGGTGAAATGGTCGCCAAATTATCTTCAGACCAGCTTAATGCCTTAAATTTAATTAATCCTAAATCGATAAATCAAATTGTCAATCTCAATGATGTGCAATTAGAAGACGGAAAGCATGATTTATCATATAGAGTGAGAAATAAAAGGGTGCTAAAATCAACAAAATTTGAAAATGGATATCCTGTATATATGGCTCAGGTGATTTTAGGGCTTGAGCTTACCGAGGTAGATGGAGAAAATAAAAATTTACATGAAAATACCGAAATGAGCAAAATGCCAAAAGAGATAAGAGACAAACTAAATTTAACTCTTAAAAAGAATTTTACTCAGTCACTAAAAATATTAGTTGAGAATAAAACAGATATTATAGATATAACTCAAGAATTTTTCAAAAATGACCGTAAGAGCTTTCAAAAATTTATTAAAAAATTAGATTCGGTTGACCAGTTTATTGAACATGTCAACTTTAAAGTTGCTATAGTGGTATCACCAGACTAAAATTGTCGTTTTTCCATTTTTCAATAAATTTTTGTTTAAAATGCTTGTTTATTTTGTTGTTAAAATTTAAAATATATGATACAATATCTTGAAAGATTTTTTAAGGAGGCAATGTGAACGAGCAAAAACCAAAGTTTAAATGGTCTTACCTAATCGTATTGTTATTAATTGTATTATTATTTGTTTTGCTTTTTACAAACAATGGATATAAAGGGCAATACCTTTATGGTAGTAAAAATGAAATTGGGCAACTGATTGATGGTACACACTTAAATGAAGAAGGAGAAACCGAGCAGCTTGCTGCTATATATTATAAAGATGATATAATTTATTTCCTTGTAAAAGACTCACAATACACCGGCAATTTCCCAACTTACTCTGATTATTATATCTATTATGAAAGTGGTGAAGGTGGTGATGGTATACTTGGATTTGTTATAGATAAAATTAACGCCAAAAATGAAGGTGTCACAACAGAAAATCAAATTCAAGTTAAAAAAGGCGTTGATGGCGTCAATGTATGGGATATAATCTATCCAATTCTATATATTGGATTTGCACTTTTCCTTGTATATATGATATACAGACTTTTAAGCAGCTCTTCTAAAGGAGCTATGAGTTTTGGAAAGTCAAGAGCCAAAGCTTATACCACAAGCAAAGTTAAGTTTGATGATATTGCAGGTACAGAAGAAGAGAAAGAAGAATTAAAAGAAATTGTTGAATTTTTGAAGTCACCAAAGAAATTTACCGACCTTGGTGCAAGAATCCCTAAAGGAATACTTTTAGTTGGTTATCCTGGAACTGGAAAGACCCTTCTTGCAAGAGCGGTTGCAGGTGAGGCAAATGTGCCATTTATTTCAATAAGCGGTTCAGATTTTGTTGAAATGTTTGTGGGCGTTGGTGCTTCAAGAGTTAGAGATTTATTTGACCAAGCGAAGAAAAATAAACCTTGTATTGTATTTATTGATGAAATTGACGCTGTTGGTAGACAGCGAGGAGCAGGCTTGGGTGGCGGCAATGACGAACGAGAGCAAACTTTAAATCAACTTCTTGTTGAAATGGATGGATTTGAGCCAAATGAAGGTATTATAGTACTTGCCGCAACAAACAGAAGCGATGTTCTTGACCCTGCACTTATGCGACCAGGCAGATTTGATAGACAAATCTATGTGAATATACCTGATGTTAAGGGCAGAGAGGGTATTCTTAGAATACATGCCCGTAACAAGCCAATAGATGAGAATGTAGATTTCAAAACATTAGCAAAAATTACCGTTGGCTTTACAGGTGCTGATATTGAAAATATGCTTAATGAAGCGGCAATATTGGCAGCAAGAGCAGGCAGACCTAAGATTATTATGTCTGATATTACAGAGGGTATCAATAAAGTTACTATGGGACCTCAAAAGAAGAGTAGACTGGTAACTGAGCGTGACAAGAAAATTACAGCATATCATGAGTCAGGTCATGCAATTTTAGCTAAAAAGCTCAAGAATGCAGATGAAGTACAAGAAGTTTCAATTATTCCTAGAGGTATGGCGGGCGGCTATACTATGCAAAGACCTGAAAATGACAATTCATATAGAACATATAATTATCTCATGGATGAAATCGCTGTTTGTATGGGCGGAAGACTTGCAGAAGAGCTGATCTTTAAAGATATTTCAACGGGCGCTTCAAATGATATAACTCAAGCCACAAAAATAGCTCACAATATGGTATATAATTGGGGTATGAGCAAAAATCTAGGCTTTATTAGTCTTGAATCAAATGAGCAACTCTTTATAGGAAGAGATTATCAGACAAAAAATTCATTCTCTGAAAAACTTGCTTCAGAAGCTGACGATGAAATTAGAAATATTATTGATTATAATTATAAGAGAGCTAAAAAGATTTTATCTGATAATCAAGAGCTTTTGAATGAGATGGCGGCTTTACTACTTGATAAGGAAACTATCAATAAAGAAGAAGTCGATATGCTTGTAGAAGGAAAGAGCGCCAAAGAAGTTGCGGCTTTTATGGAAAAGAAAGAAAAAGAGCGCATTGAAAGAGAAAAGAAATATAGGCAGGAGCAGCAACAGCAAGCTAGACTTGCAGCATTTAAACAAAAATTGCAAGAAGGCGAAAAATTATATCAAAGTGGTATAATCACTAAAGAAGAATTTGAGGCTATTAAAAAAGCCTATGAAGAGAAATCGCAAAATGAGCAAGAGGAAATTAAAGAACCAGTTGAGATAGTTATCTCTCAAGGTAAAGATGTTATAGACCAAGAGAAAGAAAAGAGCGACAAAGAAAGCAATAAGACTAGCAAAAAACAATCATCTGAAAAAGCAGAAAAAACAGCTCCAAAGAAGACAACTAAAAAGAAAAAATCTGATGAAGAGGGGAATGATTAATGGAAAACTTGCAGGCAGAGAACAATCAAATAACCAAAGATGCCTTAACTAGTGTCAGTGACGAGATTTTGAAGAAAAAGAAGAGAAAAAGAAAAATCGCGCTCGCTGTTATTTCTGCAGTTGTTTTAATTTTAGCTGTCGCTATTATAACTCTTGCATCTATCAAAATAAATTTGAAACCATATTTTATAGAATCTCCTTCTAGATACAATCTAGTTTATGAAGGAAAAAATGTAGGCAGTTATGTAGAAGGCGATGATGATTATGAAGTTTTCGATAAACTTTTAAATAAATCTTTCACACAATCTATCTTGACAGCCATGTTTAACGGACAACTTGGCAGTTATGAAATTAGTGAAGGTTCAGTAAGTCAAACTTTCTATTCCTCTTCACAATCACAATCAGGAATGAGCTCATATTTATCTTCAAATGTAGGTAGTAGTTATATTCATTTACACTATGGAATTGAGCAAAAATTGTTTAATAGTGACCAAAGTATATACTATTCTCAAATTTACACATCTAAATATGAAATGAAGTATGTTGATGTCTATATTCCAGTATCACAATCAGCCGAAACAGTGACCATATATTTTGGCACATATGGCGACCATGTTCAGTCAGCTTATATCTCATCAATCACAGTTAAAGCAAGTACTGCTTTGTTGTTTGATTATATATCTAAGTTATAATTTTGCAATATTTAATTATGACAAATTTATGAGTTTAAAAATAGATTAATAAAAAGGCGCAGAAAATGCGCCTCAGACTGTTGAAAAAGGGCGCGACCGAAAATTTAATAAAAATTTTCTTGCTGCGTTTTCGTCAAAGGCTACGCTTATGTCAAGTTGTTAAAAACAACTTAGACTTTAACGCTCGCCTTTTCCTCTCCCCATAAATGCCAAAGCATTTACGGGGCACCCCAAAATAAAAAGCCTAAAAACAGTCATTTAGGAAAACTAAACTCCTGCTTTTAGGCATTTTTCTCCCCTTGCATCGCTTGTTTTTGAACAGTCTGGTTTATTTGTCTACAAGCTGAATCAGCTTTTATGCTGATTATTTTTTATTTTCATTATAAACTTCGTTCAATTTTTTTACTAGAAAATCACAATCCACATCATGTACTTTAGCCGCCTCTTCTACTGTCTCTTCCAAGCCAAGATGACAAAAAATACAGTGCATGCCAAAGCCAAGAAAGACCTCGCCTAAGCGTTTGTCTAAATTTATTACATCATCTATAATCATATCTTTTGTGATTTTTTGTTCTGTTTTCTTTTTCATAGTTAATATTTTAGCATTTTATTTTATGAAAGTCAAAGACAAATTAGGAAAAATAGAAAGAATTTGTCGCATTTTATACTTTTTTGTTGGATAGTAATAATAGTAAAGTAAAGTAAGTAAGATATAGC
>CASDQU010000082.1 GCA_949282835.1 uncultured Bacillota bacterium | reverse complement strand
TAATAAATTAGAGGAGGAAAGTATGCGCTATCCAAAAGGAGTTAGGAAAATTTATCCTTATAGTGAAGGTTATGCTGCAGTTCAATTAGATGATGGCAACTTTACATATATGGATGAACAAGGCAAACTGCAAGAAGGAAGATATCGAGAGGCAGAGCCTTACCATGAAGGCTATGCTGCAGTTAGATTAAGAGACGGTAGTTGTACATTTGTAGATAAGGACGGTAAACTGCAAGAAGGAAGATATCAATCGGCTTTTTCCTATAGCGAAGGCTATGCTGCAGTTGAATTAAGAGACGGCAGCTGGGCATTTGTGGATAGGGCTGGCAAACTGCAAGAAGGAAGGTATGAATATTCCTATTCTTTTAAAGAAGGCTATGCCATAGTTGGGTTAAGAGACGGCAGCTGGACATTTGTAAACAAAGCTGGCAAACTGCAAAAAGGAAGATATCAAGATATCCAACCTTACAGTGAAGGTTATGCTGCCGTTCAATTAGAAGACGGCAAATGGACATTTGTAGATAAGGAAGGCAAGCTTCAAGAAGGAAGATACAATTATATCAATTCTTACCATGAAGGCTATGCTGCAGTTAGATTAAAAGACGGCAGCTGGGCATTTGTAGATAGGGCTGGCAAACTGCAAGAAGGAAGATATCAATCGGCGCTTCCCTATAGCGAAGGTTATGTTGCAGTTAAATTAAAAAACGGTATGTTTACAGAAATTGACACTGAAGGCAATTTATATTTAGATGAGAGAGAATAAGGAGAAGACGAGTTTATCAATAAAATTAAAGAATTAAAACAAATAGTCAATGATTTTTTTGTAATTAATTATATAATAGGAAGAGAAAATAAATATTGTAAAAGCGGCAAAAATTGCCGTTTTTTTATATAATTTTTGACAAATATATTTTTGCTAAAAATATATTATTATTTATTAATTAAAATATATTAAATCAAAATTCGTCAAATCATTTGCTTTAAAGACTAAAAAAGTGTTATTATGAAAATACTAAGGAAGAGGATTAAATGAAAAGAAAAATCTTTACAATTTTGGCCTTGGTAGTTTTCTCGCTAGTGACTTTAGCTGCTTGTTCAAGCAGGCCAAGCAAGATAGGCGAATTTAATAGTGATAGATATGTGCTTTCACTTGATGAGAGCATTGACCTTTATAGTGAACTTAAAATGAAAAATGGCGACAAAAGCGATGTTAGCCTTGTTTTGTCAAATGATATATTGAAAGTTGATGAGAGCGGGAATTTTGTGGCACAAAAAAGTGGAGAGACCATTTGTTTTGCAAGCTATGAAGGACAAAATTTTGCTAGTTGTAAAATTGTTGTAAAATATAAATTTTCAACGCCAACTAATATAGTTGTCAATGAAGAGGGATTGGTTTCATGGGAAGAAGGTAGCATTGCTGTTAACGGTCAGCAAACTACTGCAACAAGTTATAGAGTCTTTATTGCCGACATCACAGACCTTACAGATATTGACTATCAAGAGCTAGACTATGTTGAAAAGCAGACTGAAGACAATAGTTATTTACTAAGCGAAAAAGGAAGTTACTACATAAAAGTACAAGCACTTGAAAGTGAAGAAAATTTTATTGATGCATCAGAGATTTCTCAGGGTCAGATAATCAATTATGGCGTCATGGGGATGTTGGAAGATGTTGACGTGACTGTGTTGGAGCAGCGAAATAATTTTTCTACCACTATTTCTTGGCTTGCAAAAGATAATGCTAGTTATGATGTATATATTGAAGGGTATTTAATATTTGAAGAACTTTTAGAAAATCAAATTACATATAATTTTTCTGCAACTAATAATGGAGACAAATTAACTGTTGAAGTTATTGCAAATGACTTGACGGGCAAAAATCTTTCAACTACCACCATTCTCAAGTTGAGCGTTTTTGATCGTTTGCAGATTAATTATCATGGTGCAGAAGAAAATGACCAAGAAGGATATATGTCTTGGGAAAATTTGGAAGATGCAGAACAATATCTTTTCTCTTTTATTAACAATCAAAATTTTAGCGAACAAAAATTGATTAGAACAAAAGAGGAAAATGCCAAACAGGTTTTTGATGGTCTGACAAGTGGTGGATATACCATGTATGTCAACACTTTGGGAGGGGCATTTAATGGCAACTTATACATATCAAGTCATTCAAGCGGAGGCGAACTTGTTGCTAAATTAAACACTCCTCAGCCCTCTATCACCTTTGAAGGAAGCAAGGCAATAGTAAAAATTGCCGAAGATGAATTTAATAGAAAATATAAAGTTAGCTATGATGACAAAGTTTTATATTTCAATTCAAACGAGTTTGAGGTTGACTTGTCAGAGGTTAGTGTAGGCAGTCATACTCTGTCTATTGTAGCACTGCCGCTTGAAGGGGACAAGGTGGTTATCAATGATATTGAATATACCAAGATATTAAATTCTAATCCTTTTGATTTTGAATTTTATAAACTTGACGAGCTTAGCGATATCACACATAACTATTATCCACAGTATAATCGCTCAATATTTACAGTTGTAGAGATAGAAAATGCAAACTATTATCAATTATATATCAATGACGAACTTGTGGAAGAGGCAGATTTCCAAATTGTGAATGGAGCGGTTGAACTGTCTATTGACAATTTAGAATCATATCTTCCAAAGGACAATAAATATGTAATTAGTGTAGTGGCAGGGATGAGAAATCAAGACAATATTGAGATTGCCATCAATTCTGTAAGCAGCAAAACTCTTGAAATTTTACCGACTGTAAAAGAGGCAGAGGAGCAAACTAACGGCTTTTTCAAATGGGAAAACCTTGCTTCTAACTATAGCGAATATGTCAATTATTACTATGAGATTTACAAGACTGACAGTGATTATATTATAACTTCTGAGCCGGTGCAAACAGGATATACACAAGAAGGTGTAAATAATCAAGAATTAGAATTTGGATATTATGTAATTTATATTTATTCTAAATCTACCAATACAAATCAATATTTAGATAGCAATTTCCATGACGAAGAAGGCAGATTTGCAAGTAATTTCTATGTGACAAAACAAATTGAAAAGCCTTTTGCTGAACTTGTCAAAGAGGGCGACGACTATCATCTTGAGATATCCACTGTTCTTTATGGTGGCGGCTATGAAATATATGTTGATGGCACGCAAGATGGAGTTATTGAAGTCAATGAGGATAGCGAAAAAGCAATTTATAGTTTTTCAAATGATTTAGCAGATGTTAAAAATTATCAAATAGAGGTTGTCGCAACAAGTGGCACAAGATATGATGGCACATTGCATTTGAATTCACCACTCTATCAACTTTTTATAGAGCGGCTGGCTCAACCAGAATTTGTTTTAGATGAAATTTATGACAATTCTGGCACTAAAACCAATGAATACATGACTATTAAGATGATAGACAATGTCAAAAGTATAGCGGCGCAAGTTGACGGACAAAGTGTAACTGTAGAAAAAGAAAAATTTGATATATATAGTTATGACAATGATTTTGTTGTCACTTTGCAATACATTTCGAAGGAAGGGGAAGGCAATCAATTCTATTTAAACAGTGCTCATAGACAGATAAATTTTAATAGAGTTAATAGTCCTACAAATATCACTTTTGACAATGGCATTGTATCATGGCAGGCAGACCAACAAGAGATTGAAAATTATTATATAACTATTATTTTAACCAATGCACAAAATGGAAATTATTCATATTCATATTGGAAGGGCGACAAAACAAACCAATTTGATTTGCAGGCTAAAATTGATGAGTTAATTGAAAACAACCTTGCTTTTGCTAGCCATTATCGTATTGCAGACAGTGTGAATGTAAAAATATATTCATATTGCAAGGCAATAGACAATAACGAAGACCACTATTATATATCTTCTCACTATGGCTTGACGCAAGAGGCGCAAACAGCACTTGTTTTGACCACACTAGAAGCTCCTAACCTATCTTTTAATAGTGACAGCCAAATTCTTAGCTGGAATGTCGTGGGACAAGGAAGCAGTTATGATATTTTGATAGACGACCAAATAGTTAAAAGCAATTACAGTGAAGTTTCAATTAATTTAGAGCAAATTACAGGTATTGATTGGCTTACCGAGAAAAAGGTGATTGTAAAAAGTGTCAATCCAAAATATTTAGACTCACAAAATTCAAATGTTATATATATAAAAAAATTAGCTCCAATTTCAAGCTTAAACATTATTGAAGGAGAAAAGTATCTTGCAGCATTTACCTTTACAAGTGATTTGGCAAATATTAGAGGTGTTTCAATCAATAACCAAAGCGAGAATATAAATTATGTTGCAGGAGCAGAGGGTGGCAATTTTGTAATTAGCGATTTTGATAGTACCTTGAATTTGCAGGTTCTAGCTCAAGATAATCTCAATCACTATTATTTAGATTCGCAAATTACCACATTTAATTTGAAAGATATAGCTCTAAGTCCATTTGAACTCACTCTTGACGGCGACACTTTAAAATGGAGTTCACTTGCAAGTGACGCGATTGGGCAAAGTGAAAACAGCATTTTATATACCATTCATATAACAAATGGTGAGCATACATATAATTTTACCAGCGAGAGGAATGAATGCTCTATACAAGATATTGAAAAAGAGATAGGCATAATTTTATCAGATGATGTTCAAATCAAAGTGGGAGCTAAAATTTTAAATAGCACTTTAACTTGGGTAGATAAAGCGCTAGGTTATTATGGGGTGAGCGAAAGTAATAGCCTAACGACTAAAAAACTTGATAAAATAGAAGAAATCACTCACTATGTTTCACAAGGCAACTCTTCCTCACAGCTTAATAAATATTTAAATTCCTATGTCGTTTTGCAATGGAATGATATTTGGACAGAATTTGAAAATATACAATTCAATATTGAAATTACACAGGATGACGAAACTACATCGTTTACCACTTCAGTTGCGAAAGGGGAGAATTTTAGCCTCTCTTTAACAGAAGGGAAATATAATTTAGCTCTTAATAAAACTCTATTATGGGCTGAAAATGCCATTGTTAAAATCAAAGTAGCCTCAAACGGCAACATCACTTCAGAGCAAAGCCCAACTACAGTTAAGAGATTTAGCGATATTACAGCGAGTGTTGATAATGATGGGCTATTAAATGTTGACCTTCAAAATTTAGGCGAGCAAGAGTTGACTCTATTTATGACTTTGACGATTGGAAGCAATTTCCAGGTAGATTATACTTTTTCATCAAATGAGCTTCCTCTCAACTTAAATGAAGATGAGAATTTACTAAAAGGCAAATTTGGCGAGTATTCTATTAAGATAATGGTGATAGATGATGATAGCGAAGAGGATATTCTTCCATCATTGAATGCCTATGAATTTGGCGGCAGAAAACTTAAAGGTATTGAAAACTTGTCAATAAATGAAAATGGCAATATAGAAATACAAGTATTTACCGAAGATCAATCTAATATATCTTTCTATGCAAAGACCAATGTGGCTACAAATGAAACAATCAAAACATTTACTCCATCTTTAAAAGAGGGGGAGAGCGGTGTTTATGAGATATCAATGATGGATTTATTGCAGCTATTCTATAACGAGACTGATGGAACGATAAATTATCTCAAAGTTCAAGAGTACACCTTTGCTATAACAGTCAGCCAATTAGGTTCGGTTACCGCTGACTGGCAAAATATCAAATTCAACTATCAAACTGAAAGCGGGGCTGTAGAAATTCGCAGGTCTAATGATTATAGTAAAGATTTTATAGTCTTTGATGTTTTAAATGAAAATATAGACCAAGACATGACAACTTGTTTTTCGATTGAAATTATTCATCAAGGCGAAAGCATAAAAGTTTATAAAGCGCAAGATATAAGGGGTTGGTGGAAAAAGACTTCTTTCACTGATAATGGCTCTTTCACTTTAACAAAAGGCAGTGACGAGAGCGATGAAATACAATATTCTTCTTGTTATGCAATTAATTTAAGTGAAATTTTATCAGAAATTGAATATGGCGATATAACAATTTACATTTCAAGAGTAGGATACAACTTAACAGCTAAACAATATTATCAATTTAGCGAATATACTTTTGCACTTAAAAAATTGAGCCAAATTGATGAAACAGAAGTAAGAGTTAACAATAATATTCTCACATGGAAATGGGTAAGTCCTAGCGAGTATGAGGAAGATTCAACCTTTAAACCATTCTCTTACTATATAGTAATAGATGAAATACTTGAAGATGGGCAAACCTCTTCATTTACCAAGATTTTGGTAGACAATGAAGCGCTTGATTTGCGAGAGTTAACAATAAGCGCAAGTAAAAAGTATCAAGTATCTATAATAGCTCTTCCAAATCTTACCGATTTAAAAATTATTGCATCAAATAGCTTTATACTAGAAAAATCAATTTATAGATATGACACTCCTATTGCGCTTGAAGTAAGTGATGGCAAGATGACTTTTGATAAAGACCAATTTAAAGCTAGCAAATTTATGAGTGAGATTATTGACTATTTTAATAAGCCTTCTCCAGCAAGCTCTAAAAAAGAAGAACTTTATCTTTCATCTGGCGCGAATTTGTATTATTCTCCTTTTGAATTTACAGCCACAAATTTTACCAAACAAACAATAATTATTAGATTTACATCAAGGTCGGCAGATAGCGATACTGGCATTTACTATGATGTCTCTGTGCCAGCTTATCAACTTTTCCCTGATTTTGAAATATGGAATGAAGATAGTGGTATAGGTTTGTCGAGGGGAGAATATTCTTACTTTACCTTGTTAGACCAGTATACCAATCAAAGCAACAGAATTAACGCTGATGAGGCAGGAGAGCATGCGAAAGCTTTATATAACAGTATTTTGAGTTCTAATAGAGGACTTGGAAATGATTATATAGTCTTTAATGACTTTGGGAAAACTATTCCTGCTGGAGAATATTCGGTATCTATCTATCAAAAAGTTGCAGATGAAGATACTTATTACAATACTTATTATATTGATTCCAAATTATCAAATTCTGTAATTATGTATGTCAATACAGCGCCAAGTGTAGAGCTGCAAAGGAATAATAGAGCAGCTGGCGAAAATCAAGGAAATAAGAATTATTATGAAGGAAAAGTAACAAATGTTAGTTTGTATACTTATGATGAAGACAGTAATGCTTATATTTTAAAACCTGTGACATATTATACCATGCTTATGAGATATAATTATGAAGATAAGGTTAAATATTATCAAGAAAATCAATATTTTGAGTTTGATATCAAATATATTTCAAATGAGTGGAAGATTTATTATGATGATACCGAGCTTGAAGATATCATTCATGACTCTAGCGAAAATGGTTTTGTGATAAACTTTACCAATCTTCGAGATAAAATGTTAGATAAGTCTGTGATTACATTCAATTCCAATATAAGAGTGGATTTATATGCCTACAGTGGAGATTATGGTAATGAAATAACGATGTCTAATCCTAGCGGAAATCCTGCTGAAGAGAAAGTGTTATATTCTTCACTAAATGGACTGAGCGCATCTATCAATCTTACCTTCCTAGACCTATCAGCACAAATGATTAGATTTGACGAAGGGAAACTTAATATCACTTTTGATTCCAAGCAAAATAGCCAAGATTCAATACTAGTTAAATATTATACTCAATTAGGTGGCGAGCAATCTAGGACGATACCTATTGCCGAATCAGCCACTATCAATGTAGATTTTGAAAATGGCGGCTTATACGATTATATTGTACTTTCAATAAATGGGACATATTCGTCAAATACAATGCGAGTTGAAAGTCAGTCTTATGCAATTACAAACAGCTATAAACTTAACACGCCAAGCCTTTCAACCTCACAAAATAATCTATATATTTCTCTATCACAGAGTGATATTAACAATTCAGTCGACTTGAAATATTTGCTAGCAAATAATATTAGCTTAGAAAATGGAGAAGGTTATTATTATTCAAGTGAGAAGATAACTGGCACATATTTATTATACAATGTTGGCTCAAATTTAGAGGGATATCCAAGCGAATTAGAGGCAAATATGTTCTATATTTATCTGCTTGGCAATTCAGGCTCATTTAGCGTAAGCAAACCTATGGAAGGGCAGGAAGCAGGAGGAGCTGACAATATCTTAATATTTACAGGAGTAAACGAAAGTGAGAAGAGGGCTATATTCTCATCACAAGTATATTCAATAAAGGCAAAAATGCTTTCAACCATTCAAGAAAATCCTTTTGTGTCAAAAGGAGGAGTGGCATGGGAAAGGGCTGAGGAAGAACAGTTACAAGAAAATGGTCATATTATCTATCAGGTTGATATTTCATATTACGATCTTGTGATGGAAGGCACAGACAGCACATATCAACTTAAATATACAGATAGATATTATACAACCGCGCAAAATATAGACCAGTCTTATATTCAAGACAGTTATCAATACTATATAATTTCTGTAACAGCTTTGGCGGCAGTTAAAAGCGAGACTTCTACAAGTAGCACAATAACTACTATTGAAGGAGAGTATTATAATATTGCAGGCTCTGTAACTTATAGCGATGGCAGCCAAGTTTTAAGAGGACAAAAATTGTCAGCTGGTAAAATAGGTAATTTTGTAACTAGAACGACAGCGCCAACTCTTATTCAAAATATGACCGGGGTAAGTAAGGGCTCAATAGAATTTTATATAACAGCAAATGTTTACCATAATGACATCAACGATAACAATGTAAATATTGAAGATGAGGACAGTAAAAGTGCTCAAGAACGCATTGCTATATTTGCTAAATATACACAAAACGGTCGTGAACACGAGGTTGCTCTTCACGGTGAATTCACTTTTGAAGTCGATACATCGGCTGCAGCGACAGGGCTTATTAAAGTAACATTGTTACTAGACGAAGGGCAGCTTAATATTGCAAACAACTTCAATATAGAGATTAGAAATTATATTGATAATGGAGCAGATTCGCTTTTAATGTCAAATCCTCTTGTGATTGAAAATGTATATAAATTAACTCCAGTTTCAGAAGAATATTATAATATTGTGCTTGCACAAGATGAATATGGAAATTATTCAACTTATATTGATTTTACAAAATATTTTGACAATGTATCAATTTTAGGGGAACGAAATCTATACGCAATTCAAATTAGCGCAACACAAACAAATTCACAAGCTTCTTCTATTTTCACAATTACCAATCAAAGTGAAAGCAAGTTGTTTAAATTGCTAGAGCAGTACAATTCAATAACCTTGCAAGTTATTGATAATCAATCACAAACACAGATTAATAAAAAACTTCTTTTGAATAGTGATTTAAAAACATTGACAATTTCAGCGACTACAGTTGGCGATGATGAAAAATCATGGATTAACATATCTTGGGATAGATATAGAAATATGTTTGTTTGGCAGTGGGATGAACAGCATGCTCAGTCAAATGATAATCAATATTATGTTGCTATAAATATTGGAGGAGATACAACAAGAGAGGTTGTTACAAACAGCTATTACATGCCTGCGCAAGGGGGAATGAACATCTCTGTTTTGAGTTTCTCAATTAGAGCTAGACAATTAAGTCAAACTGCCGATGATGTCATTTATATCTTCAGTGAGCCTATCTCTTATAACTTAGAAGAAGGACTTTCCTATTCGCTCTTTAGCGGCGGCAGAGGGACAGAGACCAATCCATATTTAATTGCAAATTCGCAACAATTTATTGAAATTTACAAACGAAATCTTGCAGGCTCTAATGTGTATTTTAAATTGACACAAGACATCACACTTGATGAAGATTTAATTATCACTTTAGCTGATGGCGAAATTGATTTTAGGTCACAGACACTATATGGTAACATTGACGGGAATGGACATACTTTAACTTTAACAGCTGACAGTTTCCTTGAAACTTTAACAAGTTATGATGCAAGTACAATTTACGACAATGGTATATTTGATAAATATTTTGCTTTATTTGAAAAAATTGATAAAAATGCAAGTATATCTAATTTAAAAGTTGAGTTAAACATTGATATTACCTCTTTAAACGGTACTAATTTACTCATAAGTCCACTTGCGCTATACAACTATGGGCATATTGAAAATGTAACTTTGAACAAAATTACTATCAATAATCTATCTGGAAGCGCACAAAATAGCACAAATGCTGTCTTTATAGGTGGAATTGCTTCGGTAAATTATGGAACGATAAAAAATTGTACTAACAACGCAAGCTTTGATTTCCAAATGAAGCAAAACTTTAATTTAAGATTTGGTTATAGTGCAATCACATCATTTAATGATAGAAGTCTGCAATCTAGTGGCGTAATTGAAAATTGTTTCAATAATGGCTCACTTAAGTTAACAGTTGCAATGCAAAACAATATGTCATATCTATCTGGTATAACGCTACTCAACGGTGGTACTATAAGACGAAGTGGAAATGATGGAGACTTTGCAGTCGGCGCGATAAGCAGTGGAATAAGTTTCACAACTTACCAAGCAGGAATTGCATATTCAAATAACTATGGCAATATACAGTATTGTTATAACAATGGCGAGCTTTTAAAAACAGTTTCAAATGGCAATATTGAAAGGGCAGGTATTGCTATCAATTTAACAGGCGGCACCATCGAATATCTTGCCGATACAAGTGGCTATGCAATAATCAGAACTGTAAAGGGCACAATTACAGACAAGGGAATCAATTTTGCGGTAGCTAATTCTGGCTCATCCACTCAAATTAAAACTCAAACTTTAAGCGAGCAAGAAATTGACGCAAAAGATGGGTATAAATTTGAAATTATAGCTATAGATGGAGGTTATAAAGCACAAATTATTTAACAAAAAAAAGAATATAGAAAAAATCTATGTTCTTCAGACTGTTGAAAAACGGCGCGACCGAAAAATTCAAAGAATTTTTCTTGCTATGTTTACTGAAAAAAGCCTAAAAACAGTCATTTAGGGATACTAAACTCCTGCTTTTAGGCATTTTTCGAGCCTTGCCTCGCTTGTTTTTGAACGGTCTGATTTATTTGTCTACAAGCTGAAGAATATAGAAAAAATCTATGTTCTTTTTTTGTTAAAAAAATATTTTAAAAAAATTAGTAGAGCCATTTTGGTAATAAGAGATAATAGACGCGAATAAATATATTTTATGAAAAAAATTTTTATTTTTCTATCTCTTTTAATTTTAATTTTCCCTATTTTTGCAAGTCACAATTTAACCATTTCTAATGGAGAAAAAGTGGAGGTCAAAGAGGACTTTATTTTGTTATCTTTAGATGTATCTAGCGCGCCAATTCAATCCATTCAATTTTCACTTTCAAATCAATTATTAGATAAATGCAATCTTACTGAAAGCGAAAAAATTGAGTTTATTGATAGCTTAATTGAGAAAGTTGATATGATTAGGACTGAATTTTTGTTGAATTTAACATTAAAATATATTCAAAATCCAATTTCAAAATTTAAAATAAATGACGGAGTTATTTTAAGTAGTGTAGTATATGATAGTGAGCAATCTTTAGTAGGTTTTAAAATCCTATATCAGTCAATGGCGGCATTTAATTATTATAACTCCTCCTCAAAAAGCACAAAGCCTCTTAATAGAGGCAATATATTTATACAAAAATACACCTCAACCAGCCTTTTCCCATTCTGTGGAGAGGTTAATCTTGGCGGCGGCAGAACAATAATGGCGGGAGAGCGTTATAAAAACTTTTTTACAAGTGCGGCAAGCGGGCAAGATTATTATCAAACACTTTGCCAATTTTATAGTCCAGTCTATATATATGATTATGTTGTCAATGGAAAGCTATCTTCTAATGCTCAATATGTAGCAAAGGATGAAAGAGGGGTTCATCATGTCTGGCTGGCGAGTGAAAACGAGTTGCAAAGCAAGCCCACCATTTCATTATCAATCGCTATAATAAATAGAGCGGCATGGTTTTTAACAGCACTTATATTTGCGTTTTGTGCATTATTGATAAGCATTATAATTATCTATAGATTTAATATTAAAAAATTTTTAAAAAAATTAATTTTTAAATAAAAAAATAAATAAAATTAATTAATTTATTGATAATTTAGTTGAAAAAATTGATTATTAATTAAATTTTGTTATAATTATTATAACAAAAGCTTTATTTTTAAAATAAAATGTAATATTGCATAGGAGGAGAAATGCAGAAGATTATTACCAGTGAGTCGGTGAATATAGGACATCCAGATAAAACTTGTGATTTTATTGCCGATTGTTTTTTAGATTGTGCGCTTGAACAAGATAAAGATAGTCAAATGGCAGTTGAATGTGCTATTAAAAATAACAAACTTTTTATCTATGGCGAAGCTACCACTAAAGCGGTTATCGATTATGAAAAGATTGCGCGTGATGCTTTAAAACAGATAGGTTATAATAGTGACCAATTTGTTATTATAAAGGAGCTAAGCTGTCAAAGCCCTGATATAACAAATGCGGTAGTTAAAGACACCCTTAGAGCCAATGACCAAGGCATGGTTTATGGTTATGCTTGTCGTGACAGCAAAGAGCTTATGCCTCTTCCTATAATGATAGCGCATAGGCTAATGATGGTGTATGAAGGGTATAGAAAAAAATCCAAGTGTTATTTTTCTGATGCCAAATGTCAAGTGTCTATCAAATATGAAGATGACCAGCCGATAGAAATTACCACCATTTTAATATCAGTATCTCATGCAAAAGAACTTTCTCATGAAAAAATTTCAAAAGATATCAAAGGCAAGGTGATTGACAAGGTTTTGAAAGAATATAAAAATTTAGATACAAAAAACACCCAATTTATTATCAATCCAAGTGGCAAATTTACAATTTGGGGAAGTTTTGGCGATAGTGGTTGTGTTGGACGAAAGATTGTAGTTGATGGCTATGGCGGAGTGGCCAGAGTGGGCGGCGGTTGCTTTAGCTCTAAAAATGCCACTAAAGTTGATAGGAGCGGAGCATACTATGCTAGATATGTAGCCAAAAATATTGTTCACTATAATTTGGCTGATAGATGTGAGATAGAGGTGTCCTATGGAATTGGTCTTGCAAATCCTCTAAATATAAATATTGAATGTTTTGGCAGCGAAAAAGTGCCAATGGAAGAGATTTATAGTTTTGTTCAAAAAAACTTTGATTTTAGCCCACAAAATATAATTGATGAGCTTGGTTTATTAAGGCCAATTTATAAAAATACAGCTTGTTTTGGGCATTTTGGAAGGGAAGAATTTCCATGGGAAGAGATTAAAAAAGTTAAAATGTGATATTAGCTCAAAAAATTGAGCTTCAGACTGTTGAAAAACGGCGCGACCGAAAAATTCAAAGAATTTTTTTTGCTGTGTTTTCGTCAAAGGCTACGCTTATGTCAAGTTGTTAAAAACAACTTAGACTTTAACGCTCGCCTTTTCCTCTCCCCATAAATGCCAAAGCATTCAAATAAAACACCTAAAAACAGTCATTTAGGCTAACTAAAC
>CASDQU010000081.1 GCA_949282835.1 uncultured Bacillota bacterium | reverse complement strand
ACCTTTTATTGCATTTATTGTTTTGCTGTAATTATCAATAATTGCTTGTTCATCTTGACAAAACATATATCGTTGTTTTAAATCTTGCTTATAAATTTTATATATCTCATCTACTTTTCCGCTTTTTAAAATTTTGATTTCACTTTTATATTTATCAACGTTATCATTTCCATTATTTTCCATACGCTTTAATTTCAATGCCAAAATGTCAACTAGATGAAGATTGACCTTTTTCTCAGGCAAAGATTTGAGTAGAGTAGCAATATCAACTTTAAAAGAATTATATTTTTCTTCCGCTTGATCTTGAGAATTATTAATTGATGCCAACAAAAAGAAATCTTCTATTTTAAAACAATAATTAATAAGGTCAGGAAGTTTTTCCTCATGAAAATTTTTAAAATTATAATTTTCAACTTTATCAAAATAATTTTTAAAAATATACGATTCAACTATAAAATCATTTAATGTTTGAAATCGTCCATTCTCGACATTATTTAAAATATAGTTCATATCACTCTCCGAATATACTATCTATGGTTATCTAAAAAAGAATAGAAATAAGCAATACTAAAAATCATACTTGTAAGTGGTAGCCACAATTTTATTGTGTTTTTGAATTAGAAATTTATTGACTATAATATGTTGGTATATATGGTTTTTTATACCTAAATTTTACATTACCCTACTGTAAACAAGGTTTTTATCTTTCCATTCTTTCTATCTGGATAGTATGCTTTTAAAATTCCATCTTGAGAAATTTTTATTGCTATACCATATTTTGATAGCGTCATTGCTGCAGCTTGTCTTCCGCCACCTTCACTGCCCGCCTCAATCTTTATTATCGCACCTACTGCAATGATAGTGCCATCACTATCAATTACAGTTGCTCCATCCATGCTGACAAGCTCCTGTCTAAGTTTTCTGCCAAGCTCATGAAATGGTCTTCCCATAATAATTTTTCGCAAACATTCTGCTTTTGTGCACTGTTGTTGCTGTAAAAAAGTTGAATAAGGAACATTATAAATTGCTTCAACTGAAGATAAAGTTTGCAAATTGTATAATTTGCTTGCGTTTTCAAGCTCTTGATTTTTCTTGATTTCAAAATATTTTTCATCCAAAATGTCGTGTGCATCAATATGTGCAATAGCTTGTTCCACCTTCTCTTTGTTCAAATATACAATACAGCCGCCAGTATATGCAAAAGAAGTATCAAGTGCTGTATAATATACAGACCTTCGTATATCTTTAAGAGAATAGTTCCCTCTATATGAAAGTAATTGAATAACCTCTTCGTGTGAATAAATATTCCAGCCGCCCGCTCTTTTAGCAAACAAAAGGTTTCTATTTTTGAATATTAAAAAATCACCATTCTTAGTTAAAACAATTCCTATTCTCTTCTCATTGCAATACCTTGCTACTTGTTCAAATTCATATGGTGCAATACTGATAAATTTTTTTACTTTACTACTATTTGTGTAGCCTATAAGATAACCTTTTTTATCAAATTCAATATATGAGTCAATACCATCAGAAAGCAAGGCAAAGAAATCTTTATCCATGATTTCTGTATAAGGCAATTTCTCTTCTTGTTCACTTAAATCCATGCTAAGATTAATTATAATGCCAACTGCTACTTTATGTCCTTCGTATGTACGAACAGCCCACTTGCTAAGTTCACTCAAAATACCAAACATAACATTAGCAGTATCGCTATCGCTTATACTTGAACAAATAGATTTTTCGATTGCATTGTATTGCAAAGCTGTGACATAACTTTCATCATTTAATTCAAGAGATGAAATTTTGTCAAGTTCGGCAAGAATGGATTTTAAAAGATTTATTTCAAAAGCTTGAAAAGGTTGTCCTCGTCTCAAAACTAATCTATATTCATCAAGTTTTGAAGGCTTAATCAATAAAGAATTTCTTTTGCCAAAAGCTATTTCATTATCTCTAGTTGATGAAGGCTCTTCACCATCAATTATAGACCCGGTGAAGAGAGGTAAAATTAATTTATCGACAACTTTGTAAAACTCATTTTTATCCATAATAAAACCTTATAAATATCAACCTTATTTTTAGTATATAATGATTTTTTTAAATAGACAAGAATATTTTAATTTTTTTTATTATTTTTTTTAAAATAATTTTATTTCAATTATTCATCTTTTAAGAGGTTTTTTTGTAGTATTCTCAAACATTTTGATTCAATTCGTGAGATGTACGACCTTGAAATATTAAAAATTTCGGCTACCTCTTTTTGAGTTTTTAGCTCATAACCACATATTCCATATCTATATTTCATAATTTCACACTCCATAGGCGAAAGATATTTTTCCATTGCTACTATCACGTCTTGCATAAGGCAACCTCTCTCCACCTGATGAAAAACCTCTTCTTCGTCTTGTGCGGGAATAAAATTAGTAAGTTCCATATCATCGCTGTCCGCTTTAGGTGACAAAACTGTATTTAAAGATATCGTTTCTTTATGCTTTTTGTTGGCACGAATAAGCATTAAAATTTCATTTTCTATACACCTTGAAGCATAAGTTGAAAGAAGCACACCTTTGTTTTCATCAAAACTATCAACCGCTTTAATAAGTCCGATTGTGCCAACCGAAATTAAATCATCTGCTTCAAGCGAATTACTGTATTTTTTTACTATGTGAGCAACAAGGCGCAAGTTATGATTTATAAGTACCTCTCTTGCCTTTTTGTCTCCTTTGACAAGCTTTTCCACCCATACCGCCTCTTCTTCCTTGGTTAGCGGTTTTGGAAAACCTTGTATACTACTAACAAATGCTGTAAAACAACAAATTTTGCTTATAAATTTCGCAAAACTTTCATAAATCATATACACCGCCCTTTAAAACAAAAATGTACCCTTTTAAAAAATACATTTTTCGCTTATGCTATTTGTATATGTTGAAAGTTGTCGAATTTTGCTTGTACAATCAAATAAACTCTTTTTATTAAGCTATTTTTATTTTAAGTTTTTTATATGGTAGATTAAAAAAAGGAAGACAACTCTTCCTTAAATATTAAAAATATATTTTTTACTAAATCAAATTTTCCACAAAATCTTGACTGTTAAATTTTTCTAAATCATCCACTCCTTCGCCTACACCTACAAATACCACAGGAAGATGATATTCTTTCTCTATAGCAATCACCACTCCGCCTTTTGCAGTACCGTCAAGTTTAGTTAAAACAATGCCATCAATATGAACAAATTCATTAAAAGCATTTATTTGATTTAAAGCATTTTGACCGGTCGTTGCATCAAGCACAATAAAATTGTATCTATGAGCCTGCGAATATTCTCTTGAAATAACTTTATCAATTTTCTTAAGCTCTTCCATTAAATTAGTTTTAGTATGCAGCCTTCCTGCCGTATCTACAAGTAAAACATCGGTCTTTTTCGCTTTCGCACTTGAAATGCCGTCATAGACTACCGCAGCAGCATCAGCTCCTTCTGCATGTTTAATAATTCTAGTTTTTGTGCGTTCTGCCCATTCAGTTAATTGATTAGAGGCAGCCGCCCTAAAAGTGTCGCCAGCAACAAGTGTAACTTCTTTTTTAATATTTTTAAAATATTTTGCCATTTTGCCAATAGTGGTAGTTTTACCCACTCCATTGACGCCAATAATTGTAATAATAGCAGGATATTCTATCTCTAAAGTTGCTAAGCTATCAAACTCCTCTTTTAAAATATTACGAAGTTCGTTTTTAACTTCATCAGCGCTTCTAATCCTGCTTTTTCTAGCTCTAATTCTTAAAGAATCCACTATGTCCATACTTGTTCGAACGCCCACATCGCTAGAAATTAAAATATCTAAAAGCTCATCATAAAAGTCATCGTCAAGTTCACCATGACTTAAAAGAGAGTCAATCTTTCGCGCGATACTCTCTCTCGTCTTTTTTAAAGCGTTGCCAATTTTTTTAAAAAATCCCATTTATTCCTCCTGAGCATGTTTGATTGCATCACTAAGAAGTACAGAGACTATTTTAGATATGCCTTTTTCTTCCATAGTAACACCATAAAGAGCATTGGCATATTCCATGGTCGGTTTTTTGTGTGTGATCAAAATAAACTGAGTCTCATTAGAAAGCTTTTTTAGATATTTATCTACTATTTCAACATTGCTATCATCAAGTGCCGCCTCTACCTCGTCAAACAAACAGAATGGCAAAGGCTTAATTCTAAGAATAGCAAATATTACTGCCATAGCGGTAAGAGACTTTTCACCACCAGAAAGAAGGGTCATATTTTGAATTTTCTTGCCAGGAGGTTGAGCGTAGATTTCTACACCACTCTCAAGAGGATCATTTTCATCAGCCAAGGCCAGTTTGGCAGTTCCGCCTCCAAAAAGCTCTCTAAAAGTAAGTTTAAAACTTTCATTAATTCTCAAAAGTTCATTATTAAACTTTTCAATCATGATGCTAGATAAATCATTTATAATTTTATTCAAATCATCTTTAGCTTTTTCTAGATCTTGCGCTTGACCATTAAGGTCATCATATCTATCTAGTAATGCCTTGCAATCTTCTATTGCGTTCACATTTACATAGCCAAGAGCATTGATATCTTTCTTTAACTTGTTGATTTCTGGCATAGCAACAGAAATATCAAAATCTTCCCGTCTCAAATCTAAACAAGTTGAATAAGATAGCGAATATTCTTCATAGATACGCTCTTGCATAGTTTCAAGTTCACTGTCTACTTTAGATAAATTCATCTCTTCACGATATTTTTTGTCACGAATAGATGATAAATCGTTGATAATGGAAGTTTTTTCTATATCTAGTTGTTTGATTTTTTCGTTGAGAAGAGACTTCTCTTCCTCAATATTTTGTCTTTTTTGCATAAAACCTTCAAGCTGCAACTTGCTTTCGGTAGCAGGAGCATTTGAAAGTTTGATTTTTATCATATTTTCACAATTTAAAATAAATTCATCATTTTTTGCTATTTGGCTATCTATGTCTAATAAACTTGACTTCAATCTGCCTATCTCATTATCAAGCCTAATCATTTCATTTTCGCATGATGATAACTTTGTTCTGCTCTGAGCTATTTCCACCTTAACAGTAAGTATATTATTATTGATTTCATCACGCTTTTCTCTTAACTTTTCAAATTTCTCTCTTTTTTCTTTAATAAGCTCATCGGCATCAACTTTGTTCCCTGAAAGCGCACTTTCAATTTTTTGAGATTTTGCAAGGTCTTTGCCTATCAAAGTAAGTTTATTTTTAACAGTTTCACTTTCCATTATTGCAACTTTTAAATTGTCGCTAGCCTCTACTAAAAGTGAATTATATTTATCTAATTTTTCTTTTTCTGCAGCAAGTTCAATCTCACATGTATTCTTATAGCTGGTTAATTTTGCTATTTCGCTTTGCGCCTGTTGTGATGTCTTATTAATTTCAAGATAGCTATTTTCAATCTCCGCCTTTCGCTTTTCAAATTTAACTATCTCAAGTCCTAAAGTTTCAATTTCGCGTTCTCTTCCAATAAGATTTGAAGATTCTGCCTTCTTACTTCCGCCAGTTAAAGACCCTTGTGGATTTACAACATCGCCATCAAGAGTTACAATTCTATAGGCATAGCCGCTATCTTTTGCCATATTAACTGCAGTGACAAGGTTGTCAACAATTACAGTAGAGCCAAGAAGATTGCTGATAACATTATCTATACTCTTATCATAATCTATGAGCTTATTGGCAAGCCCAAAGCAGCCACTTTTGCCACTGATAAGTCTTTCGTCAAAATTTTTGCGCTTCATAGAAGTGATAGGTAAAAATGTTGCCCTACCAAAAGAATTATCTTTTAAAAATTTGATAAGTTCTTTAGCGCCCTCTTCATTAAAGGTGACAATGTTTTGAACAGCTCCGCCTAATGCAACCTCTATTGCCGTTTCAAATTTTTGTGGGACTTTAATAAGCGATGCAACAACACCTACAATATTCTTCTTTAGCGCTGCATTTCTTTCACTTTCTCTTAAAAGTTTTTTGATAGCATATGAATAGCCTTCATATTCATTTTGAAGATCGGTCAATAATTTTTTTCTATTTTCAAAAACTTTTATTTGGGTAACTATATTTGCCTTTTCATTTTCAAGTTCTTTAAGTCGCTTAGAATCAATGTAATTTTTACTTGTAAGATTATCAATGCTTTCTTTTAACTTTTGAAGTTGCAGGTCTTTTTGCTCCACATTTTCCTTACTCGATTTATATAACTTCTCATTCTCTTCTTTTTTTGATGTTAAAACAACTATATCATCTTCAAGATTGTTTAAGCTATTGCTTAGAAGTTCCTTTTCTGCAAGCAATCTTGACAATGAGCTTTTTATATCACTTAAAGAACCAAGAGTTTCAATGATTTTTTGTTGATTTTGCCCTGCCTCATCTTCACTTTCAGTCAAGGCAGTTGCAATTTGCAAATACTGCTCTGAAAGTTGTTCAAAAGAAGCTTCTAAAGCCTCAAGATCGCTTTTAAGCTCGGTATATTCATTATTCTTCTTCTCTTTCTCTTCGCTATATGCCTCAATCGCTGTCAAGGCGTTTGAACGGTCTAAATGCAATCTGTCATTTTCTTTATTTGTATAATTTATTCGCTCTCTAGCAAGTCTAGTTTCTCCCTCTTGCTTCTCAAGATTGACAGTGAGCTCTAAAATTTTCTCATTTAAAGCTGCCAAGCTCTTATCAAAATTAGCCAAATCAAACATTGACTTATCATACTCTGTAGTAGCCTTTTCAAGGTCGCTATTTCTAATATCAATCTGTCTATTAATAGCATCTAGTTTTAAATTGATTTTTTCTTTAACATCATTAGCATTTTCATATTGATAAATATATGCGTTTACTTCAAGGTCTTTGAGTTTGCCTTTATATTCTAGGTATTTTTTGGCATTTTCAGCCTGTTTTTTCAAAGGTCCCATTTGTCTTTCAATTTCGCTCAAAATGTCCTTTAGCCGCGTCAAATTATCATTTGTACGCTCAAGTTTTCTTTCTGCTTCCTTTTTATCATTTTTATACTTTGAAATACCTGCCGCATCTTCAAACATGGCTCGTCTACTTTCAGGCTTAGCATCTACAAGCTCTGTAACTTTACCTTGACTGATTACAGAATAACCATTTTTACCAAGTCCACTATTATATAAAAGATTTGTAATATCCCTTAAGTGACAGGTATTTCTATTTATCAAATATTCGCTTTCACCTGAGCGATATAATTTTCGTGTGATAGCAAGCTCATCATAATCAAAATTAAAAAATCTAGCGCTATTATCAAAAGTTAGAGTAACCTCACAATATGATAAACTCTTTCTTTTCTCAGTACCATTAAAAATAACATCTTGCATGCTGTCTCCACGCAAGGTTTTAGCGCTTTGCTCACCAAGAACCCAACGAATTGCATCTGAAACATTGCTTTTCCCACAACCGTTAGGCCCAACTATAGCGGTAAAATTGTCATTAAATTCTATAATCGTTCTATCTGCAAAGGATTTAAATCCCACCATCTCAATTTTTTTAAATATCATGTTGTCCTCTTTGTATTTGATTATATCAAATTTTTATTCAAAATAAAAGATTTTTTTATATTTTTGTTTATTATTAAATTGGCTAAAACTTTAAAAACAGTTTTTCTATCGCCTTTTTAGCCGCTTGCTGTTCTGCCTCTATTTTACTTTTGCCTTCTCCAAAGGAAATCATATCTTCATCCATATAAAAATATGAGATAAAACCGCTATTTTGACTTTGAGTGTCATATGTAATTTTACATTTAAAGTTTTGTTGTAAAAGCTCTTGAAGTTTAGATTTGTAATTATCATCCACAATATTTTTATAGTCTGCTAAGTCAAAATTATTTTCAATAAACTTCTTTGCTTCATCAAGCCCACCATCCAGATAGATAGCAGCTATAATAGCTTCCACCACATCGCCTTTGATGGCCTTTGAAATTTCTCCTTTATAACTTTTACCAAGAATAACATCGCCTTCTAAATCAAGTTTATCAAAAAGATGAGAAAGATAGTTTTCTGAAACATAATGACTTCTTAGTACAGTCAGTTTTCCTTCACCATCTTGACAATTTTTAAAAAAATACTCTCCAACTAAAAAATCTAAAATGCTATCACCTAAAAATTCTAATCGCTCATAATTATAAGAAGATTTAGATGAATGAGTAAGTGCACGATTTAGTAAATTTTGATTTTTAAAACTGTAACCTAGTTTCATAGGTCATCTCCTTATGCCTTTAATTTTTCTAGTGCATCTTCTATTTTCCCTACAAGATTATTCTCGTCAAGTAACAATGTTTGTTCTATAGAAGACAAAATATTATTTCTTTTACAAGAGCCATGATTTTTGACAACTAATTTTTTGCAGCCAAGTAAAGGCGACCCACCATGTTTATTTAAAATATCCACCCGATTTTTGATATCTTTAAAAGTCTTTTTCATAAACAATGCCCCTATCATGCTTAAAAAATGAGATTTAATGCTCTTTTTAAGCAAACTCATAACAGCAATCACCGCTCCTTCAGTGCCTTTTAAAAGAGCATTTCCAGCGAAACCATCAGCCACCATAACATCTACATCGCCGCTCATAAAATCGCGTCCCTCTTTATTGCCAATAAAATTAATTGGCGCACTCTTGAGTAAAGCATGTGCCTCTTTCGCAAGCTCATTTCCCTTTTCTTCTTCAACTCCATTATTTAATAGTGCCACTCTTGGAGAAGGACAATTATAAACAATAGAATAATAAGCTGAACCCATCAAAGCAAAGTGCAATAGATTTATAGGTTTACAATCAATATTAGCTCCGCTATCAATAATAATGACATCACTTTCTTTTTTGGTAGGTAAAATAGGTGCTAAAGCTGGCCTTGAAATTCCCTTAATTCTCCCAATTTTCATAATAGCTCCAGCTAGTACCGCGCCAGTACTTCCCGCGCTAACAAGTCCAATAATATCTTCATTCTCTTTTAATAAATCATATGCCTTAACTAATGATGAGTTTTTTTTATTTCTTATTGCTATAGTAGGCATATCATCATTTGTGATAACCTCTTGCGCGTCAACCAATGTAATTCTTTCCATGCGAGAGCCAATTATTTGCTTCATTTCTTCTTCTTTCCCGCACAAAATTATTTCTAAATCTTTATGTTTATCTCTAGCAAGTAATGCTCCTTCAATAATTTCAATAGGCGCATTATCGCCGCCATAAGCATCTACAACTATTTTTTTCATAATCGCTCCTTAATACTATAATATATTAGCAAAAAAAATTAAAGAAATCAAATAATATACAAAAGCATATTGCAAATTTTCTATTTTCTATATTTAGTAAATAGTATGTCGTGCATAATACTATATCATGTGCTATTATGTGCAAAAAAAACAAATTCAAGTTATAGGACAACCATTTGACATGTAATTGAAATAAGGATTTATGATATTATGCAATAAAAAACTCTCACCTTCTTGGTGAGAGAAATTTCTTACTTTTTATTTTCTTTTTTAACAATCACTGTTTCGTTTTTATATGTCCCACATTTTTTGCAAACTTCATGAGGTTTTTTCATTTCGTGACATTGAGGACATTCAACAAGAGTAGGCATTACCGCTTTGCTGTTAGCAGAATGTCTTGAATTTCTATTTGCTTTTGAAACTTTATGCTTTGGAACTGCCATTTCTTCCTCCTTAACTTATCTTCATGCTTTACAATTATATAAATTTGAATATATTTTGTCAAGCATTTTTTTATATCTTTTTATTTTGTTTTTTCAATTAATTCTTTGGTATCTCTTGCTATCAATAATTCTTCATTTGTTGGCACTCTAAATACCTTTATTTTAGAATCCTTAGTGCTAATTTCTTCGCTTGTGCCTCTTGGCAAATTCAAGTTTTTCTTTTTGTCAATTTTGATACCAAAATTTTCAAGTCCTTCTAACGCACCTTCTCTTAAATCTTCTTGATTTTCTCCTATTCCGCCAGTAAATACTATCGCATCCACATGACCAAGAACAGCCATATATGAACCTATATATTTTTTTACTCTATAAATAAGCATATCTAAGGCAAGTCTTGCTCTTTCATTCCCATTTTTTATCGCTTCATTAAGCTCTCTCATATCGCTTGATACTCCGCTTACACCTAGTATTCCGCTTTCTTTGTTTAAATAATTGACAACCTCACTTGCACTCATTTTCTTTTTGTCGGCAAGATAGCTAACCACAGTGGCATCTAAATCACCAGAACGAGTACCCATAATAAGCCCTTCAAGTGGTGTAAGTCCCATTGTTGTATCTATGCTTTTTCCGCCTTGTACCGCCGTTATTGATGAACCATTTCCTAAATGAACGGTAATTACATTTATTTCTTTTGGCGATTTATTTAAAAGTTTGGCTACCTCTCCTGTTACATACCTATGGCTAGTCCCATGAAACCCATATTTCCTTACATGGTATTTTTCATAGTCTTCATATTTAATACCATACATGTATGCTTTAGGTGGCATTGTTGCATGAAATGAGGTATCAAAAATAATAGTTTGAGGAATATCTTTCATAATATCCATACACCCTTCAACTCCTGCCATATTTGCATGAGCATGAAGTGGCGACAAATCAACAAGCTTATTTAGTTTATCTATGGTGTCTTGAGTGATAATCACACTTCTATCAAATAGCCAGCCGCCTTGCACAAATCTATGCCCTACTGCAGAAATTTCCTTTAAATCTTTTATTACCCCTTCTTCTTTATCTGTCAAAAGCTCTAAGACCTTTTTTATTGCTACTTTATGATTTGGCATATCTATCATAATTTCTTTCTTGCCTTCTTTCATTGTGTAGCCAACGAAAGAACCTTTCATGCCAATTTTTTCACAATTTCCCTTTGCAATAACTTTTTCATCTCTCATGTCAAATAATTGAAACTTTAAAGATGAACTTCCTGCATTAATTACTAAAATTTTCATTACAATAACTCCTCCTCATTTGTTTGTAATACTGTAATTGCTGTAGCTGTCACAATATCCATCACACTACAACCCCTTGAAAGGTCATTTATAGGCTTTTTCAACCCTTGTAAAATTGGGCCTATTGCATTTACATGACCCATATACTGCATGGCTTTATAACAAATGTTCCCACTGTTTAAATCTGGGAAAATCAATATATTTGCCTGTCCTTTTAATGGACTAGATGGACATTTATTTTTAGCAACTTGTTCAACCATTGCCGCATCAAATTGAATTTCACCATCACAAGTAATTCCGCTTTTTTTGAATTTTTCATAACCTTCTTTTACCACATCAATACTTGCATCTTTTGCCGAGCCTTTTGTTGAAAAAGACAAAAATGCCACTTTAGGATTTTTAAAACCAAGCGATTTGTATGTTGCCACACTTTGAGCTGCTATTTGAGATAAATCATCGGCACTTGGATGTATAATAACTCCGCAATCTGACAAAATCAAACACTCATCTTTTATAAAGGAATTATTCCCAAACATAATAAAACATGAAGAAACAATCGCGCCCTTCTTTTTGCCTTTTATAATTTGTAAAGCAGGCTTGATAGTAGTTGCCGTGGCTGTCTCTGCTCCGCCTACCATTCCATCTGCATAACCGCACTCAACAAGCAAAGTTGAAAAGTAATATGGATCTAAAACAAGTTTTTCTGCCTCTTCTAAAGTCATTCCTTTTTCTTTTCGTTTTTGATAAAGTTTTGCAGCAAGCTCCTCTTTATGAGCAAATGTAACAGGATTTATTATTTGAAAATTACAAAGAGTTTTATCTCTTAAAACCAATGCACTTTCATCACCAATTAAAATAGGTTTTGCTATTTTTTTCTTTGCTACTATTTTTACAGCCTCAATAGTCCTTGAACTAAAAGCGGCCTCAGGAAAAACAATAGTTTTAGACATCTTTTTTGCTTTTTTATAAAAATCTTTAACTTTCATGTAACCCTCTTTAAGCTATCAAAAGATATAAATTTAGTCTTTTATCTATTAGCTAAACATATTATATTTAAATCGCAAAATCTTGTCAATTCTTTGGAGTAATTAATGAAAAAATATAACATTTTTTTAAGCCTATTTATTATTTACATTATTATCAATATGATTATATTTCCAAAGATATATATAGAACAAACACTCAACGGAATTAGCGCATGGGCTTTTAATGTTCTTCCAAGCGTCTTGCCCTTTATCTTTTTAACCAAAGTTTTAACATCACTTAAATTCACACAGAAAACGTCAAAAGTTTTTAAAAAGCCTTGTAAAATACTTTTTAATACTCCTCCTGAAAGCGCCTATGTCTTTCTCACAAGCATCATCTCGGGTTATCCAGTTGGTGCTAAAATGACCGCCGATTTATATCAAAATGGGCAAATAACCAAAAAAGACGCCTACAAAATGACAAGTTTTTGCTCTACCTCTGGCCCTATGTTTATAGTGGGCGCTGTTGGCGCTATGATGCTTGGAAATGCCCTTTTAGGATATATAATTTTTACTGCTCATATTTTAGGTGCTATAATAAATGGAATTATATATCGCAATATTACCCTTAAAGAAAAAGAACAAATCACCGAAAGTTCCTTATCTCCAAAAACCGATTTATCTTCAATAGTTTTAGACTCTGCACTAAGCATAATTTCGGTCGGCACAATAATAGCAATTTTCTTTGTTGTTATTACATCGCTATCTCCTATTTTTAATCTTTTGCCAGCTACTTTAGCCGCCTTTTTAAAAGGCTTAATAGAAATCACGCGTGGCTGTTTAGATATCTCATCTACTTTATCTCCTTTTTGGGCTACTATTCTTTCCACCTTTATTATAAGCTTTGGCGGAATTTCAACTATTTTACAGTCTCTTACCATGCTTGATAAATTGCAAATGCCAGTTAGACTATTTGTTTTACAAAAATTTACACACGCCATTTTTTCTTGTATAATTGCAGTTGTTTTGACATTTATATTTTTATAACTAAATAAGCAGCCATTAAAGCTGCTTAAATTCTAACATAATTAAATGATAATTGCGTTAAACATCTAAAATATCACACATCTCTTTGACTAAAAACTTTGCCTGTTTCAATTTGCACATTTTTAAAGCAAAAGCAAGAGAATATGTAACTTCACTATCTCTAAGTGAGGTAGTCTTTATAATCGAGTGACAAATTATTTTTGCTAAGCTAGCATTTTTATCGGTTTTTGCATATTCAAGTTCACTTAAAATTTGAACGGCAATTTTTTGTGTGCGCAAGAAAGCGTCTTCACTTAATTCTTCATCTTCCTCTTCTTCATCGTTTATATAATCGCTTTCTGGTATTTCATTATTTTCTAAATCTGACACCTCAGTCTTTTTATAGCCAAAAGCCTCTGCTATTAAATTTCTAAAAGGTTTTATCATTTTATCAATAAATTCTTCAAAAGCATTTCCATCTTTCCCAAAAAAGCGTTTTACAAAATCTGTAAAATCTATCTTTTTGTTTTCAATATCAATAAGTGTGCAGAATACTAGAGCAATTATTTTATACTCTTCTTCTGGCATATTACAATAAAATTCTCCACTGCCATCTTGAATAAAGGCTTTTGCAAACTCTCTATCTCTATTGAATTGCTCAAGGCACTCACCAACTAAAGATACTATCTCATCTGCATTTGCAAGAGCTTGCAATAATTTTTGTATTTTGTATTCAGCAACTAAAAACTTACAACCAATAAGTTCATCTGCTGCATTTAAAAAATTTTCAACTTGTTTATTTTCCATAAAACCCTCTTAAACTTTTATTTGTTTATATATTATCACAAATAAACAAAAAAACAAACTATTTTAATAAGCTTTAAATTTTTTTTGATTTTGCAGATATTCTATGATATAATTTGCATATGGAAAAAGTACTTACTGATAAAGAACAACTTGTTCAAGATAAATTAACTATGTTATTTGTAATCGATAAGATGGAAATACCTCTTACCGAAGATTCTATTTTAGATATTTGTAGCGTTAAAAATACTTGGATTAAAAATTATATGGACTGTAAAGCAATTATACATGATTTAGTCGACAGCAAACTTTTATATAAAATAGGCAATGAAAATGAAGAGAAAGAGCTTTATGCTTTAACATATGAAGGTAGAGAATGTCTATCTCATCTTTATCGCCGAATTCCTCTCACTGCAAGAGAAGAAATTTCAGCCTATCTGCAAGCTAACAGACTAAATGTCAAATCTTCACAAGAATATAGCGCTACCTATTCTAAAAATGAAGACGGTTCTTATAATGTCGAATT
>CASDQU010000080.1 GCA_949282835.1 uncultured Bacillota bacterium | reverse complement strand
TTTAGGAGGGAAAATTGGCAAATAAATATATTGTTAGCGAAGAAAACTTAAAATCAATGTCACTTGAAGAGCTTGAAGAGCTTACAAGATTATTAACTGATGATTACAAAAAAGCTTTACAAGGTGGGACTGCAAAGAAATTACAAAAATTAAGATTAGCAAATATTGCAGCGGTTATAGCTGCTGTTGTTGGCGCTGCTGTCGCTGTCTCACATATATTTTTCCCCGAACAAGCAGGTCTAGCCATTTCAAGTACTGGTCTGGCAATTTCTCTTGGCAGTTTAGCATCTTCAATTATATTAAATAAAAAAACCAAAAATGTAATTAAAGAGACCAATCATTTAAATGAGGCTCTTTGTATGACGATTATAAGACAACATAGTATTAAACATTCGCACAAAGATAGCAAAGAGCAATGTAATTTAGATGATGACAATAATAAAATAAGCGAATAATATTAGTATGTTTAGAAGTAAAAAGTTGGGTTAAAAATTTTAACTTAAAAGCACTGAGGCGCGTGAAGAGAAATAAAAAAATGCACGAGATTATAAAAAAGAGCAAACTGAAACGGCAAAGAATAAAACTAACAACAAAAGAGGTATAACATGGGGAATTTTGTTTACAACAATAGGTCATATGACACATTAGATGAAATGACTCTTGCAATGAATTTGAATGAACTATATAGACTTCGCGATGATTTAAGCGATAAACTTTTTGATTGTTTTGAAAAAACTAGAAAAAGTAGAGCGCATAAGGTATTGAACTCTGTCGCTAATTTAGTCACTTTTTCTGGTGGATTAGTTGCGGCAATAAGTGCCATTTGGGGCGGAGAACTGAAAAGTACTTTTATAGGGCTTGGACTTGGAATAGCAGCAGGCGGACTTATTGGCGGCGCTTTGACTGCTGTTAAGGCAAATGAAAATAAGGACGATGAAATTGTATTTAGTAGGCTGGCCGATTTACTTCTTAGCGTAAACAACGCAATAGAGCAGAAAGAATATGCCAGAGAAATATTCCCCGAACTTGCAGAAGAAGAAAGCGAGAAAAATTTTAGCGTTTTGGTAAAATAAAAATATGGTTTTTTAAGCCATATCAGACTGTTGAAAAAGGGCGCGACCGAAAATTTAATAAAAATTTTCTTGCTGCGTTTTCGTCAAAGGCTATGCTTATGTCAAACCTATAAGTACAATTATCAAAGTAATAAATGTTTCCTTTAAAGATTTTATTCGATATGATTAGTTTAATAAGCATAAAAAACTCTAAATTATCACTTAATTTCTCTTGACAATATATAAGCTTTTATATTATAATACCAAATGTATGCTTCGTTTGTCGGAGGCAATGCTTTTGATTGTGCGATATGGACATATGTTCATTTTCAGCATGCGCTTATAATTTAAGCGGAAAGGCATAAACAAACAGCAGGTGGGCAGTTTTGATTTAATGGCGCTTCACCGATTCTCTTCTAGAAAGAGAAGTTGCAAAATAGTTTGCAATCGTGCTTGTTCATGTTTTACAAAGAAAAGCATTTTTTACGCGGCAACATTAGAAGTCCGCGTTTTTTAAAGCGACAAAATTATTTTCTTAAAGGTAACTTTAAGTTAAAAGGAGAGAAAAATGCCTACAATCAACCAACTTATTAGAAAAGGACGAGAGACTTTTGAGAAAAAATCTAAAGCACCTCTTCTAGAAGAGTGCCCTCAAAAGAGAGGAGTTTGTCTTTCTGTAAGAACTGCAACTCCTAAGAAACCTAACTCAGCTCTTCGTAAAATTGCTAGAGTTAAATTATCAAATGGCACTGAAGGTACTTGCTACATTCCTGGAATTGGACATAACCTTCAAGAGCATAGTGTGGTACTCGTTCGTGGCGGAAGAGTTAAGGACTTGCCTGGTGTTAGATATCACATTGTTCGTGGTACTCTTGACACTGCAGGAGTTCAAAACAGAAAACAAAGCCGTTCAAAATATGGCGCTAAGAGACCTAAGAAAACCAAGTAACACTTTGCGTTTTACAGTCTTCACTTAGTCGATTAAAAGTGATTTAATATTTTTAAAAGGAGAAATAAAGTTATGCCAAGAAGAAATAGTGCTGTCAAAAAAGAAGTTCTTCCTGATCCAATTTACAATAGCAAAGTTGTTACAAAACTTGTAAATCAAGTTATGGAATCTGGAAAGAAAGGACTTGCACAAAGAATTGTATATGGTGCTTTTGACATTATAAAAGAAAAACTTGGTCAAGATCCTCTTGATGTTTATATGACCGCTCTTGAAAATGTAAAACCTCTTCTTGAAACAAAATCTAGAAGGGTGGGCGGTGCAACATATCAAGTGCCAATGGAAATTAGACCAGAAAGAAGACAAACTCTTGCAATTAGATGGCTGGTAAATTTTGCAAGAAAGCGTACAGGAGAGAGAGGAATGCAGGCTCGTCTTGCAGGAGAAATCATGGATGCTTACAACCAAACTGGCGCATCAGTTAAAAGACGCGATGAAATGCATAGAATGGCAGAGGCAAATAAGGCATTTGCTCATTTTAAGTGGTAAACAGAGCTTGCTATTCAAAGCCAGTGTGAATTTAATTGTTTAAAAATAGGCTAAATTTTAAAATTGAGGTATTTTATGGATGATTTCAAAAATGTTTTTCGTGATTGTGCAGAAGCGATGTCTGCAATGAAAGATGGTTTATATGCTTATAATAAACAAATTCAGGAAATGTATGACGCAACTAGAAAGATTGATGAGAGTATTTGTAAATATTCACAATGGCAAGATGAACAAAATAAAAAGTATAAAGCTTTCAAGCGCGAAATGCGAAGAGAGAGAACAGAAAAAATTAAAGATTTTTTTGCCTCTTTTAAAAATGGCATTGCTAAATGCAAGAGAAAGCTAAAATTGTTGTTTGTTAAAGACAAGCAAGAGATAGACGAAAGATATTTTTAATCATTTTTGGCTTATATCACCAAATAAAAAAGGATATAAATTTAAATAGGAGAAAATTATTATGGCAAATACCCTAGAATTTACTAGAAATATTGGAATTATGGCGCATATTGATGCTGGTAAGACAACTACCACTGAGCGTATACTTTTCTATACTGGTAAAAGCCACAAAATTGGAGAGGTTCATGACGGACAAGCTACCATGGACTGGATGGCACAGGAGCAGGAGAGAGGTATTACTATCACTTCCGCTTGTACCACTTGTTTTTGGAAGGACCACAAGATTAATATTATCGATACCCCTGGACATGTAGACTTTACTATTGAAGTTGAGCGTTCTCTTAAAGTTCTTGATGGTGCTGTGCTTGTACTTTCTGCGCGTGACAAAGTTCAACCTCAAACTGAAACTGTTTGGCGTCAGGCTACAAAGTATAAAGTTCCAACTATTATCTATGTAAACAAAATGGATAGAGATGCTGCCGATTTCTTCGGCTGCCTTGAGTCTATTGAGAGAAGACTTAAAACTAAAACTCTCGCAATTCAAATGCCTATTGGTGAAGCTGACACCTTTAGCGGCATTATTGACCTTCTCAACATGAAGGCTGAAATCTATAAAGATGACCTTGGAAAGGAAATTGAAGTTACAGATATTCCAAGCGAGCTTAAAGATAAGGCTCAAGCACTTCATGATGAAATGGTTGAGAAGATTGTAGAAACTGATGATGCTCTTCTTGAAAAATATTTTGAGGGAGGAGAAATCACCATTGATGAGCTTAAAAAAGCGATTAGAAAAGGCACAATTAAAAAGACTTTTGTTCCAGTGCTTTGCGGTTCAAGTTATAAAAATAAGGGCGTTCAAATGCTACTTGATGCTATGGTAGATTATCTTCCAAGTCCTCTTGACATTGAGGCTATTAAAGGTGTTAACCCTGATACCGGCGAAGTGGAAGAGCGCAAACCTGATGAAAATGCTCCGCTTGCTGGACTTGCTTTCAAAATTATGACCGACCCTTTTGTTGGCGGACTTACATTCTTTAGAGTGTATAGCGGTAAACTTACTGCAGGCAGCTATGTTTACAACTCAAATACAGGAAAGACTGAAAGAGTTGGCAGACTTATTCGTATGCACGCAAATAATCGTCAAGAAATTTCTGAAGTTAGCGCTGGCGATATTGCTGCTATCGTGGGCTTAAAAGACACTATTACAGGTCACACTTTGTGCGATGAAAAACATCCTATTCAGCTTGAAAGTATGGAATTTCCTGAACCTGTTATTCAACTTGCTATTGAGCCTAAGACTAAAGATATGCAGGAGAAAATGGCACTTGCACTTGCTAAACTTTCAAGAGAAGACCCTTCATTTAGAGTATCTACTAATAGCGAAACAGGTCAAACTCTAATTGCTGGTATGGGCGAGTTACACCTTGAAATTATTGTAGATCGTCTTCTTAGGGAATTTAAAGTTGAAGCAACAGTTGGTAACCCTCAAGTTTCTTATAGAGAGGCAATCAAAAAGCCTGTTAGAGCAGAGGGCAAATTCATCCGTCAAAGCGGTGGTAAAGGACAATATGGTCACTGTATTATTGAAATGGAACCTCTTCCAGCAGGTAGTGGTTATGAATTTGTAGATAAAACAGTGGGCGGTTCAATTCCAAAAGAATATATTCCAGCAGTTAATGCAGGTATTGCAGAGGCAAGGATGAATGGTGTGCTTGCTGGATATGAGACTGTGGACTTTAGAGTTACTTTAGTAGATGGTTCATTCCACGAGGTTGACTCTTCTGAAATGGCATTCAAAATTGCAGGTTCTATGGCATTCCAAGATGGCGCTAAGAGAGCCGACCCTGTTATTTTAGAGCCTATTATGAAAGTTTCAGTTGAAGTGCCTGATGACTATCTTGGAACAGTTATGGGTAACCTTACTGCAAGAAGAGGTATGCTTACAGGTACAGAGTCTGCAGCAGGTGTTCAAATTGTAAATGCTGAAGTTCCTCTTGCTGAAATGTTTGGCTATGCCACCGACCTTCGTTCTCAAACTCAGGGAAGAGGCAACTATGTTATGGAACCACTTAGATATCAAGAAGTTCCAAAGTCTATTGCAAATACCATAATCGGTGAAAGAGCAAATAGATAAGGCTAATTTAGCTAAAATTAAAGAAAAAATTTTTAAAAAATATTTGGCAATTTAAAATAAATATGCTAGAATACAATATAGATAATAAAAAAAGGAGATTTTAATGATATGGCAGAAGCTTATGTTAGATCTAAGCCACACGTAAATGTTGGTACAATTGGTCACGTTGACCATGGTAAGACAACTCTTACAGCCGCAATCACTATGATTTACGGTACTCAAAAAATGAGATATGATGAAATTGATAAAGCCCCAGAAGAAAAGGCTAGAGGTATTACAATCAATACCGCTCACGTAGAATATGAGTCACCAAAGCGTCACTACGCTCATGTTGACTGTCCAGGACACGCAGACTATGTTAAAAACATGATTACTGGTGCTGCTCAAATGGACGGCGCTATCCTTGTTGTTGCTGCAACAGATGGTCCTATGCCTCAAACTAGAGAGCACATCCTTCTTGCAAGACAAGTTGGCGTTCCTTATATTGTAGTGTTCATGAACAAAACTGATCAAGTTGACGATCCTGAACTTCTTGAACTCGTTGAAATGGAAGTTCGTGATCTTCTTACTGAATATGGATTCCCAGGAGACAAAACTCCTATTATCAAGGGATCTGCTCTTAAAGCACTTGAAGCTGCTCAAGCAGGCGATATCAACAATGCTGCTTGTGACTGCATTAGAGAGCTTATTGAAGCATTGGATGACTATATTCCTGAGCCTCAAAGAGATACAGACAAGCCTTTCCTTATGCCTGTTGAAGATGTATTTACAATTACTGGTCGTGGTACAGTTGCTACAGGTAGAGTTGAAAGAGGATCTGTTAAGATTGGCGATACAGTAGAAATCGTTGGACTTGGCGCTTCTAAGTCTACAGTAGTTACAGGCGTTGAAATGTTCCACAAGTCACTTGACGCAGCTATTGCAGGTGACAATGCAGGACTTCTTCTTCGTGGTATCAACAGAAGTGATATTGAAAGAGGTCAAGTACTTTGCAAACCTGGCTCAATTCACCCACACCCTAAGTTTACAGCTCAAGTGTATGTATTAAAGAAAGAAGAAGGCGGTCGTCATACTCCATTCTTCAATGGTTACAGACCACAATTCTACTTCAGAACAACTGACATCACTGGCGTAATTGAACTTGAGAAGGGTGTTGAAATGGTTATGCCTGGTGACCATGTAAATATGACTATCACTCTTATCAACCCAATCGCTGTAG
>CASDQU010000079.1 GCA_949282835.1 uncultured Bacillota bacterium | reverse complement strand
ATTAATTTTATAACTAACACATTTGAAATTTTAAAGAGAGAGATTGAAATAGTACCAACTCTTCTAAGCAAAATTTATGGCGAAGAAGAGCCGCAGATTAGTTATCAAATTGTCGGCTCTATAGTAGAAGGCGACCAGTTTGAAGGCGACATTTATAGAGATAGAAGCCTTAGCTCAAGCGAAAATGTTGGAAGTTATAATATTATCTGCACATTGTCAAACCCTAATTATAATATCAAATACCAAACTTATTACTTTGAAATATTGGCGCGCCCTATTACAATCAAGGCAGATGATGTATCAGTCACCTATGGCGAAAATGACCCAGAGCTTACCTATCAAATAGTTGAAGGGAAGCTGATTGATGGCGATAAGATAAGCGGCTCGGTATATAGGATACCAGGCGAAAATGTTGGCAGCTATGCTATAAGAAGCAGCCTTACACTAGGCAAAAATTATTCGTTAACTTTTATCAATGGTACTTTCACAATCAAACCTCTTGATATTGTATTAAAAGTTGACAATTATGAAAAGGAATATGGGCAAATTGACCCTAACTTTAGCTATATTATTGAAGAGGGCAACCTTATCAACGGCGATACTCTGCATGGCAATATATCGCGCGAAAGCGGAGAAGATGTTGGTAATTATAAGCTCCAAACTAATATTTATAATTCAAATTATAATATAACTATCAATGAGGCATATTTGACTATTACTCCAAAAAATGTATATCTTGTAGCAAGCATTTATGATAAAGTCTATGATGGTACAACGGTGGCAATTTTAAGAAATCCATATGTTACAGGGCTTATTGATAGCGATGTAGTGCTGCTCTATGACAGAGAAAATTGTGCAAGATTTGAAAGCAGCGAAATAGGGAACGATATCAATGTTTCATTGAATGATATAGGGCTATTTGGCAATAAAGCCTCAAATTATCACTTGATTTTACCAAATAACTTGACTGCTGATATAACTAATGCACAACTTGAGAATGAAGGGGTAAAGATTGAATCAAAGCAACAAGCAATTCTCTATGACGGCTTAAAACTTGCATTTAGCAGCAGTGAAATAAATAATGATGTAATCAAAATTGAAAATCACAAGTCTCTTCTAAGTTATGATATTTGGCTTGAAGATGAAGAGAAAATCACCGAGTTGAATGCTACAGTAACTGTGACTATAGATGTGCCAGAGGATGTCTTAAATAACAATAATATTTATGTGTATTTGATAGACGAAAATGGGCAGAAACAACTTGTTGCCTCTCAAAAGGATAACGAAGGCAATCTTGTGATAACTACTAGCAATCTTGGCAATTTTATAATCACGACAGATAACGATTCTTGGATAGATTATAGTGCCTTTATTGGTATTGGACTTGTGGTAGCCACAGCTTTAGTTGTTGCTATAATTATGTTTGTAAAGAAGAAAAAGCTAAAAAATAGCAAAAAAGCTTAAAAAATAGAAAAAGCTTAAAAAAATAGAAAAAACTTAAAAAAATAGAAAAAATCAAACTTTTACCATAAAAATCAAAAAAATGTTAGCTTTAACCGCCAACATTTTTTATTTATTATTTAATTGATTTTCGTCATTTTGTTCATTTTGAGTAATATCATTTTTAAAACTATAGTATGTAGTCAAAATTTTCTTTAAATCTTCATTTGAAAATTCAGTCACTTTAAAATATGTATTTCCGCCATTTAGCTGATTTTCAAGGGTGTCTAATGGGTCGAGATTGTAAGCATCAAGGTCGGTTGCAAGGGCATGATAAACTTGTGCAGAAATATTTCCATTATCATTTACAAATATAGGAATATAGTAGGTTAGCTCACTATTTTCATTATAACCATAATAATAAGGCATAACATAGATGGCTTGCTCATTTTCAATATTTGAAAGGAATTGATATTCATCTTCCGTCATACTTTGACACATATCAAGTGAGCAATTATTTAAAAATACAATAAAGTCACCCATATAGTCCTGTGCATTATTTTGAGTTATTTTAAATTCCTCTCCAGTCAAATAGTTTAATGAATATATGGTATCAATCGATTTAAAGAGAACTGACAAAATATATTTATCATATTCATTATCTTCTTCGCACAAATTGTAAGGTATTTGAGAAATTGAAAGAATTTCATCAATTTGTTCTATTTGGAAAGGCGGTCTACTATTTAAATCATTTAAAAGTTTATCGTTTAAGTTTTTGAGCAATAACTCTTTTTCAATATCTTCTATTGGGTCGACAACAATATTTCCATTTTCATCAAAGGTGATATCATTATCATTATTGTCTTCAAAAATTAGTTCGTTATCAAAATTATTTCCCGTGCCGGTATTGGCATTATTAATATATGCGGAGATAACATTAAAAGCAATATAGACACTAGCACAAATTGCCAAAAAAAGTGCTGATTTAGCCAGTATATGTCTTTTCCTTTTCTTTAAAATACCCTTTGAAATCCTTAGTCTTTTTGCTTTTAAAGCATTATTAAATTGTCTGGTTTGCTTGCGATTTAAAAGGGAATAAGACTTTGAAGTTTTTAACATTAGCTCTCCTATTTTCCCATGTATAATTATATACTACAATGGCAAAGTTGTCAATATCAAGTAAAAAAGTTGGCTTATTTAAACAGGCAATTTTTGGATAAAAAATCAATATTTTATTTGATTTTTGTAATATTATTATTTTTAACTAGGTAAATTTCTTTAGCAACTTTTTTCATGACAAAATCACTTTTGCTGTCGCTATAGAAAGCATCTAGCAATAATGTGCTGTCAAACTCTTGCAATCTTCTCACTTTTTCTTCTCCATAGCAATTCTTGCCATGAATTATGCCAGTATAAGTACTCATATTTGTTGCCAAATAATTTTTAATGCCAAGCCTTTTACAAGCCTCTGATATCAAGAAGTTTGGAGAGGCCGAAATAACTATATCGTCTTCCTTTTTTTGTGCTAGATACCATTCTTTGATTTTCCCAGCTTTGACATTCCAGAAATTTTTTATAAGGATATCTTTGTCTATAGTTATTAAAAGGTAGCAGGCAAAACCTTGTTTTAATAATTTTCTATTATAGAAAGTGAAGAGAAAAAATAGCAGTTGAAAAGGCAACATAATTATTATATATGGTCTATGCAGTAGGGTGAAAAAATAGAAATCAATAAAACAATCTCCATCATAGATAGTTTTGTCAAAATCATATCCAGTCATAACTATTCTCCAATTAGTTAAAATTCTATAATATTTTATCACAAAGTTATATAAAGTAAAACAAATTTGTGAAAAAAAGTGAAGATATTAATTTTCACTAAAATTAAGTTTATAAATAAAGTTTAAAAACATGCGATATGAATTTCTATATAATTTACTAGCATGTGGTTGAGCTTTAAAATAATCGTTTACCATTATATCTATATCTGCTTTTGTAATTATTTTATTTGTTCGAGGTGAAATCACTATTATTTCCTTGTCTTGCCTTTTAGCATATTCAATAGTTTTCTTTGTTCCGCCTGATTGACCATCAAATAATGCAATTACCATAGATGATGAATTTACCATATATTTATTACGCTCTTGCATGCAATCTTTTGTATAATAATCAAAAACACATCGAATTTTATCAGCATTTTTCAAAATTTTATGATATTTTTTCTGAATGTTCTTTGTCCACTTTATCTCTTGATTTTTACAAGGTAAGGCGCATTCTAAAGTAATATGAGGATATTTCTTCTTTAGATTTAATACAATTTCTGCACACATCATATCAAAACCAATAGCCATGCCAGAAATAAAATGCTCTTTTCCGTTTAAAATGCAATTTTCAATTATATTCTTTGTTTCAATCATAGTTAGTTTATATCTAAAATCATTAGTATTAAATCCCCAAGGTAGTTTTTGATTTCTGTGCCCTGTAAAACAAACAGTGTTTGATAACATCATAAATTCACCATCCTTTGATTGAATTACAATCATTTTAATATAAAGTTAGTCATCATGCCAAGCATTCAGTGTCGGGTTTTTGAAAATTTTTGTAATATTGGGTACATTAACGGACTGCAACCTATTTGATTTATAAGATAAAATTAAATTGTCAAAAATAAATTAAAGAGGTTGATATGAATAAAAAGATTGATTATGATGAAGTTTTAAATAGAATAGGTTTCTTTATGAATAAAGCCAACCTTTCAGCAAGAGCTACAAGCTTGCATTTAGGATATAGCGAACAATTTATGAAAAGAATATTTAATAAAAGTGTAGAATTGGAAGTTAGCACTCTTTTAGATTTTATCGATCTTGTAGATATTACGCCGCAAGATTTCTTCTATTTAGGGACTTCTTATGATAAAAATGATAAATTTATGCTTGATAAATTTAATAGTTTATCTAGTGAAAGCAAGCAAATTATTTATGATTTAATGAATAGGCTTAAATAAATATTGTTGATTAGAAGTTATAGGCATTTAATAAAAACGCGAAAATTCGCGTTTTTATTTAAAATTTTTATTTCTTTTTTCGTTATATTCACTTAATACTATTTTATTTTCTTTTAGGCTTTTTTGTACATCAATCACTCTTTGGTTGCTTGAGCCTTTAAAGCGCAAGGTGATATCTTTTAGCTCTTCTTTAAATTCTCCGTCTACAAGAATATCTATATATGAGAGTAGTTCTCTTGTCCAAGGGCAGCATGCACGGCTTGGAGATAATAGCTCGCTGTCAAATAGATAACCACTGTAACACCAAATAGTTTTATTTGGATAAAGCTCTTTTACTTTTTTGACGAAGGGCAGGAGGGCTTTTTGATTGGCAGGTTCCATAGGTTCGCCGCCAAGCAGGGTAAGACCATTGATAAAATCTGGTTTTAGCGAGTCAATTATTTTTTTCTCCACCTCTTCAGTGAAGGGTTGACCATAGTTAAAATCCCAAGTTTCAGGATTAAAACAATTTTTGCAGTGATGAGTACATCCGCTTACAAAGAGGCTTGTTCTTACTCCTTCGCCATTTGCTATATCATAGTATTTTATATTCCCGTAGAACATTTTAAAGGCCTCCTAAAGATTTTTATAAATGTAGCACTCTATCTCTTATTTCTTGTGTCCTGCCTTGGTTCCAGAATTGACTACCAATATATCCACAAGTTCTTCTTGCGACATTCATTTTGGTTTGGTCTCTATTTTTGCAATTAGGACATTCCCAAATAAGTTTGCCGTCCTCTTCAACAATCATAATTTCGCCGTCATAGCCACAAACTTGGCAGTAGTCGCTCTTAGTATTGAGTTCGGCATACATAATGTTGTCATAGATGAATTTTATCACCTGCATAACTGCTTCAAGATTATCTTGCATATTTGGCACTTCCACATAGCTGATAGCTCCGCCAGGGCTTAAAGCTTGGAATTGGCTTTCAAGTTTAAGCTTGCTAAATGCGTCAATATCTTCACTAACATGAACATGATAACTATTTGTGATATAGTTTTTATCAGTCACACCAGGTATTATACCAAATCGTTTTTGAAGGCATTTTGCAAATTTGTAGGTTGTACTTTCAAGAGGCGTACCATAAAGTGAGTAGTCAATATTTTCAGCCTCTTTCCATTTTTTGGTATATTCGTTGATTTTTTTCATTATCTGTAAGCCAAGTTCTTCGCCTTCTTTTTCAGTTAATTTTTTACCATTTAAGTAATAAACACTTTCCCATAGTCCTGCATATCCAAGCGAGATTGTAGAGTAGCCACCGTAGAGAAGTTTATCAATCTTTTCGCCAGGTTTAAGTCTTGCAATAGCACCATGTTGCCATAAAATTGGTGCAACATCACTTGTAGTGCCTTTTAGTCGATTGTGTCTAATCTTCAAAGCCTCATGACAAAGCTCAAGTCTTTCATCTAAGATTTGCCAGAATTTTTTCATATCTTTTCCGCTTGACAGGGCGGCATCGACAAGATTGATAGTTACAACGCCTTGGTTAAATCTTCCATAATATTTAGGATTTCCATTTTCATCGACATATGGAGTTAAGAAGCTGCGGCAACCCATACATGGATAGCAATGTCCATTACCATTTTTATCAATCTTAAGTTCAAGCATTTTTTTCTCACTGATATAGTCAGGGACTAATCTCTTGGCAGTACATTTTGCGGCGAGCTTAGTTAGATAGTAATATTTACTTTGAGGGTGGATATTGCTTTCTTCAAGAACATAAACAATCTTAGGGAAGGCAGGAGTGATAGCCACGCCTTGTTCATTTTTAACTCCTTCATATCGCTGTTTTAAAGTCTCTTCAATAATGAGAGCAAGGTCTTCGCGTTCTCTATCGTTTTTAGCTTCGCCAAGGTATAAAAACTCTGTAACAAAAGGAGCTTGTCCATTTGTAGTCATAAGAGTGATAACTTGATATTGAATTGTCTGAACACCTTTATTGATTTCTGAGCGAACTCTTTTTTCGGTGATTTCATCAATAATTTTATCATCAATTTCCACTCCAGCTTCTTTAAATTCGCCTATAACATCTTTTCTAATCTTTTGTCTTGAAATATCAACAAATGGCGCAAGATGAGCAAGGCTTATACTTTGTCCGCCATATTGGCTTGAAGCGACCTGCGCCACAATTTGAGTTGCGATATTACAAGCTGTTGAGAAAGAATGTGGTTTTTCAATCAAAGTATTAGATATGACAGTGCCATTTTGAAGCATATCTTCAAGATTGACAAGGTCACAGTTATGCATACGCTGAGCAAAATAGTCGGCGTCATGGAAATGAATAATGCCTTCAGCATGAGCATTCCAAATGTGCTCTGGAAGCAAAAATCTCTTTGTAAGGTCCTTGCTAACTTCTCCAGCCATATAATCTCTCTGCACACTATTTACAGTAGGATTTTTATTGCTATTTTCTTGTTTTACCTCTTCATTTTGGCAATCAATAAGTGAGAAAATTTGCTTATCAGTTGTGTTAACCTGTCTTGCAAGTTGTCTTGTATATCTGTAAGTAATATAGTTTTTAGCAACCTCAAAAGCTCCTTCACCCATGATACCATATTCAACAAAATCTTGAATTTCTTCAACTCCTACAGCTCGTCCCATTGACTTGCACTCATTTGTAACATTGGTTACAATACTGTCAATTTGACTTTCACTAAGTCTTTTTGTTAGGTCGTCTATAGAAAGATTGGCTTTTGTTATAGCGTTCTTAATTTTGCTGCTATCAAAAGGCATTTCTTGACCGTTACGCTTGATTATTTTCATGTTTTTCTCCTCCATTGCACATGTCTAAATATATGTCCTTATTGAAAATTTTAGACAAATATTTGACTTTCTAGTGGAATTATACTACACTTTTTGTATAAATATTGTTGTTTTTACAACATTTTGGAGAAATTTTATGGAATTATACAATGATTTTCAGAGGCTGTCCATATTTAGCGATACAAGCGAAAATGACATACTAGCCATGGCACACTGCTTTAATATTAGAATAAAAAATTTTGCCAAAAATTCTGTCATTGTTGAGGCGGGAGCACCACTTACAAGCATAATTTTGATAATAAAGGGTGGTGCTATGGTGGAGAGTTATGACGCTAATGGCGATTTATCAATCATTATGAAATTAAAGAGTGGAGATGTTTATGCGATAGAGGGTGCTTTTGCTGGAGAGAGTAGTTATAGCTATGATTTGGTTGCCACTGAGAAGACGAGCGTGGCAATATTAAATAAACATAGGCTATGTAAGATATGTGACAATAGATGTAAAAGACATATATTGCTGCTTGAGAAGCTAATGAACATGATGGCAGAGCGCAATTTTTCGCTACTTGAAAAAATTTCTTATATGTCTAAGAAAACTATACGAGAAA
>CASDQU010000078.1 GCA_949282835.1 uncultured Bacillota bacterium | reverse complement strand
GAAAGTTTTGGATGGCAAAAAATCGACCAAATCGGGTATTAATAATGATAAGACTAGATATCTTGGAGATATTGATATGTTTAACGAGGCAGACGAGTTGTTGACAGAGGATTATTTGACAAAAATCAAAGCGATGGGCGGTGAAGAAGGAGTAGAGAGGGCTTTAGAATATGGCAAAAGCCTTGCTCAAACAATCATTGAAAATAAGATGGAATATTATAACAATGTGGTGGAATATTTAGTAGGGTTTTACGCAAATATTGCCATTGCTAAATTAGAGGAAGAGGAGAAGGATGAAGATTTAGAGGTAGGCTAATAAAATATTTGTAAAAAGTATACAAAAATGCTTGACAAAGATTAACTATTTATATAAAATATAAGCGTCTTTATTTGAGGCGCTTTTTGTTTGTATTAGCCCCACAAAGAAAATTTGCCTATAAAGAAAATTTTAGGTCTATCCCGAAGAAGACCTTGTTTAAGATTAATTACAAATTTTTTCGGAGGAAATTAATGAAAACTTACATGGCAAAACCAGCCGACATTGAAAGAAAATGGCTTCTTATTGATGCAGCAGGACAACCACTTGGAAGAGTTGCCACAATGGTCGCTGATATTTTAACAGGTAAAAAGAAAACAATCTATACTCCACATGTGGACTGTGGAGATTATTGCATAGTTATCAATACAGATAAAATTGTGCTTACAGGCAATAAGCTTGAGGACAAAAAATTAAGATGGCACACTGGTTATCCTGGTGGACTTAAAGAGATTAAATATGCCACTCTTATGAAGGATAATTCTCCAAAAGCACTTCAAGTTGCTGTGAAAGGAATGCTTCCTAAGACTTCTCTTGGAAGAAAACAAATCACTAGATTACACATCTATAAAAATGAAGAACATTCTCAGCAAGCTCAAAAGCCTGAAAAAGTTGAGATAAAAGGAGCTAAAAACTAATGGCAGAGAAAAAGGTAAAAGCAGCCAGTCAAATTATTTCAACTGGCAGAAGAAAGAAATCTATTGCAAGAGTAAGACTTTTCCCAGGAACAGGAAAATATATTGTAAATGGTAGAGATATGGGCGAATATCTCCAAAGAGACACACTATTATTGGTGGCTCGTCAACCATTTGAGCTTACTTCTACAGGTGACAAATATGATGTTATTGCACGCGTTCATGGTGGCGGTATATCAGGTCAAGCAGGTGCTTTATGTCACGGAATAGCAAGAGCGCTTGTTAAAGCAGATGAGCAGCTTAAAGGCGACCTTAAAAAAGCAGGACTTCTCACTCGTGACCCAAGAATGAAGGAGAGAAAGAAGTACGGACTTAAGAAAGCTAGAAAAGCATCACAATTCTCAAAGAGATAATATGTACAAAAGATATGCGCTTTCGCATATCTTTTTTTATCTTAAAAGAAATTGTTTTGCTAAAAGTCAGAAATATGATATAACATTTGAAAGGAGAAAAAATGATTTACGATATCTTGATAATTGGCGGCGGGCCTGCAGGTATAAGCGCGGCTATATATGCAAAAAGGGCGGGCAGAAGTGTGGCTATAATAGAAAGGGCTTTTCCAGGAGGTCAACTTGGTTTAATAGGTCAGATAGAAAATTATGCCGGTTTTAGCAAGGTGGACGGAAATGACCTTGCATATAAATTTTATCAGCACGCACAAAGTTTAAATATTCCTTTCATCATGCAAGAAGCCCAAGAATTTGATTTGAGCGGTCTTATTAAAGAAGTTAAATGTAATAAAGAAAACTTCAAAGCCAAAGCAATAATCCTTGCTCTTGGCAGTCATTCAAGAGAGCTTAATATTGAAGGCGAAGAGAGGCTAAAGGGACGAGGGGTGAGCTATTGCGCTCTATGTGATGGCAATTTCTTTAAAGGAAAAGATGTGGCTGTGATAGGTTCAGGTGATAGTGCTTTTTCTGACGGAGTTTATCTTTCTAACCTTTGCAATAAGGTATATATTCTCACAAAAGACAAGTTGAAATTGCATAATTATGCAGAGGATGAGTTTGACAATAAAAACAATGTCATCATGTTAAAAAATGCCATTTCAAAGAAAATTGAAGGTAAAGACAAAGTAGAAAAATTAGTTTACATTCAAGATGACAAAACAGCCTCTTTAGAGGTGGCGGCGGTTTTTGTTGCAATAGGCAGAAAGCCAGATACAACAGCTTTAAAAGGCAAGGTTGAAATGAATGAACAGGGCTTTATCAAAACAGATGATTTGATGAGAACTAATGTCGATGGCGTATTTGCTTGCGGTGACAATCGAGCTAATAGTATTAGACAAATCGCAACTGCAGTTGGTGACGGAGCAGTGGCAGGAACTGAGGCAAGTAAATATGTGATTAGGTTAAATCATGCTCATAAAGATATGTTTGCATAGAAATGCCAAAGCATTTACGGAGCGCCCCAAATAAACACCCAAAAACAGTCATTTAGGAGAACCAAACTCTTGCTTTTAGGCAATTTTCGAGCCTTGTATCTCTTGTTTTTGAACTGTCTGATTTATTTATCTACAAGCTGGGATGTTAACATACATCTTCTATGTTTGAAAGTTGCCTATGTAAAAAATCGCCTTAGCAGGCGAATTTTAAAACAACAATATTAGTGACAGATAATCAGTCCTTTTTCAAGGGCATAATAAGAGCATAGACCACGCATTGGCATGATTTTTATTTCTTTGAAATTGCAGTTTTTTTCAAGGTCTTCTTTTATTTGATTTGCCTCATTTTCTGCAAAACAATGTGTGATAATAATCTTGTCTTTAGAAAAATCTTTAGCTTTTTCTTTAATCATTTGGACTAATTTTACAAAACAATTTTTTAGTCCTATTATTTTTTTAGCCATCTTGATTTCACCTTCATGAGCAATACAAATTGGTCTAATAACAAGCGTACTTGCAATAAGTCCTGCAATTTTGCTCATTCGACCATTATTGATAAGATTATCAAATTTCTGCAAAATAAAGTATAGACTGCGTCCTTCAGTATATTTAATAATCTCTCTTTTGATTTCTTCAAATGATAAGCCGCTTTTAATGAGACTTGCTAGTTTATCAACTATTAAAATTTCAGTGCCGCTACACTGTTTTGAGTCAATTACAAAGATATTCTCTGGATTTTTGTATGAATTTTGTGCCACACAAGCTGAGTTATAGCAACCTGAAAGCTTAGATGTGATAGTGACAATAAAGGTATATTTTGCCTTCTCAAATTCTTGTAAAAAAGATTCTGGAGCAGGGCAGGCGCTTGAATTTTTCTTAGAGGAATGCATGTCTTCAAGCATAGCTTTGCAATCAAGATTGTCATTATCTACATATTCTCGGTCATTTACATTGATAGTAAGTGGAATGACCTTAAAAGCTATCTCATCGTCAACAAGATAATCATTTTTTAAGTCACTTGCGCTATCAACAAGTATTTGAAATTCTTTCATATTTATCTCCAAGTTATATTCTATTCATATTCAAAATGGGTTATGATTAAGTTTAAATTTTTTATAGGCAATACTACTTTACCTTATTTCAAGTATAGTCTTTTTAAGAAAAAACACCAAACAAAAGTGCAACAATTTTGTATTTATTATATATTTTTATAAAAAACTTGTCGAAAAGCTATTCTACAGAATGAGAGGAAGGATTGATAAAATCGCTTAAATTGCTTGCAAGTTGTATCTTTCCATATTTTTCATTGATGATTTCTTCGGCATCGCCATAGTCTTTTTGAGTGTCAAAAAAGGACATCTGTTTAACAAATCTATTACTTAGCATTGATAAGCTAAGCCTTATTGCTCTTACAGGGTAGTTATATTTCCATATCTTGTCACAAAGTTCTTGTGCTTGGCAGGCTATTTCTTTTATAGCGCCAGTTTTATTGATTTTCTTTGATGCATGAAAACTTTTAAGGTCTTTGTTTTTGATGGTAATAGAGATGCACTGCGCCTCTAAATTGTGTTTTTTAAGCCTCAAGGCAACTTTTTCTGCTAAAAAGTAGATTGCCTTTTTAATATCTTCGCGATTTTGAATATCTTTCAATAATGTAGTACCATTGCCTACACTTTTAGGGAGAGGAAGAGCATAGTAATCGCTTACAGCGATAATGCGATTGCCAAGTAAGTCTTGTTTGAGGTTTAGACCATTGATGCCCATTAAGTTATTAAGATAACTATCTTCTAGTTTAACAAAATCTCCAATGGTATTTATATCGATTGAATTAAATTTTTCATTAAGTCTTCGTCCAATACCTATAATTGAATTTAATGGCAAAGAATAGGTGATATCTTTAAAATTTTCTCTTGAAATAACAGTTGTAAAATCAGGTTTTCTTAAATCTGAGGCAAGTTTGGCAAATATCTTAGAAAAGGAAACTCCAACTGAAACGGTAAAATTAAACTCCTTTTTGACTCTATCTCTTATTTGGTCGGCAATCTCTATTCCGCTCATCTTTAAATATTTTAAGCTATCAGTAACATCAAGCCAGCACTCATCTAATCCTAAAGGCTCTACAAAATTGGTATAATCAAGGTATATTTGATGAAGAAGTTTGCTTATCTTTTCATAGAGGTCATAATGTGGAGGCAAACAAACCAAATTAGGGCAAAGCGCTTTTGCTTCGCCTATTACTTGCCCAGTTTTAACTCCATATTTCTTTGCTATTTCATTTTTGGCAAGTATAATTCCTCTTCTTTTTTGTGGATTTCCACTCACTGCAACCGGTAAAGATAGAAGCTCAGGTTTTGAAGAACATTCGACAGAAGCAAAGAAATTATTTACATCAGAGTGCAAAATAACACGCTCTTTTATTTGCATACCATCCTCTTTTATTGTATAATTAGTAAAGCGAGTGAAAATTATGCAAAATCATCAAAATAATATAAAAATCAATCATTTTGTAAACTACTATTGTGATGGCTTAAGATGTGCAATAGATGAATTTATACATCTTAATGATGAAGAGTTTTGTAGTATGATAGATAAACTTTCTTTTGAAGAGAAGAAGGTTTTAATTGAGTATGCCATTTTGAAAAATAAAGAGGCGGGCGTTAAAAAGTTGTTTATTAAGACCGACAATTTTCAAATGGGTAAGATGCTGCTTGAAAAATATAATATTGAAGGGGGAGTTATAATATCGGCTAAAGATTATCAAACTCTTCCATCTTCAGCCTTGATAGGAGATGGGCTTGTTTTAGAAATTGAAAGTTTGCTTGATTATAATGCTTCACTTTTAAGCGATATCGTAGATTTTTTATCTTTGACAAAGACAAAAGTTTTAATAAAATTGGGGCAAGATTTAGAGGAAGTTGGGAAATTAGTAAATTTATATGGTCGCTCACCAGTTGAAATTCTTGAGGACTTTGGATTTTTAGATAGAGATTGCCTAATTTATGGATTAAATTTTATTGATAAAGAAGACCAAAAATTGCTTGTGCAGTATAAGCCTTTTTTAATCTTTTCACCTCGCAATGATGGGCTAGAAGGAAAGGGCGCAATAAATCTATATAATTTTATTTATAACCATTTAAAATTTGGATTTTCTAGTGGAAAATGTTATAATATTGATATGTTAGCTGAAGGAAGGCTTGCAAAAATTAATACAAATAATTTGATGTTTGACAATAATTTAGTTGATGACTTGCTTTTGCTTGAAAGTTTAACCTGCCCATTTGACGACCAGCCTATTAATATGACACTTGAGAAAGATTTGCCAGCATGGAATATATTTGAAAACAAAATCTATCTTCCTCAGCACTTAGACATAAGAAACCAAGTAAAAGAAATTATAAAAAGATATAAGGAGAAAAATTAATGGTAATAGTAGATACACTTGCTCAAGAATTTGGATTAAAAAAGGAGTATTCACAAAATATAATAAACCTTTTAGATGAAGGTTGCACTATTCCTTTTATTGCAAGATATAGAAAGGAAATGCATGGCACTTGTGACGACCAGACGCTACGCGCTTTTGCTGATAGGCTTAAATATTTACGCAACTTAAATGATGAAAAGGCAAAAGTGGAAAAGGCAATTACAGAACAAGGCAAGTGGACGGAAGAGCTTAAAATAGCATTAGAGGATGCCAAGACTTTGACAGAAGTTGAGGATATTTATCGTCCATATAAACCTAAACGCAAAACTAGAGCTTCAGTGGCGATAGCCAAAGGACTTGAAGGGCTTGCAGATATTTTGCAAATGCAATCAAAATCATATGATGTTCTTGCTGAAGCAGAGAAATATTTAACTGAAGAAGTTTTGTCGGTGGAAGAGGCAATAGGCGG
>CASDQU010000077.1 GCA_949282835.1 uncultured Bacillota bacterium | reverse complement strand
TTTTTTTAAAAAATTTTTATAATTCGAGTTTAGAAATTTATCATGATTATTTTTTATCATTGATATATAGGAAAGCTGAAGAAAAATTTTTATTTTCCTTAGCAAAAATTTTACTTATCTTGGCAAAAATGCTATCATATAACATATGAACAACTACGACATAACATTACTAAATGAGGAGCAGCTTGCGCCATTAAAACAAATCGATGGAGCTGTGCTTGTTACGGCAGGTGCAGGCTCTGGCAAAACGCGTCTTCTTACTCACAGAATAGCATATTTGATTGATAGCTATGGCGTCAGTCCTTTTAACATTCTTGCCATCACTTTCACCAATAAAGCAGCGAATGAAATGAAAGAGCGAGTGGCCAAGATGGTGGCGGGGGCTGAAAATGTATGGATTTCGACATTTCATTCAATGTGCGCAAAAATTTTAAGAAGAGATATTGAATATCTATCTCCTTTCACTCGTGACTTTTCAATCTATAGTGACAGTGATAGTGATAAGGTGGCAAAAGAAGTCTTATCTGCAAGAGGAATTGAGGATGATAAGATAAAAAAGCAGCTCATCTTTCACCTGTCAAACTGGAAGAATGGAAATCAGACACTTGAAGATTATATCTCTACGCATGAGAGCGAATTTGATATACGCAAGATTGGTTTGTATATGACAGATTATCAAAATTTTCTTAAGAAAAATAATGCACTTGATTTTGACGATTTAATCTCAAAGACCATTGAACTTTTTGACAAATTTCCAGATGTGCTTTCCTATTATGCAAATAGGTTTAAATACATTTTGGTTGACGAATTTCAAGACACAAACCTTAAGCAATATGAACTTGTTAAAATGCTTGCAAGTGTGCATAAAAATCTCTTTGTCGTTGGTGATGAAGATCAGTGTATTTATTCTTGGCGAGGAGCAAATCTTGAAAATTTGTTTAAACTCAAAAATGATTTTCCTGACATCAAAGTTTACAAGCTTGAGCGAAATTATCGTTCCACCAAAGAGATTATAGAGGTGGCAAATAGGGTCATCAAGAATAACTCTTCTCGTTTTGATAAAAACATGTGGACAGATAAAGGTGGCGGGAAAAAGCCTGTGCTTTACAATGCGTATGACGAGCGTGATGAAGCTCTTTTTGTCGCTAAAACTATTGAAAAGTTAAAAAGCGAAGGTTATGAATATAACGATATTGCAGTGCTTATGAGAATTAATGCGCTTTCGCGCTCTTTTGAAGAGGCCTTCTTATCATACAATATTCCTCATCGCATTTTTGGTGGTTTTAAGTTTTACGAAAGGGTGGAAATTAAAAATGTGATAAGTTATCTTCGTCTATTTGTCAATCCAAAAGATGATATCTCTTTTGCTAGAATAATAAATTTCCCAAAGCGTGGAATAGGTGATGGTACAATAGCAAAATTAAAGGCGCTTGATGACAAAAAATCATTGCTTGAAAATTGTCTTTCTAGTGAGCTTGAAGGGAGTGTGTTATATAAGAAATTTGAGCCTTTTATTCAAGCTTATAATGCCTCAGTTAAATATATCACTCAAAGTCTAACACAGTTTATTAAAGAGGTTATAAAA
>CASDQU010000076.1 GCA_949282835.1 uncultured Bacillota bacterium | reverse complement strand
CATCTATATATTAGGAATTATAGGTGTGATAATTGCATCTATTTTGGTAAAAAGTTCAGCTATAAGCATTGTTGCAGCCCTGTTTGGAGTGCTTTATGTAAGGACACTTTCAAAGAAATATAAAATAAGTATAATTTTTGGCTTGATTTATGTTGGCATGTACATAGTACAATCTGTCATTTATAAAAATTGGGGCGAAGTTATAATCTATGGAGGCTTGTCAGTGCCAATCTTGATTTGGACATGTGTAAGCTGGTATAAGAAGAGCGACAAAGTGCAAAATCATGCTATTAGTTGGAGAGAATGGCTGATACTTTTGAGTGTGGTGGCGGTTTTGAGCGTGGGTATTTATTTTATGCTTTGGTATTTTGCCACGCCAAATCTTGTCATTGCGGTGATATCTAGTGTTGTTGGATTAGTTGGCAATTATCTAATTTTAAGGCAAGATGGCAAGATGTTTTTTGCTTTTATGATTTTGAACCTTATACAAATTTTGCTTTGGACAATACCAATCATCAAAGGAGGAGAGGGCGGCAGTTTGGAAACTGTGCCTATGATAATATCTCTTGTGGCATTTTTGGCTTCTAACATTGATGGTGCTATTAGTTGGCTTAAAAAGCCAAAAGCTCAAGCAAACAACGATTTGCAGCCATTGTCGCTAGATGAAGAAAATATCAAAGATAAATCTGATAGTGAGAAAGTAGACATTGAAAGACAAGATTAAAAGATAAAGGAGAAAAAATGGAACTATTAGCGCCAGCTGGCAATTTTGAAAAACTTAAAACAGCCTTGCATTTTGGTGCAGACGCTGTCTATTTTTCAGGTAAAAAATTTGGACTGAGAGCTTTTGCGGGCAATTTTACCGATGAAGAAATATTGCAAGCCTTCAAATATTTGCATAGCCAGGGCAAAAAAGGCTATGTAACTATAAATATCGTTGCCAATGATGAAGATTTTAATGGTATTGATGATTACCTTAATCTATTAGTAAAAGCGGGCGCTGATGGCGTTATTGTGTCTGATTTGGGGCTTATTTCATACATTAAAAAACATTTTCCGCAAATAAATGTGCATGTTTCAACCCAGGCAAACATCAATAATTCTCATAGCGCCAAGGTTTGTGCCTTGCTAGGTGCTAGCCGCATCGTGCTTGCGCGAGAGCTTAGCCTTAAACAAGTTGAGAATATTCATAAAAATTTACCAGAGCTTGAACTTGAAGTTTTTGTGCATGGCGCTATGTGTATTTCATATTCTGGCAGATGTCTGCTTTCAAATTATCTCACAGGCAGAGATAGCAATCGTGGTGCATGCGTGCAGGCTTGCAGATGGAAATATTACATTCGAGAAGAGAATAGAGAAGACGAGCTTCCTATTGAGGAAGATGAGAGAGGAACATATATTTTAAATTCTAAAGATTTATGCCTGATTGACCATTTAGATGAGCTTATAAAGGCAGGAGTGACAAGTTTCAAAATAGAAGGCAGGATGAAATCTGATTATTATGTGGCTAGTGTTGTCAATGCCTATAGAAGGGCGATAGACGGTTTTAAAGATTATGACATACTTCATAGAGAGCTTGAAAAGACCAGCCACAGAAGATATACGACAGGATTTATGTTTAATGATAACAATAAAGAATATTTAGAAAATTCTATGCCAGTGCAAACATATATTTTTGTTGCTGTAGCCAAAGAAGATGCCCAAAATGGCCGGGTAAAGCTTGAAATGCGTAACCGTTTCAAAGAAGGCGATATTTTGGAAATACTTGCGCCAAACGATAACTTTTTAAAAACACTCAAAATTCAAAATATTACAGATGAAAAAGGGCAGAGGCTAGAGGATGTAAAATTGGTACAACAAATAGTCGAGGTAGATTGTCCTTACCAATTAAAAGCAGGCGACATTTTGAGAATTGAAAAGTAGGAAGCATGAACTATATGATTTTAAAATTTAAACAAGTTAAATTTTAATTTTGCTAACGCAAAACACACAATAAATTGTGTCATCACATAGTGTGTATGACCTCAGCCTCACTCTTGCAAGCAAGTTTGGCTTCCGACTATATTAAAAAAGACAGCCTTATAAAAAGCAATAAACTTTTTAGGCTGCCTTTTTTAAACAAAATTAATTATCTTTAGTGAAATAACCATAGCCATAACATTTAGCGCCTACATGAGACCCAACCACGCAACCTATTTCACCTACAATAATGTCCTGTCCCTCTTGCAGTAAAGGTTTCATTTTTTGAGCCAATCTTTCTGCCGATTCTGGCGTGTCTGAATGAACTATGTATAATGGATGAGCACTGTCCATATTGACAAGTTTGCTTATTAAGAAGGCTTCCGCTTTAAGCACTCCCATACATTTTGCAATATTTAACACCTTTCCTTGTTCGATTGATACAATAGGTTTTACGCTGAGCATTGAACCAATCACTGCACTAGTAGAAGACAATCTTCCACTATTTTTTAGATATTTAAGGTCGTTTATAATAGCGTAAACATGAATATTTTTCCTTAAGCGATAAAATTCCTCTTTAATTTTTTCAATGTTTTGCTCTTTTTCAATAAATTTGCATAGCTCTATAATGATTGCGCCCTGTCCAAGAGTGGTGGATGCACTTTCCTCTATAAACACATTTTTCATTCCAAGACTATCTGCAGCCATTTGCGCCTGCAATTTTGTGGTACTCATTTCCATTGAAATAAGAACAGTAATCACAAAGACATCCTCTTTATTTACATAAGGTCTATAAAAGTTTTCAAATTTATAGGCATTAGGCATGGCGGTTTTAGGAATTATTCCGCTCTCTTGCATTTTTTGATAAAACTCGCGTGTTGGCAAACCCTCAGGGTAAAGCTCCTCTCCAAACATAACTTCTATTGGAATGATTGTTATATCATATTTTTCCATAAATTCTTGTGGAATATCACATGAGGCATCTGCCACAATTTTAAATTTCATATTTCCTCCATAGCTTAATACTATTCCATTTTTATGATATCATAGTTTAATTTTTATTGCAAAGCTTTTTAGTGTATTTTTACAAGATAATTTTTTAATTTGCTTAAGAGTGTTTTCGGTGAAAAAATAAGACGTCTAAGTCTTGGCAAAAAGAATTTTGTAAAATTTTGTAAAAAAATATTAAAATATAATTGCACTTTTGCTCGCAAGTATGTATAATGTCACATGTAGAGATTACGTGAAGGGGACTAGATATGGAAAAATATAATAATTTTTTAGTAGAAGAAAAATTAACTATTTATCTATTGGTTCTAAAAATAACTCCTAATTTAAAGGGGTATGACTTGATTAAAGAGGGGGTAAGAAAAATTTTGCAGGACACCTCTAAAAAACACAACATGAATCAAAGGCTATATTTAGAGCTTGCAAATGCTTTTAATTTTGATATGGATTTAGTTGATAAAGCCATGCGTAATGCTATCGATGTAAGCTATAAAAGGGGAGGAATTTGCGACTTTGAAAAAGGTTTCAATATAGATTTTTCTTCACCTAAGCCTTCGCCTAAAGAATTAATATGTATCTTATCTGAGAAGATTATTTTAGATAGAAATTTATTTGGCAAGAAGCTGCATGCTTAATGGTTTTTTATACCCTATAGTTTCAATAAATTTTGCAGCATGATGGTTTCTGCTTTTTCTATTCTTCTAAAATAAGTGCGTAGAGAAAGATGCAAATCTTTGGCTATTTCTTCAGCCTGCATAAGCTTGATATGTTTTTTGACAAGGATAGTTCTCAATAGCTTATCCATATTTTTTAATATATTTTCCACTTTAAGCTTGAAATTTATAAGCTTATTTTTTCTTTCTATAAGCGAGGCTATTTTCTCATACGACTTTTCGCTTGAAAGTGAGCAGTTAATTGAATAGTAGTAAGAATTCAACGCCTCTTTAAGCACCAGTTTATCATAACTTTTAGTTAAGCTCTCTGCATATTTATAGGCTTTAAATATTTCGTCTATCATAATTTTATTCATAAATTTCTCCTTTATATAACAAAAAAGCGCCCAAATGCTTGGGCGCAATAAAAAAACCCAGCATTCCTTATCTTTTTTAGATTTGGAACGCTGAGGTTCGCTTAATTTGTAAATTCCATTAATATGTAAATTTCATTTTTGCATTTTTGACATTTCATGTCATGAATAAAATGTTTTTTATTTGGTCGGGTAGGCGGATTGACAAGTACTCTGCAATTTGTGTTGTCACATGTTGAGTTACATTCGCCAAGACACCTTCCGCAGTGGGGACAATATAATTTTAAATTCACCTTGCATCTCCTTAAAATTTATGTATACAACTTTGAACTACACCTAAAATTTTAACATCGTCTAGCAAAATATCTTGATATTTGGAATTTTCAGGGTGGAGAATAATCTTGTTAGATGTTTTTTTAAAGCGCTTTACCGTTGCTTCATCATCAATGAGCGCAACTACAATTTGTCCATTCTCTGCATAATCGCTTTTACGAACCACGAGAATGTCGCCTTCATTTATCCCTGCATCTTTCATGCTATCGCCTATTGCTGATAGCATAAACAATTCTCCCTTCCCGAATATTTCGCTTGGAAGTGAACATATTGATTGGTAATTCTCTTGTGCAAATATAGGAGCGCCACACCGAACTTGTCCAACTAACGGGGCAAATGTAGTTGATGACAAATTGATAGACATTTCAATTCCGCCGAGAGGATTTTTTTTGATTTGTCCACGAGTTTGCAGCAAGTCAAGATAACGGCTGACAAGTGATAGGCTTGTTAAATTACATGCCTCCATGACCTCTCTATAACTTGGACTTTTTCCATTCTCAAGTTGATAAGTCTCTATGTAAGCTTTAATTTTATACAGCTTCTCTTCATCTATCTGCTTCATCTTGACACTCCTTAAAAGAACGGTGCGTTCTTTTATAGTTCTATTATAATCATGAGAACAAATATTGCAACTATTTTTGCCAAAAAAATGAAAAAATTTTTAATTGTTTCAAAAGGTAGGTCTTCTTTTTTCAGAAGGCTAGATTTTTGGTGAAAATATGAGTTAAAGGAATTGCTGCACTGAAGTTTATATTTTAAAGTCTTGATTTAAAGAAATTACAATAAAGAAAAGATTATTCATTTGACAAAAATCTAAAAATTTTATATTATAATAGGGTAAAATTTGACAGTTGATTTTGACTGGGAGGAAAGAATGAAAAAAAATATTTTGATAGGCGGGGCTTGGCCTTATGCTAATAACTCACTGCATGTAGGGCATTTGGCAGCGCTTTTGCCGGGTGATGTAATTGCAAGATACTTTAGATTGAAAGGCGACAATGTCGTCTATGTTTCAGGTACAGACAGTCATGGCACGCCTATTACAGTTAGGGCAAAAAAAGAGGGAATTGACCCTAAAGAAATTGCGTTAAAATATCACAATGAGTTTGTAAAAAATTTTAATGATTTGGATTTTTCTTATGATTTATACACCTCAACAATGTCAGATTATCACAAGGCTCATGTGCAAAAATACTTGAAAATAATTGACAAAAATGGATTTATTTACAAGAAAACTGAGGAGCAAGACTATTGCCCTAAATGTCAAACTTTTTTATCTGATAGAGAAATAGTTGGCGTTTGCCCTCACTGCGGTGGGGAAGCTAAAGGTGACCAATGTGAAAACTGCCTAACAACACTTAATGCTAAAGAGGTTTTAAATAAAAAATGTGGCGTTTGCGGAACTGAAACTATACAAAAAGAAAACACCCATCTTTATTTTAAACTTTCTGCTTTCCAAGATAAAGTGAAAAGGCTTGTGGAAGACCATAAAAATATTTGGCGTCTTAATGCGGTAAAAGAGTCTGAAAAATTTCTCTCACAAGGACTTGTAGACCGTGCACTCACAAGGCAGTTAGATTGGGGAGTTGAAGTGCCTTTTGATGGCTTTGAAGATAAGAGGGTGTATGTCTGGTTTGAAGCTGTTATGGGCTATGTTACAACTGCATGTCGTGTACTTGAAGAGCGCGGATACAACTTTGAAGAGTTTATGACAAGCGCAGATACAATATCATATTATTGTCACGGCAAAGACAATATCCCTTTTCATACTATAATCTACCCATCACTTCTTATGGCTATTGATGAGAAACTGAATTTGCCTAATTATATTATTTCATGCGAATATGTGAATATGAATAATGAAAAGATGTCTAAGAGCAAGGGCAACCTAATAAGCATTAATGAGCTTGTTTCTCTTTATCCTAAAGACTCAATTAGATTTTTTATGATAGCAAATGGTCCAGAAAACAAAGATATCAATTTCTCATCTGAAGATTTTAAGCTCATTCACAATAAATATCTTGTAGGTGTGATTGGTAATTTTATAAATAGAAATTTGTCTTTCTTAAACAAAAAATTTGACGGCAAGATTTGTGAAGGGAAAATAGACAAGGAAATTATTGCGCTTACTAAAGAGACTTATCAAAAAGCAGGGAGACAGATTGAAGAGGGCAGGCTTAAAAGCGCTATAAATATTGTAATTGACTATGTCAATGCAGGAAATAAATATTATAGTGAAAGAATGCCTTGGGTGCAAGTGCAAGAAGATATCAAAGCTTTCAATGATACCACTTATACATGTGTATATATGATGGCTAATATTGCAAGACTTTTCTCTCCTTTTATTCCAGAAACTTGCAAGAGAATAAATGGGAAACTTGGACTTGAAGAAAAAGCGGTTTGGGAAGAAGCAACTATAACTGGAGATTTACAAGTTCAAAATGATGAATTATTATTTCAAAGATTGCAATAAAATAGGGCTTAGCCCTATTTTAGACTGTTGAAAAAGGGCGCGACCGAAAAATTCTTTGAATTTTTCTTGCTGTGTTTTCGTCAAAGGCTACGCTTATGTCAAGTTGTTAAAAACAACTTAGACTTTAACGCTCGCCTTTTCCTCTCCCCATAAATGCCAAAGCATTTACGGGGCACCCCAAAATAAACACCTAAAAACAGTCATTTAGGGAAACTAAACTCCTGCTTTTAGGCGTTTTTCTCCCCTTGCCTCGCTTGTTTTTGAACAGTTTGATTTATTTGTCTACAAACTGAGCATATCGTATTGATATGCTTTAATTTTTTTTATAAATAGCAAGGATTTTCAACTTTGTCCCAAATATCTCGGACATATTCATTGCCAATTTTTGCGTTTTGGATAAAATCTTCCTTGTCTTTGAAGTATATTGTGCCATAAGGGTTAGGCCCCCAATTAAATTCAATTCCATTTTCGCCATTTCTAAATAAGGAAAAACCAACATTTTTATAGTCAAATCCTGTTTCGCCATAATGCTCAAACGCTTCAAGAAAATCATCTAAATCGGGTTTGATAGGTTTGTTTTCTTTGTATAATTTTATTGCCTTATTTAATGGAACTAAGTTTGAAAATATAACATTGTCAGGGAATTCACTGTATATTTTGCCATTATACCAACCACAATTTGAACATTCACCTTGATCATAGATATCAGCCATATATTTGCTTCCACAAACAGCACACTTTTTTTCAAATATTTTATCATACAAATTTTTATTTGTCATTTTTATCCTTTTATTGCAACCAATATCTATCAGTCGTGTCGTCCCATATATCTTTTAAAAGTTTGCCTTCAACTTTGGCATTATTTTTGAAATCGTCATCATTGTTAAAAAATGTTGTTTCTTTTGTTTGAGAATTATAAAGACGAATTATAAGATTTTTATTTTTATCATATACAAGT
>CASDQU010000075.1 GCA_949282835.1 uncultured Bacillota bacterium | reverse complement strand
ATCAAGACCTTGAAGAAGTTTTTCAGCATAGGCACTCATCTTAAGCATCCACTGCGTTTTTGGCTTTTGCACTGTCGGAGTTCCGCATCTTTCGCAAACTCCCCCTTCACTTTCCTCGTTGGAAAGCCCTATTTTACAATTAGGACACCAATTAATATTTACCGTTGCCTTATATGCCAAGCCCTTCTTAAAAAATTGCAAAAATATCCACTGTGTCCATTTATAATAATTTTCATCAGTAGTATTGATTTCCCTTGACCAATCAAATGAAATACCCAAACTCTTAATTTGTCTTTTAAAATTATCAATATTCCTTTTGGTAGCGTCAACTGGACTTACGCCATGCTTTATAGCATAATTTTCTGTTGGAAGTCCAAATGCGTCCCAGCCTATTGGATATAACACATTAAATCCTTGCGCCCTCTTTTTTCTGGCTATAATATCCATAGCAATTTGATTTGGAGTATGACCAACATGAAGACCAGCTCCGCTAGGATAAGGAAATTCTACCAAAATGTAATACTTAGGCTTGCTATCAAAATCAATCGCCCTATATCTTCCTTCCTCTTCCCAAATTTTTTGCCATTTTTTTTCAATTTCTCTAAAGTCCATAATTTACCTCTTAATACCGTAAAATATTAACAAATTGCTTTGAAAAAGTCAAATATTTCTTTAAATTAAAATTATTACAATGCCACATAGCATAACTGCTAAATAGCCAAGCCGCTCTTTTAAATATGGCTCTTTATATAATAATCCGCCATATATTACAGCTACAATAACGCTTATCTGTCTTAAAACTGAAATTATTGAGTTTTTGCTTGCTGGGTCGGCAAGCGCTCTAAACAAGAATTGGTCGCACAATATCAATAATACTGCCGTCAAGTAAATATATACATTTGCCCAGTCGCTCTTTGAAACGAGCATCTGCTTTTTATAGATACACTGAGCAAAAAATGCTATCCATAATAAGACCGAGACAAATAGCATATACCAAATTTGCATTTGAAATTCATTCGCTCTTGTCATAATATATTTGTCAAGTACTGAAGAAATAGCGGCAAGTACACATGAGAGAATGAATAGTAAAATACAAAGAGTCTTTTGCTTGCTTGTGAAATTTTGGTTGATATCTTTTTTGGTGTCTTTGTTTAAAAAAAATAGCCCGACAAGTACAATCGCAACACCTATAAACTGATACCAAAATACCTCTTCTGAAAAAATTATCATTGAAGCAAAAAAGGTAATTATAATTCTTATCACGCTGAAAGGCTGAAGAGTTGACAGGTAATATTTTTTTAAAGCTACAAGCTCAAGTTGCCAAGAACAAGCAATTAGAGAAGATTTGACAAGTATAAGTAATATGGTTAGCCAATCTAAAGCTACAGCAGTTGCGAAATTCCACCCTATAAGCAAAAATCCTACAGTTGAAGACATTGCAAGCACAAAGGAAATATTAGTTTTTTCTGATGCCTGTTTTCTAATAACTGTAAAAAATCCCACTATAACTGCATAAATAATAACCTGAATAACCCACATTTTCTATTCTTTTCCTTTCAAAGGATACAAAATTTTGCGATATTTGTCAAATTAAATACATTATATAGAAAAATAATTAATAAAAAATTAATTAAAACTTTTTTGTTTAAAATATAAAAAAATATTAAAAAAATACTTGACAATAACTTAAGAAAACAATATAATTGCATTGTTAAAATAAAATCTTGTCCGTAGACCGCAAGTGTGAAAACATAAACACAAATCCTTGTGTGCTTGCCGAGGAAAGAAGTTAATAGTTTGATTTATTCATCTCTATGCTTTTTTCCGCTGGCATAGAGATTTTGTTTTGATAAAACACAATATTCAAAAAGGAGGAAAAGATTTCATGAGTGCTAACTTAGAAGCAAAAAAGCAAGTTGTTGAAGAAATCAAAGATAAACTTTCAAAGTCTAAATCTGTTGCATTCGCTTCTTACAACGGCTTGA
>CASDQU010000074.1 GCA_949282835.1 uncultured Bacillota bacterium | reverse complement strand
GATTTGAACCGGGGAATGAAGGTTTTGCAGACCTTGGCCTTACCACTTGGCGATGGTACCATTGGAGCGGAAGACGGGATTCGAACCCGCGACATTTGCCTTGGCAAGGCAACGCTCTACCACTGAGCCACTCCCGCAAAGAGTTATTATTTTATATGCAGTAAGCAAGGTTTGCTCTATTAATATAGCAAAAAAAAATAAAAAAATCAACTCTTTTTTCTATTTTTTTAATCTCTTTTGTAATAAATTATTTTTTATAGTTAAACAAGGCAATATTCTTTTATATATAAATTACTTGACAAATTTGATATATTAATGATATTATACATTATATAAGAATAGTTTATTATAATTGGAAGCTTTCTTGAAAGGGTGACCGATGGTTATATAAACTATAGAAGCAAACTTTGTTGAAATTTTAGATATAAGATTTAATAGTATATAAAAACACATAAAGCGAGGGATTATGGAGACAATGTTTTGGGTATGGCTAGCTGTAATAGTAGTTTCAGTCATTATTGAATTAATTACATTTGAATTGGTTTCGATATGGTTTTCTGTTGGCGGTGTAATTCCATTTATTCTTGCAGGAATTGGCGGAATTGACATTGAAATTCAAATCGCCGTTTTTGTAGTAGTATCAGCGCTACTGATAATTTTTGTTAGGAAATATGCCCAAAAATTATTATTCAAAAATATGCAAGCTAAAACCAATATTGATACATTAATAGGGAAAGAAGTTAGGCTTCTTGAGGAAACAGACTTTGAAAAAAATGGCTCAGTCAAAATTAATGATATTGTTTGGACGGCAGTTAGCAGTGATGGCAAATTAATTAAAAAAGATAGCCTTGTAAAAATTGTAAATATTGAAGGGAACAAACTAATAGTTGAACTAATTCAAGAAAAAAAGGAAGAGAGCAAGAATACACCAATTAAAGATAGCGAAATTGTTGTAGAAGATACAACAAAAAAAGAAGAGCAGTCTTCTGAGGAGGTGAATAAATGAGTGCTTGGGGAATAGTTTTAATAGTTTTAGGAGTGTTGCTGTTAGTTTGTCTATGTTTATCAATTCGTATTGTAAGACAAGCGACAGCAGTAGTTGTGGAAAGACTTGGCAAATATAGAAAAACATTAGATGTTGGTATACACATTATCTTACCTTTTTTTGATAGAACAGGCAAGCCAATTTCGTTAAAAGAAATTGTGGCTGACTTTAAGCCACAACCGGTTATAACTAAAGATAATGTTACAATGCAAATAGATACAGTTGTTTATTTCCAAATTACAGATGCAAAGTTGTTCACATATGGAGTTGACCAACCTATCAAAGCTATTGAAAATTTAACTGCTACAACTCTTAGAAATATCGTTGGTGAACTAGAGCTTGATGAAACTTTAACTTCAAGAGATACAGTTAATACTAAAATGAGAGTTATTCTAGACGAGGCAACTGATGCTTGGGGAATAAAAATTAATAGAGTAGAGCTTAAAAACATTTTGCCTCCTAAAGATATTCAAGATGCTATGGATAAGCAAATGAAGGCAGAGCGAGAACGCCGAGAACAAATTTTGCGAGCAGAAGGTGAGAAAAAATCAAGTATATTAGTTGCAGAAGGCGAAAAGCAGGCAAAAATTTTAAAGGCTGAAGCTGAAAAAACAGCCAAAATTCTTGCTGCCGAGGCGCAAAAAGAATCACTTATTGCTATTGCAGAAGGCGAAAATAGAGCTATTAACCTTATAAATGAAGCAAATCCTGACGCTTCTTATATCACATTGCAAGGCTTTGAGGCTCTTAAAGTATTAGCAAATGGTAATGCAACTAAGATTATTGTACCAAGTGATATTCAAAACATTGCCGGACTTTTTGCTAGTATAAGTGAAGTTATCAAAAAAGATGAAAACCTGTCCAAAATAAATAATCAAGAGGCTGAAAAAACTGAAGAAATTGAAACAGTAATCGACAGCGATGATAAGGATGAATAAAGTTTTTTCTATACTTTTTGTATTGGGGGAACTTCTCGGTTAATCATTTAACGGCAATGGTTAAAAGTGGGTTGACTTAGATAGTAAATTTTTGTAATTTCTCTTATATATTTTAATATCTATTTATGCTTTTGTAATTTTGAAAGACAAAAATCAAATTGATATAATTTTTAAGTTGAGAGGTTTGATAAAATTTTTTTAAAAAAATTAAAAATTATCTATAATTAGTTTGAGAAAATATCTTTTGATATTATAATATTAAAAAGGAGGGGAAAATGAAAAATTTTAAATTGGCTTTGGTAAGTTTTTTTAACATTGCCTTAGGAGTACTTATATTTGTATTCTTGTCACAATCTTATATCGCTATTGGAGAAGGAAGATTGCAACAAAATATTACTGGATATGACATCATTGGTAATTACTTTGACGGAAATTCTACACAGGTCATGATGGCGCTATCAAATTTAATTGTAGCAATACTTGCAGGCATTATGATTTTGATGGCAATTTACATTTTGCTTGTTGCAATTGGCGTAATTAAAAGTGGCAAGGCTTTAAAATTGGTAAATTTTATTAATATAATATTTGCTATAGCGCTCTTTGCATTTGCTGCAATAGGACTTTTCTGTACAGTTGGCGAGGTAAATTCAAACGAATTATCGAAAAATTTATCTAAAGTTGGCTGGGCAAATATTGTCAACATGATTATAGGTTTTGCAATGCTTGTTGCCGCAATTTTAAGTTATATGTTTTCTAAAGGCGCAAAGAAAAAAAGAAAGAAATAAAACAATATTTTAAATTTGACGATGAAAAAAAGTGGATTATTTCCACTTTTTTATTTTTTGAATATATTTTTTTATTCATGCCTTAATGATTCAACTGGGTCAAGTTTTGCAGCTTTGCTTGCAGGATATAGACCAGCTAGCACACTTATTATCATGCTTATGGCAAGCGCTATAAGGAAATAATACCACATCATTGCAATAGGTGCAAATCCAATTAATGCTTTAAATATGGCTATCAATATTCCGCCTATAATTAAGGAGAAAATTATTCCAACAAGCCCACTTAAAATACCAATCAAAAGGCTTTCACTACTAAATATCAATTTGATATCCTTTTTTCTAGCTCCAATACTTTTAAGTACGCCAATTTCTCGTGTTCTTTCTGAAACACTCATATATAATACTACTAATATCATAATCAATGCGACAATCAGAGAAATTCCAGCAATAATTGCAAGGGCGATAGAGAAAGTTGACATCATTTCACTAAACATAGCGGCAAGTTGTTCTTCAACTGAGCCAGAAAGATCTAATCTATTTTTTCTTATATAGTCATTGATTAAATCGGTAGTTTTTTCGCTGTCTGTTTGAATGTATAATTGAGAAGGTTTTAATCCTGTTACTTCAAGATTTTTATTTGCTTGAGCTTCTTTTACACAGTCATTTAAGAAATTATAATCAAGATATAATACCATCATATTAGCAAATACCGATACATCAACAAGCCCAGTTATGGTAACTTCTTTATTTATGTCGATTGTGGTATTGTCTAGATTTAGATTGATAAGTAGGGTGACTTTTTTGCCTATAACATCTTCAGGCTTCTCAACACCTAAAAATTCTATAGCCGCACTAGATAGCATTATTTCATTTTCGCCACTCATATAACTATTTTCAGTCAAAAGGTTATCTTGTGAATAGTAAGGAGGGGTTGTGTATGTATACATTATCATACTAGACTTTGTATCGTTTTCATCGGTAGTATACTGTAAGTTTCCAGCTCCAATGGTTGGCATGCTAAAGCCATAATTTAAGTTTTGATTTTCGCCTTCTGTAATAACTCTAAAATCGTTATCTTTGCTCTCTAGATAGCCATTAATTTCATGAGCAATTTCCTCAATTTCTTCTTCTTCAAACATATTAGGTAAAAATGAAATTGATGAATTTTCTTGCTCGTTGCCATATCTATCTTTTCCATTTTTAGAAAGGGTAACAATGGTTGGGTTGGTGTAATTAGAGGCTGTATCGTTGATATATCCAGTCAAACCTGCACCAAGCGATAACATAAGAATTAAGGAAATAAGTGAAATTGAGACTCCAATAGCCATCAAGAAATTCTTTGTTTTGCTTGCCCACATATTGTGAAGAGATAATTTGAGGGCAGAGATAAATGACAGGTGACCATCTTTTTGATGTTTTTTTTCTTGTACAGTTAAATTTGATTTGTTATCAATTTGTTTGTAATCATCCTTTTTAACATCGCTAATAATTTTTCCATCAGCAATTTCAACCACTCTTGAAGAAATGCTTGCGACTTTTTCAGAGTGTGTGACCATAATGACAAGTTTATTGTCGACATCGGCTATTTCTTTCAATATTTCTAGGATTTGACCGGTAGTTATAGAGTCTAAAGCGCCAGTAGGCTCATCTGCCAAGATTATATCTGGGTTGTTTATTAAGGCTCTAGCAATAGCCACTCTTTGTTTTTGACCGCCAGAGAGTTGAGTTGGTTTCTTTTTGATATGGTCTTTAAGTCCTAGCTTTTCCAAAATTTCAATGGCTCTAGCATTTTTTTCACTTTCTTTTACATTTGACAAAGTCAAAGAGATTGTAACATTATCAAGAACGGATAGGTGAGGAATTAGATTAAAAGATTGAAATACAAAACCTATTTTTTTCTTACGATAATCATCAAGCTCTTTTTCTTTAAAGCCTTTTAAATCTTTTCCGCCTATTTGAATAAGCCCTTGATAGTCAGAGTCTAAACCGCCTATTATATTCATAAGCGTACTTTTACCACTTCCGCTTTCGCCTATAATTGAGACCAGTTCGCCTTTTTCAAATGATACATTTATGTCTTGCAGTGCTGCAAATTTTTCTTTATTTTCTAATTTGTAATCCTTAAAAACATTTTTAAGTTCTAGTTCTGCCATAAATTCTCCTTTAAAAATCTTCTCCACTTTCAAATTGGCTAGTATATAGCTCTTTGTAAACTCCACCTTTTTCAATCAGTTGTTTGTGGTTGCCAATTTCAACAATGTTTCCATCTTTCATAACAATAATTTTGTCTGCGTTTTTGATAGTGGAAAGCCTGTGAGCGATAACAAAACTGGTTCGTCCTTTTGTCAGTCTATCCATTGCTGTTTGGATTAATATTTCAGTTCTAGTATCGACAGAGCTTGTTGCTTCATCTAGAATTAAGAGGGGAGCATTTTGCACCATAGCTCTAGCTATTGTAAGCAGTTGTTTTTGACCTGCAGAAATATTGCTTTCTTCAGCCAATACCATGTCATATCCTTTTGGTTCTGTTCTAATAAAGTGGTCAACATTTGCCATTTTACAAGCCTCAATAATCTCTTCATCGGTTGCATTTGGTTTGCCAAATCTTAAATTATCTTTGATAGTACCCTCAAAAAGCCATGTATCTTGCAAAACCATACCAAAAAGGGAACGGACATAACTTCTATTCATATCTTTGGTATTGACACCATCAATTAAAATTTCACCGCTGTCAATTTCATAGAAGCGCATTAACAGATTTACGATTGTTGTTTTTCCAGCGCCCGTTTGACCTACTATAGCTATCTTTTGACCTGGCAATGCTGTAAAATTAAAATCAAATATGATTTGTTTATCTTTGCTATATCCAAAATTAACATGTTTAAATTCAATTTTGCCTTTAACATCTTTGATTGTTAAAGTTTTGTTGCTTTCATCAGCTTGTTCTTCTTCATTTAAAAACTCAAAAACTCTTTCTGCGGCTGCCATTGTAGTTTGCAATGTTCCAGAGATTGAGCCTATTTGCGAGACAGGCTGATTGAATAATTTTGTATATGTTAAGAATGTTATTATTGTTGCAAGAAAAGCCATATTATTAGATTTAATTGCAATCAAAGCGCCCACAAGACAAATTAACACATAGATGATATTACTAGTAAAATTTACAATAGGGTGCATTAATCCAGAGAAAAATTGAGCTTTTCTTGAGGAGTTTTTAAGATTTTTATTTATTTTTTCAAAACTCTCTTGAGACCTATCTTCGCCATTGAAGGCTTTGACTACGCTGTGAGCAGAAAAATTTTCCTCAATGTAGCCATTGATATCTCCAAGATATTTTTGCTGCCTTATAAAATATTTTTGGTTGAATTTTACTACTAAAAATACAACAATTAGCGCTAAAGGAATTTGCATTAGAGATATGAGAGTTAATTGCCAACTTATAGTAAACATAATAATTGGTATACCTACAATAGTAATTGATGAGGTAATCATGCTTGACAATGTTCTTTCCAAAGTGTTGCCAACAGTATCAACATCATTAGTAACTCTTGAAAGTACATCTCCATAGCTATGATTGTCAAAATATTTTAATGGAAGCTTGTTTATTTTTAAAGAGATTTCATTTCGTAATTGCTTGGAAACTTTAATACTTACTTTAGACATTAAATAGCCTTGAAAGTAGCCCAATATGCCAGCAACAATATACATAGATAAAACAATGAGAGCAAATTTTGTCACCTCACTAATTTGATAGCCATTTGTATCAAACAAAAGTGTCATAAGCTGATTTAATATCTTAGGTCCAAGCACATTTAAAACAGCCGCAATGACGGCAAAAGTAAGTGCTATTATTGTTTGCCACTTAAATGCTCCAAGGCGCTTTATCAGCATTTTTGCAGTACCTTTGAAATCCTTAGCTTTATTTTTATTGAAAGAGGAAGGAGGGTTTTTCTTTTTATTTGTCATTTTTCAAGTTCCTCCTTTGATAATTGTGATAATGCTATTTCTTTATAAATTGGGCAGTTTTTAAGTAGGTCTTTATGTTTGCCCATGCCAACAATTTTTCCTTCATTTAAAACGATAATTTGGTCTGCATTCATAATAGTTCCAATACGCTGCGCCACTATTACTTTGGTGGTGTTTTTATAGGCTTTGTTCAAATTTCTGCGGACAATTTTATCTGTTTTATAGTCTAGAGCAGAAAAGCTATCATCAAATATTAAAATATCAGGGTCTTTTATAATAGCTCTTGCTATTGATAATCTTTGTTTTTGTCCGCCTGAGACATTTTTGCCGCCTTGTGATATATGATAATTAAGCCCATCAGGGAAATTATAAACAAAGTTTGATTGTGATATCTTTATTGCTTGGTCGACCTGCTCATCTGTGGCGTCTTGCTTTCCATAACAAATATTTTCTCGGACTGTGCCACTAAAAAGGATGCCCTTTTGAGGTACATAGCCAATAAGATTATGAAGCTCTTCTTGAGAATAAGCTTTTACATTGACGCCGCCAACCAAAACTTCGCCTTCAGTGCAGTCATAAAATCTTGGTATTAAATTAATCAAAGTACTTTTACCACTTCCTGTAGAGCCAATAAAAGCAATCGTCTGCCCTTGTTTAACTTTAAAAGATATGTTGTTTAAAACATGTGCATCAGCTTCATTATATTGAAAAAATACATTTTTAAATTCAATACTGCCTTTTTCTTTAGGAGATGTAATCTCTCCATCTTTTAAAATAATTTTTGTTTCAAGCACTTCATTTATTCGGCGACCGCTTACCATACCACGAGGTACAAACATAAAAAGTACTGATAAAGAGGTAAAGCCCATGATTATGAAAATGGAATATTGAGTAAAGGTGCTCATAATGGTTAGAAGGGCGGGATTTTCTCCTGCAAGCAAGCCAATAATCCAAACTATGGCAAGTGAAGTTGCACTCATAATAAAAGTTAAACTAGGTTCAATTATTGAAAGTACTTTGCTTACAAAAAGGTCAAGTTTGGCAAATTTTGTGTTGACTTTGTCAAATTTTTCTTCTTGGCTTTTTTCTGCGCTATTTGCTCTAATAACTTTAATTCCTGTAAGATTTTCTCTAGTGACAAGGTTTAATTCATCTGTCATCTTTTGAATTTTCTTGAATTTTGGCACAACAGCAAATATAATAACTGATACCACAATGCAGATAGCAATTACAGAAACGACATTGACCCAAGAGAGTTGAAGCACAGAATGTCCTTTTGAAATATCTACAATATTTATTATAGCGAGAATAGCGGTAAGCGGAGCTTGCAAACCAAGTGTTAATAGGGTGACAAGAACTTGTTGCAGTTGCGTTATATCATTTGTACATCTAGTGATAAGTGAAGGAATTGAAAATTTATTGATTTCTTCAGAAGAAAATTCATTAACTTTATGAAATACTTTCCCTCTTACTCTAGCGAGAAGATTAGTAATAATATATGAAGCTAAGTAACTAGCGATAATTGCACTTAAAATAACCCCACATGCATAAAGCAACATTTCAACACATTTCCAAACAATATCAGTCCAATATAAAGAGATATCTGGCATTTGCAAATATTCGCTGATTTTCAAAGTGCATTGAGGCAAAGAGATATTGCACCATACCTGACAAGCGACAAAAGATAAGGTTAAAATGAGCAAAATCCATTCTTTCCAATTTAAGTATTTAAAAAGTTTAAACATTTTTTATTTCTCCATTTTGTTTTATAGAATAAGAATTATCAAGCATTTTAAAAAGCACCCGTTTAGTTATTTCTTCCTCTTGTTTAGTAATGCCCGAATTTAACATATTAATTGAATTTTTTATTTCAACAGCTATTTTTTTGGCAAGGTTAAGACCGGTATCAGTTAACTTAAGGCCATTGTTGCGGAGATGTCTGTCATTTTGATTTTGAATTTCTGTATAACAAATCAAATTTTTGTCAATAAGTTTTGTCGTAATTCTATTGACATGTGATTTATCACACTCAAGAATGTGAGCAAGTTTACTTTGAGAGAGTGATTTTTCAATGTATAGTAAATGCATAATAAAAATTTCAGAACTACTCAAATTAAGCTCTTTAAATTTTTCATTTAAATAACTTTGTAAATTCTTTTTGATAGCTACAATCGTTCTAATAAAAAAATCATTCATAGATTAAATTATAGATAAAAACAAGTTGACTTGTCAACTAAATTTACGCCAGTTTTTAAATTTATGTGATAATATTTTTGATTATTCTTACAAGTAACTTGAAATGTTTAAAATATTAAATGACAAAAATTTTTGTTGCAATCAAAATAATAGAAGAAAAATTATTATTTTTTTGTTAATTAATTGCATAGATTTTAATAGTGTGATATATTGATATAGTAGAATTTTACGGAGGCGATAGATGTGTATGTTTAAAAAGGGCGACAAAATCATAGATCCAATTATTCATGATGAAGAAGCAAATTTTACTTTGACAAATGGAGTTCACATATTAAATAAATGCCAAAATGTCTTTATTGGAGGCAATGCTATTATTCTTGAATGTTTTAATAGTACTATCAAAGAGATTTCTGGCAAGGCAAGAGTTCAAATGGTTGAAAATGGCGAAATAGATATGCTTTGCGGTAAAGCTAAAATAGGACTTTTAAAAAGCGGGAAAATTACTATGGTCTGCGGCAAAGCGTCTATTACTACTATTAACACTTGCACTATTGACTATATTAAAGGTAAGGCTAGTATTGGTACTATGAATGGCGGCTTTATTCGTTTTGTAGATGACAAAGCGGAGCTTGCTACTCTTACAAATGGTGAGGTTATGTTTGTGAGAAATAAGGCTAGAATAGTCACCATGATAAGTGGCAAAATCACTGGGATTGAAAATAATGCTCATCTTGTAAGTATGCTTGACGGCAATATTACTTATTTGTTAAATAATGGACGAGTTGGGACTATTAATAATGGTAAGATAGATTTATTTGCCGATAATAGCGAAGTTTCCACTTTTAATAATGGCAAAATCAATGAAATGGTGGGCAAAGCTTTGATATCTGCCAATATGAATGGCGAAATTGGTTATCAAGACAAGCAAACTATAATTTTATATTCTCCTCAAGAATCTGCTAAACGAATGGCAGAATATAGGCAGGGAAAGGAAATTCCTACAGTTCAAGATGAAAATGCTGATAGTGAAGATACCACGCAGCAAGAAGTAGAAGAAATTAAGGATAATGTAGAAGAAAAAGATGTAACTCAAAAAGAGACATTCAAAAAGAAGAAAGCTAGACAGCTAAAAATAGGAGATACAAGTGAAGAGGGCGGAGAATAAAGCACCAAAACCATGGTGCTTTATTTAAGGAAAACTTAGTAGCAATTATTGAAAAAATAGAAAATTTTAAAATAACTTGCAAAACTTAAATGTTGCAATAAAATAATTAAGATAGGATAGATGTAATGGAGATATTTTGGGATGGGTTATTAGACGCGCTTTTAGACACATTATATGTTGTGCCTATCCTTTATCTTGCATATTTACTTGTTGGGTATTTTTCTCATAATGACAATGAAAAATATTCCAAGATTTTACATAAGACAAAAAAGGCAGGCCCAGTAATAGGAGCTTTTTTAGGCTGTATTCCTCAATGCGGATTTTCATCACTTATGAGCCAACTTTATTCGCGAAGAATGGTAACTTTGGGGACATTAATTGCAGTATTTATTGCTACAAGTGATGAGGCAATTCCACTTATGATATCACAGCCTCGTTTTATACCGAGTCTGTTAATCATGATAGCTATAAAGGTAGTTTATGCGATTATAATAGGCTATTTAATAGATGGCATAATACGGCTAATAACCAAGAAAAAGGTTGTTTTAAAGGAATATCATGATAAACATGAAGAAAATATAATTGAACCTATAAGTAATGAGTTATCTAATCAAGAGACAGAAAATCCTTCTGAAGAGATAAAAGCAAAGACTATTGCCAAAAAACAAGAAAATCATAAACATAAATGGTGGCAAAGTTGCAAATGCGACCATGCTCATGAAGAGGATGAAGGACATAAACATACACACTCACACTGCTGTGCAACAAATATATTTTTAGATGCGCTTCATCATACTCTTATAATTGCCGCTTATGTATTAATAGCAACCATTGCAATTAATTTAATTAGAGGATATTGCGGCGGATTAGAGCCATTACAAAAATTCTTTACAGATAATAGCTATGTGCAAATTTTGCTTGCTTGTGTAATAGGGCTAATTCCAAATTGTGCCGCTTCAGTTTTTTTAGTGGAATTATTTATGGAAGGCGTGCTTATTTTTCCTGCTTTAGTAGCAGGATTAAGTGCAGGAGCTGGAGTTGGACTTATAGTGCTATTTACTGTTAATTACAAAAAGACATGGCTTAATATACTGATTAGTGTAATATTACTTATATTATCTATTGTATTAGGCGTTATAATCAATTTTATTCCTATTTGGTGAAAAATAGTTGACAAATTGTAAATACTATTTTAGAATTTTAATAATTAGGAGAATATGCAAATGAAGAAAGACCAAAGAGAAGGTAAGGAACTGCTAGTTCGACAACTAGGAGTTTTTGAGTTGAGGGGACTAGCAAGAGAACTTGGTATAACCTCGCCAACAACAAAAAAAAGAGATGAGTTAATTAAGCTTATTCTTATGAAATTTGAGAAGGGCGAAATAGTAGATGATATAGGCAAAAGAAAAGGAAGACCATGCAAAAAACTCTCAACTATTGATGATATATTAAATACACTTGCAAACAATTATAAAGAGGAAGACGCTAAACCACTTCTATTCGAAAATATTATAACTTTTGCACAAGCGGCACCAAATTATAGTAAAAAATCTAGCACAGCGAATAAAGTTGAAAGTAGTGGAATTACAAGAATTTACAATTCAGACAAGCAATTCTATGATGCTGCATTACAAGCATATGTTTTTGTGAAAGATATTAAATATGCCAATTTATTGCAGGTAGGCGACAAGGTTAAAGCATTGGCACAAAGCACCGAAAATCAAAGCCAATATGTTGCCAGTGAAATACTTAGCATAAATAATATTAATGCAGAAGAGTATAGTTTAAATCATTTTGAAAAAGGTGATGAAATTATATCGCAAAAGACCATTCCTTATGGTGAAGGCATTGTATATGAAGGAAGACGCAATAGTATTCTACTTGAAAACGATATTTATGAAAATGAAGATTTTATCAATTTATCTAAGTACTGCAATGAGAATGATATAAAACTAGTCGTGCTTGGAACTAATACTTCTTTTGAAGACCAAATTTATTTTAAGTCAGTAGATTTTGAAAATTTTACTACTAAGTATGGCACATCAAATGAAGCTAATTTCAATAGTATTGTAGATTCTATTCAATATGTTCAAGGGTTATCTCAACAGGGCAAGAATGTACTTTTCTATATCTTGGATATATGTGAAATTATGCGCGTTCTTGACAAATGTTTTGTTAAAGAAGAAGATGAAGAAGGGCATAAAAAACCTAGCATAGTTGTGATTAAAAAGATTGTCTCACTTGGTATGGCTTATAAAAATGGAGGGAATATTTCTCTTATACTAGGTTATAACGAAAAAGATAAACAAGACAAATTCCTCAGTCAAGACATATTAAAAATTTGTAAAAATATTTAGCTAATACAAGATATGTAAATTGTTTATTAAAAATTTTGCATATCTTGTATTTTTAATTATTTTAAAAAATCTTTAGTATAAAAATTGTACCCAAAACTTCCTTTTTTTAAAAAAAAATATTTATAAAAGTGAAAATCATTGACAATGATTGCCTGTAGTGATTATAATTAAAGTATGTTTGGATTTTACGATAAATATTTCACATTTTTTGGTTTAGATATTACTTACTATGGTTTTATGATAGCTTTAGGCATGGCTATAGGTGTTTTTGTTGCTTGTAAAAATGCAAAGTTGCGCGGACTTAAAGTAGACGATTTATTAATAATCGCTTGTTATGTTTTGCCATTGTCTATAATAGGCGCAAGAATATATTATGTACTTTTTAGCTTAGATGAATTTAATTCGTTTTGGGATATTTTTAAAATTTGGGAAGGCGGAATGGCAATCTATGGCGGAGTGATAGGCGGCGCACTTGGTATAGTTTTATATTGCCTTATTCATAAAAAGAATTTTTTAGATGTGGGTGATATAGCCGTGCCAAGCCTTGTATTAGGGCAAGCGATAGGGAGAATAGGTTGCTATTTTGCGGGCTGTTGCTATGGTATTGCAGTTAATGACCCTTCTGTAACTTGGTTTCCTTTATCAACTAAAATAAATGGAGTTTGGCATTTATCAACTTTCTTTTATGAATGTCTATGGGATTTGATGACTTTTGTTATTTTGCTTTTACTTTTGCGAAAAGATAAAATGAAATATCGCGGGTCTATCATGTGTCTATATTTTATTATCTATGGAGTGGGCAGAGCTTGGATTGAAGCTTTAAGAGGAGATAGTCTATATTTAGGTTCAATAAAGGTATCACAGCTTCTTTCAATATTGCTTATTGCTTTTGGGGTGATTATGCTAGTGGTAACTGAAATTTTGCATAGAAAAGGCAAGATTAAAACAATTAAAGATTTAAAATCTCGATATCAATTAAATATACAAAGCGAGATTGAAGAGAGAGCAAAAAGGCAGGCAAAGAAAGAGGAGAAAAGGCAAAATAAACTAAAACAACTTGACAATAATAAGATTGAAGATGATTTGACTAAGTCAAAAGCAGACAAAGAAATTAATGATAACGATGTAAGCATAGAAGAAAAAGTAGCTGGCAAAGAAAATCCTGAAGAAGTGGTTGGCGACAAAAAACAAGAAAATTCATCAAAAAATGAAGATAAAAAAGATAGTCAATAGAATATTTTATTAAAAAAATAGAATAATAAATATATGAAAGGAAAGATATTATCGGTAAAAAAGACAACAATTTTAAAGTTGTCTTTTCTTATAAATAGCAGTTTATTTTTAATTAGCCTAGCCTTATCTTTCACAGTTTTATCAATTCACAATCTGTGGTTTTTCTCATTTCTAATTGCTGTTGGTGGACATTTGATAGTACGAAGCATACTTTTCCATCTTGACTCCTCTTGTTATTTAGGAAGCTTGCTTTTGAGTATAGGGGTATTATATTTTTACAGTTATTTTCTTGATATCACAAATTTTTATTCTGTATTTATAATTTTGTCCTTTGTGATTGCATCGTTATGTAGCGGATTTATTTTTAAACAAAATTATCACTTTGGAATATCTTTTTCGCTATTTTTCCTCGCTATATTTTGTTTTTTATATCTTTTAAATTTGATTTCTCTTTTAATTTTTCTTGCAATAGTATTAATAGATGTGCTATTATTAATGGGAAGTTACTTTTTATTATAGTTGTTTAAAGGGAGAGGATATGTTTTCTACAGAATTTAATGGGTATAAAAAAAAGGAAGTTGATGAATATATTGCTCAAATGAGAGCTGCTCATGAAAAAGCTTTGATGGAAGAGAAACTAAAAGTTTTAGAAGCAGAAAAGAAAATTTTAGACTTTAAAAATAAATCTGTAGAAATTGAACGCCGCGAAAAAAATATTATGACGGTGCTTGAATCTTTTAAACGCTTTCAAGCTGAAGGCAATAGAAATATTGAAGTTTTGCGTGGCGAACAACTTCGAATGGTTTATTTACATATGCAAACTTTCTTAGAGCAGTTAAATAGCCAATATCCTGGTATTCTTTTAAATAGTAACTACAAAAAGTTGGTAACAGATATTGAGGCGATTTTGGCGCAAACAGAAGCTAAGCGTAATGAAATTGTAAATACAGGTACTGAAAATGACCCTATGAGAATGTTGCTAAACAAAATGCAAGAAAAGAAAGTTAGTCAGCAGCCTAGGGAAATAAAAATTGAACGCAATGATTTTAGAGAATTAAAGAGTGAAACTAAAGAACACTCGCCAAGTCAAATAAAGCCTGTATGTGATATAGAGCTTAAAGAGGGTGACCAGTACGATACACTTGTTGATAAATTTTTAAACACACAGCCACTTGAAGAGCAACCAAAATCATTAAAAATTCAGTCTAGTGGATTTGATTTAAAAGAAGCTATAAATCCAAAAGATGACTTGAGCGAAATTATGAAAGCATTTGATTTCTATTCGGACAGCGATGAAGAATAATTGTTATCAAGACATTATAATTAAAAATAGGAAGAAAGCAAAAAGCTCTTCCTATTTTGTTTAAAACTATGAAATGTTTGTAAAGGGTCAAATTGACATTTGTTTTAAGATTTTATTGCAATCTATTTTTTAAAAATTTGTAGTGCCTCCGCTAACTGTTAAAACTTCGCCTGTGATATATGAAGAAGCTTCACAAGACAGAAAATAAATAGCATTTGCCACATCTTCTGTAGCGCCAAGTCTTTTTAAAGGTATAGAACTTGCTATATTTTCTCTTTCTTCTTGATTAAAATAGCTTGTCATTTTTGTTTCAATAAAACCTGGAGCAACTGCATTTACGCGAACATATGGTGCACATTCTTTTGCTAGAGCTTTAGTTAAGCCAATTATTCCTGCTTTACTTGCTGAGTATACAGCCTCGCAACAGCCTCCATCAATTCCATATACTGATGATAGATTTACTATTGAGCCGTGTTTTTTTTCTAAAAGATATTTTGCTGCATATTTATTGCATAAAGTAATGCCCAATAAATTTATTTTCAATATTTGCTCTATTGTCTGATTAGGCATATCTATCAGCATCATTTCTTTTTCACTTATTCCAGGACATATTATTATGTTCTCTATATATTCATGGTTAGAAAAAGCCTGCTCAAAGCCTTTTTCGATGGATGCGATGTCGGTTATGTCCATTTTTATAGTTTTGATGTTATAGCTATTTTTTAAATCTTTAAAAGAATTGGGAGAGGAGTTGTAAGTGGCAATAATGTTATAGCCTTTTTCAGCAAAAAGCAGGGCAGTAGCTTTGCCGATATCGCTGGATGCTCCGATAATGAATACTGATTTTTTAATCATATAAACCTCTTTAAATAATGATAACATAATTTTTTTGTATTCAAAAGCGTTGTAAAGAAAAATTATAAAATTATTGAAAATATTACAAATAAGAGATTTGCAGAGTATAGTCAGCAATAGATAAAAATTAACATATATATGTATGTAAAATCTATATAAAATTAATAGAGATTTTTTAGAAAAATTTTTGTTTTTTTCTTGACAATAGCCTCTTTATATATTAAAATATCTTTGCAAACTTGTTTTACGGGGTGTAGCGCAGTTGGTAGCGCACGTGGTTTGGGACCATGGGGTCGGGAGTTCGAGCCTCTCCACCCCGACCATACTAAAAACAAGAATGTACAATGGGCCTTTAGCTCAGTTGGTTAGAGCAACCGGCTCATAACCGGTCGGTCCGGGGTTCGAGTCCCTGAAGGCCCACCACTATTGATTTGTGACAACGATAGTGGAAAGATAACACAAATAAGCACATTTGTGGCTCGGTAGTTCAGTTGGTTAGAACGCCAGCCTGTCACGCTGGAGGTCGTGGGTTCGAGCCCCATCCGAGTCGCCATAACCTACGGGTTAACAAATATTAAGCCCTGATAGCTCAGTCGGCAGAGCAAAGGACTGAAAATCCTTGTGTCGGTGGTTCGATTCCACCTTAGGGCACCATAAGTGACATAAGGCGGAAGCGAAGCTCAAATCTCTTGAAAGAGAGGGTTAGAGCGCCGCATGTTACCATAAGTGACATAAGGCGGAAGCGAAGCTCAAATCTCTTGAAAGGGAGGGTTAGAGCGCCGCATGTTACCATAAGTGACATAAGGCGGGGAAAAGAAAAATTCTTATGCACTAAATGTCCTAGCGGCTTTATTACTGCTAGGACAAAAATTTGCTGGTGTGGCTCAATGGTAGAGCAGCTGACTTGTAATCAGCAGGTTGTAGGTTCGATTCCTATCACCAGCTCCAGTTGCCCGAAAGGGCATTTTATATGGGTAGGTTGCAGAGTGGCCAAATGCAACGGACTGTAAATCCGTCGTCTCCGACTTCGATGGTTCGAATCCATCCCTGCCCACCATGATAAAACGACACCGCATGCTGCGGTGTTGTTTTATATCGTTCACAATCTCCGTGCATAGGACGGGGATTGTGAACGATGAGAAACTATCAAGAGTAATACTTTTGATAGTTTTTTTATTGATAGATAAAAGATAAAAAAAGATAATTTATGCCATAATAAGTCATTTTTTGCCATCTGCCATATGTTATTATGAAGGCAAGGAGCTAAAGGATGAATATAAAAAGCAAAATTTATAAAAACACTCTTTATGTAGTCATGTGTGGTGAGCTTGATGAAAATAGCGCGACACATGTTAAAAATGAGCTTGACCTAATATTTTCACAAGGACAATTCAATCAAATAATAATAGATTTATCAGAATTAGAGTTTATGGATAGCACTGGTATTGGCGTTTTAATAGGAAGATATAAAAAAATGAAATTAAAACATATTCCAATATTCATCTGTAATCCATCTCGACATGCAGAAAAGATTTTTAAAATAAGCGGGCTATACAACATAATGCCAAAGATAGTGTAATGGAGGTAAGTATGAATAAAGGTAATTTTATGGAAGTAACTTTTAAGGCAATATCGGCTAATGAAAGTTTTGCAAGAGTTTGTGTCGCTGCATTTTGTGTAGGGCTTAATCCTTCTATTGATGAGATTGGTGACATAAAGACAGCGGTGTCGGAAGCGGTAACAAATTGTGTCGTTCATGCCTATCCAAAACATTTGGGAACTGTAACAGTTAGGTGCGAAATAGAGGGGAATTTAGTCAAAATAATAGTTAAAGATAATGGGATTGGAATAAAGGATATTGCAAAGGCGCGCGAACCTTTTTATACAACGAAGCCTAGCGAAGAACGCAGCGGAATGGGTTTTGCCGTTATGGAAAGTTTTATGGATAGTGTTGATGTTGCAAGTGGTAACGGCCTTACAGTTACCATGACGAAACGAATAGGCGCAAACAGCCTCATGCAGGCGGGCAATGCTTGATAATGAAGAAATCTTGCGCTTGGTAAAGTTATCTCAGCAGGGCGACCAGGAAGCAAAAAAGATGCTTCTAGAAGAAAATTCACCGTTGATAAAAAGCCTAATTAAGCGCTTCAAAGATAAAGGGGTTGAATATGATGACCTTTATCAGCTAGGTTGTATGGGCTTTTTAAAAGCTATAAAAAACTTTAATGCTGAGTTTGGAGTAAAGTTTTCAACATATGTTGTGCCAATGGTGATAGGAGAAATCAAAAGATTTATGCGTGATGATGGAATGATTAAGGTGTCACGCGCTCTAAAAAGTTTAAATTTGCAAATTAACAAGTATATCGAAAATTTTGTTGAAATCAATCAAAGAAAGCCTAACATAGAAGAGCTTGCAAAACATTTTAAAGTTGAAGAACAAGAAATTGTCATGGCAATGGACTCTGCTAAAATGCCAGTATCAATTTATACGCCTATAGAAGATGATGGTGATTCCTTGAGTATGATAGACCGAATTGAGAGTGAAGAAGATTATAATGTGAAAATGATTGATAACCTTGCTATTAAAGAAATAATAAAATCTCTTAACAATAGAGAAAAAAAGATAATTATGCTTCGTTATTATTTTGATAAGACGCAAAGTGAAATAGCAAAAGTGCTTAAAATTTCGCAGGTTCAAGTTTCACGACTGGAAAATAAAATTCTAACTAATTTGAGAAATAAATTGACATCTTAACTATATATAGTAGGTTGTTTACTTTACAACATAAAAGATAGCGTATTTGCTATCTTTTTATTGATTTAAGTTGTAAAATATAACAATTTCTTTCATATGTCCAAATTTATCTTCAATATCCTTTTTGTCATCAATTTTTCGACCCTTGTGAAATTGTTTTAATAGGTTAAAAGTTAACGAACTATCACTTTCTAAATTTTTATTTATTTCTTTTCTATTATCTTCTTTCATTTTTTCTTCATCTTTTAAAGGAAGAGTTTGGATAACTTGATTTTTGTTATTTTCGCTTTTAGATTGATTTTCTTCTTGTTTATCTTCTTTATTGCAAGAAACTGGTGTTGTTAAATTTCTGTTATATCTATTAGGGAAATATCTATAAGTATCTATATTTGAAAAGTAGGCGCGATAGCTATCGGTATTTCTATTTGGGTTTATTCGATTATATCTATAATTGTAATTTCCACTCTTTTGATTTGGCATATAATTATAGCCGTCATTATTTATATTATTTTCACTTGTTGTATTATCGATGTTCTGATTTTTATCAGTTAAATTTTCTTTAGAATAAGGATTATATGAGTCTATATTCTTTTTTATAAAAGGTTTATGTTTTTTTGTGTCTATTTCATCATTTTGATTGTTTGTTTGTGAATTGTTTTTATTGATATCATTGTAATTGGTTAAATTATTGTTTTGGTTATTTGTGTTATAATCAAAGTTGTTATTATTAATTAGGTTGTTTTCATTTTCAATATTTGAATTTTGACCTAAATAGTTAGGCTTATAATCATAATTGTAGTTGCTATAATTACCAGTTTGTCCTTGATTAATTTGATTATTGTTTTGGTTAGATTGCTTAGTGATGTTGTTATTTAAAAGATTGGTTATTTCTTCAAGGGTAACTAAGATATTGTGCATATAGGCATTTCTTTCCATCATGGTATTAGCTAAAGAGGTGTAGCCGCTAATGGCTTGTGAAGGGCTAACACTATTCACGCTGGTATATTTTTTTATTCTCTTGACTGAAGATTTGACATCGCCTTTAGTATCATGCAAGTAATTGGTATATTTCTCAAGATTGTTGGTAAGTTCATTTAAAGACGCTGCTGCTTTTTTTGCAAGTTTATATTTGTTATTGATTTGGCTATCTTTTAAATATGCACTAAGAGACAATACATCTTGCCTAAGATTTTCTTCAAGTAGCATATCATTATATGCTCTATTTCTTAAATTGTTGATTTGATTTTCCTCGCTACTATAATTGAGTTTTGGACTTACTTCGCTTACCTCGCTTGTGCTTGTGGAACTGACTACGCTTTCAGTTTTAGCTAATTGATTTTCTAGTTCTTTTAATGCTTTTGCATCGCTTGACGAAGAGCATCCTACCATTAAAATTGCCACAAAAATACATAGTAACGATAATAAGATTTTTTTCATAATTTCCTCCTTTAAATAGTTTGCTTAAGATTGAAGTTATTATTCTTGAAAACAAAATTTTGTTATATTTTTTAGTTTTTTTGTCAATAACCAAAAAGAGGTAATATATGGATAAAGACATTAAAAAAAGAAATGAAGCCTATAACAAATATGTAAAAGAAAAAATACCCAAGACCAAACCTTGGCCAAGTCTTTTTAATTCTTTTTGGGTGGGAGGAGTTATTTGTTGTATAGGGCAAGGTATCAACGATTTAATTTTGCTAGCATTTCCAAACATGGCGCAAGCTAATGCTTGGGCTTATACTTTGATAGCGCTTATATTTTTGGCGTCATTTCTAACAGGTATAGGAGTTTACGATAAAATAGGTAAATTCGCAGGCGGAGGGTCTATAGTGCCTATAACAGGGTTTTCAAACTCAATAACATCGCCCGCTTTAGAGTTTAAACATGAAGGAATAATATATGGAATTTGTGTAAAGATGTTTACTGTCGCAGGGCCTGTAATTGTAACTGGCGTGGTTGCAAGTATAGTCGTTGGAATAATTTATTTATTTTTATAAGGAGAGAAGATGCATATACATCAAACTGTTGTGTTTAGGCATAAGCCAGTTATAATAGGGAGTTATTCTATTGTTGGTCCAAAAGAAGGGAAAGGTAATTTTGGACGATATTTTAATTATGTAATGAAAGATGACAGTTTTGGAGAAGAGAGCTATGAGAAGGCTGAGAAAAAGATGTTGCAAAGTGCAGTGATAGGTGCTATAGAAGATGCCAAGATAAAGCCAAGTGATATAAATTTGATGTTAGCAGGCGATTTATTAAACCAAATTATTTCATCTTCCTATGCTGCAAGATATTTTAACTTTGCCTATCTTGGTCTTTTTAGCGCTTGTTCTACTATTGCTGAAAGTTTGGCTATTGGAGCAAGCCTAGTTGATGGAGGCGAATTTGATACTGTAGTTTGCTCAACTGCCTCACATTTTAGTACGGCAGAGCGCCAGTTTAGATTTCCGTTAGAGCTTGGTAATCAGCGTCCGCCAACTTCTCAATGGACGGTTACTGGAGCGGGAGCTTGTGTTATTGCAAACGAAGGGAAGGGCCCTAGAATAACAATGGCGACTTTCGGGAAAGTGGTAGATTGGGGGATTAGCGATGTCAACAACATGGGAGCGGCAATGGCACCTGCGGCAATGGATACTTTACTTGCGCATTTTAAAGATACAAACACAACACCAGATGATTATGATTTGATTGCAACGGGTGATTTAGGGAAATTAGGTAGTGAAATATTAATAGACCTTATGGAAGATAATGGGATAAAATTAGGGCTTAATTATAAAGATTGTGGGCAGATGTTTTTTACTAGAAGTCAAAATACCTTGTGTGGAGGAAGTGGGTGTGGCTGTAGCGCAAGTGTGTTAAACTCATTTATAATACAGAAATTAAGGAGTGGCGAGTATAAGCGGGTATTATTCTTGCCAACAGGGGCGCTCATGTCTACAACAGCCACCCAGCAGGGAGAAACAATCCCGGGAGTTTGTCATGCTATTGTGCTTGAAAGTGAAGAATGTGCCAAAAGTGAAAATAAAAAGCAAAAACAAAAGATGCAAAATAAAAAAGAAGTCGCAAAAAAGAAGTAGGAGGTGTTATGTATTATCTTTGGGTGTTTTTGATAGGTGGCTTCATATGTATGCTTGGGCAAGTTTTAATTATTTATACAAATATCACCTCAGCAAGAATACTTGTGACTTTTGTGCTTATTGGAGTTGTTTTACAAGCATTTAACATTTTTGACCCCATTTCCACCTTCGCTAGGGCGGGTGTGAATGTGCCAATCATTGGTTTTGGAGCTTCGCTTGCTAAAGGTGCTATCTCTGCTGTAAAGGCAAAAGGACTTTTAGGTGCATTTACTGGAGGGCTTGAGGCGACTGCTGGAGGAATAGCAGCAGCAATAATTTTTGCTTTTATTTTTAGCTTGATATTCAAATCAAAAACCAAAAATTAGTGTGTATTATGATTGTAATAGACACAATATATTGTATTAATTAGATATTAGTCAAATTTTTATCTTCTTTATCATATAAGTAAGATATGGAGAGATATCAAGCTTTTAAGATTAAAAAGAGGATAAAGCTTTCAAGGAAAGCAAAGTGGAGAATAGTAATAGCAATTTTGTTGTCTTTAGTGGTGCTATCTTTTTTTTATTACTTTAAAGTTGTTTGCCCTATAGTAGTTGGGCTGAGCGAAGAAAAGGCTAGGTCTATTGCGACAGCGTCAATAAGTAGTGTTGTTGGTAATGTTATGGCTGATGAAAATACCAGTTATGACAAAATAGTTCATATAGTTAAAGACACAAATGACAAAATTGAATTGATAGAGGTTGATACTGTTGAGGTCAATCTTTTAATTAGAGAAATTACAAAACTTGTTCAAGAAGAATTTGATAAACTGGGCGAAAATGGAATAGATATTTCTCTAGGTACATTTAGTGGGATACCTTTTTTGTTTGGCTATGGCCCTAATATTAATATAAACTTAGTTCCAGTCGGCTCTGTACAGACAAATGTAAAATCAAATTTTGTTTCGGCTGGAATTAATCAAACACTTCATAGATTATATTTTGTTGTTTCTACGATTATAGGTATGGTGCTTCCTGGTATGACGCAGAATTTTACTACAAATCTTGAGGTTTTGCTTTGTGAAAGTGTGATAGTTGGCGAAATCCCAGAAATATATCTGCAGGGTCAAATAATTTAGTAGATTTATATTAATTGAAATTTTTCTTAAAATAATTATGAAAAAATAACTTTTGAATTATAATTATAAATATATAGGCTAATTTTATTATTTTATCTTTATAGAAGTTTTCTCCATCATTTATGCTTATAGGCAAATTGGGTTATAAAATTATTGAAGCCGAACTTGCTTGCAAGGTGAGGCTGATGTTTATACAAATTATGTGATGACACAATTTATTATGTTTTTTGCGTTAGCAAAATTAAAATTTAACTTGTTTAAATTTTAACATCCAAAGTTTATATTATCGGAAGCCGAACTTGCTTGCAAGGGTGAGGCTGATGTTTATACAAATTATGTGATGACACAATTTATTGTGTTTTTGCATTAGCAAAATTAAAATTTAACTTGTTTAAATTTTAACATCACATAATTTATATTATTTACTTTACATAAAATTATTTTTTTGTTACAATTTATTTGCTTTTTGTAAAAGATGTCGAAAGATAGATTTAAATAGTATCAAAATAAATATTATACTAAAAATAGTTGTTATGTTAAAGAATAATCATTTCAGCGTTTTGTCAAAACTTTTATTATTTTGAAATAATTTAGTTATTTTTATATATTTAAAGAGGAAATAAACAAAGTTTGTAGTATAATAAAATTAAAAGCATAAAGTAGGAGTAATTTAAGTTGCAAAATAAGGGATATCCAGCAGATTGGCTTTATCAGTTGAAACAAAAGAATAATATAGTTTCTATTATCGGCAGATATGTACATTTAGAAAAAAAAGGCGGGAAGTTTTGGGCTTGCTGTCCTTTTCATAATGAAAAAACTCCTTCTTTTACTGTAAATGAAGATGAAGGATTTTTCTATTGTTTTGGATGCAAAGAAAGTGGGGATGTAATTTCTTTTGTCATGAAATATGAATCTTGTGATTTTTCGCAAGCGGTAAACATTCTTGCTAAAAATGCTAATATGCAAGTGCCTGAATTTAGTGGAGAGGGCGATATAGTCGAGAAAAAACATAAGAGAGACAGATTGCTTAAATTATTGGAAGAACTTTACAAACACTATCAACAGAACTTGTATTTAAAGGAAGCTAAGCTAGCTCAAGAATATGTTAAGAAAAGAGCATTTACCAAACGCGAACTTGAAGATTTTAAAATTGGCTATTCTCTTGATTGGACAGAGGCAATAGATTATTTGCTAAAAAAGGGCTTTACATATAATGAAATGCTTGATGCAGGAGTTGCGCAATTCAAAAATAATCATTATTATGATGTGATGGCGCAGCGGCTTATTTTCCCTATTTTTAACTCCTTTAATGAATGTATTGGCTTTAGTGCGAGAATTTTAGTGCCAACCGATTATGCCAAATATAAAAATACTGCAGAAACTTTGCTTTTTCAAAAAGGTCGAGTAGTTTTTGGTATCAATCTTGTAAAAGCACTCAAACAAAAAGAGGGTTTAGATAAGATAGTTATTGTTGAAGGACAGATAGATGTTATTGCTATGCATAGGGCTGGTTTTAAAAATACTGTGGCATGTATGGGAACGGCTCTTACCAAAGAAAATGCTCATGAACTTAAGAAATTATCGAATAAAGTTTGTTTGTGTTTTGATGGAGATAGCGCTGGAATTAAAGCCACAAAAAGAAGTATTGATATTTTAGATGAACAGGGTTTTGAAATTAAAATAGCCTCTTTACCAGAAGGGAAAGACCCAGATGAAATAATCAAAGAATATGGCAAAGAAAAAATGCAACAAATTATAGAAAATGCTCTTCCTCCTACAGATTATTTAATAGAAACCGATATGAAAAATTACGATTTAAATAATGCGCAAGAGCAAGGGAAATTTGTTTCAAATGCACTTATGCAAATAAGTAAATTAAAATTAGATAGCGCTCAAGAACCTTATATAGAAAAAATTAAAAAACTAACAAATATACCTATTGATATTTTAAGGCGAGACCTTGAAAAAATCAAAAGCGGACAAGCTAAAACTGAAGAAGAAAAAAGTGAGGAAAGTGTTTTAATTTCAAGGGAAAATGGCAATATTAAGGCTATAAAGTTCATACTTGGTTCATTGATTTATAATAAGAGCTATGTAGATAAAGATATTGATTATAAAAAACTGCTTCCTAGATATAGCGAGGTGATTGACCTTGCAAAAAAAGGAACTAAAATATCTTCATATTTTGATTATCTTGATATCGATTCAATGCCACTACTCAAAGATTGTATAACTTATGAGATAGAAGATAACGAAAATAATGCAAAATATTTTAATGAAAGTTTGTGGTTGGTAGCAAGTAATTATTTATTAGAGAAACAAAAGCCACTTTTTAAAGAATTTAATTCTTGTCAAGATGAAACAAGGCGGCAAGAAATAATGCTTGAAATAAATAAAATAAATAAGCAATTAAAAGGGAAAAATTTGGAGGAATTCTATGGCAGATAGTAGAATTGAACTTGAAATGAAAAAAATTTCAGATGTTGCGACAAAAAAGGGCTCTATCAATATAGAGGAAATTTATTCTCGTCTTTTAAAATATGAGGAATTGTCAGCTACTGAAATTCAAAAGTTTATAGAAAATTTAAAACGCAATAAAATCAAAGTTATCAAAAGTGATTATGAAAAAGATGTCGATGTTGACCTTAATGATTTTTCAGGATTTGCTGCAGTTGACGACCCTGTTAAAATGTATTTAAAAGATATCGGCAAAGTGCCATTGCTCTCATCTGATGAGGAAATAGAACTTGCTAAAAAGATTTTAGAGGGTAACGAAGAGGCCAAGGCAAGGTTATGTCAAGCGAATTTGAGACTTGTTGTTTCTATTGCAAAACGCTGGGCAAATACCAATTCACTTTCCTTTCTTGACCTTATTCAAGAAGGTAATATGGGACTTTTGCGAGCTGTTGAAAAATTTGATTACACCAAGGGATTTAGATTTTCAACTTATGCCACTTGGTGGATAAAACAGGCTATTACAAGAGCTATTGCTGACCAATCTAGAACAATCAGGCTTCCTGTCCATATGGTGGAAACTATTAACCGATATGGTAGAACTGTAAGAGCGCTAACTCAGAAACTTTCTCGTGAACCAACTATTGAAGAGGTGGCTCAGGCAATGGGTATAAGCGAAAGTAAAATTGTAGAAATTCAAAAAAGCGCGCTAGACCCTGTCTCTTTGGAAACGCCTATTGGTGAGGAAGAAGATAGTAAAATGAGTGATTTTATTGAAGACGAGTCAGCCAAGAGCCCAATGGAAATTGCATCGCAAAAATTGCTGCATGAACAATTACTTGCCGTCATTGAAACACTTACGCCTAGAGAACAACAGGTTATTAGAGAAAGATATGGACTTATTGATGGCAAAAGTAAGACCCTAGAAGAGGTTGGACGAGAATTTAGTGTTACAAGAGAGCGTATTAGACAAATTGAAGCAAAAGCATTGCGCAAATTAAAACATCCAAATAGAAGTAAAAAATTGATTGATTTTATAGATGATTAGGAGGAATAATGGACATTAAAAGTATTTTGAGTTATCAAGAACTTGATAGCGAATTATTTAAAATAGAAAAACAGCTTCGCGAAAATATAAACAAAAAGAATGCTAATGTTATGCGCGAAAATATGAAGAATGCTCAGGCTCGCTCAATCAAGCTAGAAGAAAAGGCAAGTGAATTATTAGCTGATATTGACAAGGTAAAAAAACAATTTAAAATTCAGCAAGATAAAATTGAACAGCTGCTCAGTCAAGATATAAATTCTTTAGAAAAAGAAGAGGTTGACAAGCTTTTGTCTTTAAAAGATAAGCTAAGCCAAAATTTAAATATTCTTGATAAAAATTTATCTTCTCTTGCAGAAAGCATGAATTTAGTGTTAAGCGATTTCAATAAAACTATAAAGACATTTAATAGTGCAAAAGAGCAGTATTCAAAGTTTAAGGAAAACTATGATAGCGATGTAAAATCGGTAGAACAGAGGAAGGCAAAAATTGAAAGCGAACTTAAAAACTTGGCAAAGAAGATTGAACCTAAACTCATTGAAGCCTATGAAAAACGAAGAAAAGAAAACATTTTCCCAGTTTTTGTTGAATTGAAAGGACATAGCTGCGGTGGTTGTCATATGGAGCTTCCTTATGCCAATATTGCAAAACTTGAAAGTGATGGAATACTTAGTTGCGAACATTGTCATAGAGTTATTTATAAGATTTAACAATTCTCAAAATCATACATATAAGTATGATTTTTTTATTTTGCCTTGAAAAAGCTTGCCTAATTTATTTCAATATAATATAATTAAACCATAAAGAGTAAGGCGATATGATATTTAAGAAATTTTTTAACAAAGACGCCGATAAAGTACAATATTTTGCAAATAAATTTAATTTATCTCAAAGAATTGCTGATTTGATACTTTCTAGAGGGATAAATAATGAGGAAGCTTTTGAAGAATATTTAAATCCTAAAACATTGCATAACCCTATGCTTCTTAATGGAATGGAGGAGCTAGTTAGCCGTGTTAAACTTGCAAAGCAACTTAATGATAAAGTACTTATTTTTGGCGATTATGATGTGGACGGTGTAAGCGCCACTGCTATTATGCTTAAAGCATTAAAACAATTTGGAATAAATGCTGATTTTTATTTACCAAATCGATATATTGATGGTTATGGGCTAACTAATGCGGTTATTGATAAAATAGCTGATATTTTTATGCCCAATTTAATCATTACAGTAGATTGTGGGATTTCTTGTTACAATGAGGTTGAGTATGCTAAGAATAAAGGCATTGAAATTATAGTCACAGACCATCATGAAATCCCGCAGGTAATTCCAGATACCATTGTAATAAACGCAAAAATTGAAGGGCAAGAGTATCCTTTTAGAGAACTTTGTGGCACAGGGGTTGCCTTTAAATTTGCACAAGCCTTGCTCGGCGAAAAAGAGGCGGAAGCTTTTTTACCTATAGCTGCGATTGCCACTATTGTGGATATAGTACCATTAAAGGGAGAGAATAGGGCGATTGTATATAAAGGATTGAAGCTTTGCGATAGATATTTGCCAATAGGGCTTAAGATGATGTTTAAAGAGAATGATATCAGCTTAACAAATCCAAATTCAACTGATATTTCATTTAAAATTGGGCCAAAACTAAATGCCTCTGGAAGAATGGGAGATGCTGGCGATTCTTTAAAGATTTATTTTGAGAGCGACCCAGTTAAGATTAAAAATGCTCTTGAAAAAATAAAAAATCATAATACTAAAAGACAAGAGATATGTAATAAAATATATGAAGACGCAGAAAAGCAACTGGAAAAATTTGATTTAAAAAATTTGCGAGTGATTTCTTTAAAATCTCAAGATTGGGATAAAGGAGTGCTTGGTATAGTTTGTTCTAGACTAGTTGAAAAATACCATAAGCCAGTATTTCTATTTGCAGAAGAGAGGGGAATTTTAAGCGGCTCTGGCAGAAGTATAAATGACATTAATATACACCAGCTTTTGTCTTCTTTGCAAGATATTTTAGAAACATATGGTGGGCATTCTATGGCGGCAGGTCTGTCTTTAAAGGTAGAGAACTATCAGCAGTTTGCCGAAAAAATCAATGCTTTTACTTTGAATTATGTCAGTGATGATGTATTTATTCCTATAAAATATTATGACCAAGATATTGAGGCAGACGAGATAAATGAAGATTTTATTAAACAACTTAGCTTGCTAGAACCTTATGGCTGCGAAAATCCTAGACCTAAATTTAAAATCACAGCAAGCGATATCAAGTTAGAGCCAATGAGAAAATTTCCTCAACACTGCGTTATTAAAATTGGTAATTTGAATTTGACCTATTTTAACTTTGTCAATAATATAAATAAAATAACCTTTTCACGACAAAAGTCTTTTATTTTTGAATTTCAACCAAGGTCGTTAAAAGGTATTGTTGACCAGTTTGATGGTGGAAGTTTTATAGTGGAAGATGCATATAAAAAGCTTAATACCATTGAATTAAATCAGCTTATGATAGATGGCAAAGGTGAAGCAAAATATACTCTATATCCAAAAGAAGAGCTGTTGTCTTTTGTAGGACTAACTACAACAAGTGTTTTTGGTACATGTTTTGTTGCCTACTCATGTTTTGACTATGTCCAATTCGCAAAAGATTATAATACTAAAGGAATTTATCAATTTAGTATTTATAGTGATAATGAGGTAGGATATAATTCCATTTTGCTAGCGCCTAAAGGTGTTAATTGGGCAAAGAACTTTTCAAAGATCATATTTCTTTCGCCTATTTTAGATAACAAATATATTGCTGCATTGAACAAAGTGAGCGATGCGACTATTTATGCGCCAATAGAGAGTGATAAGAATTTGAGAAAATTTAGCGGAATAGACCTTTCTAGAGAGACTTTTGGTAAAATATTTAAGGCTATAGCAGCAAAGGCAGGAAAGAATATATACAATGTATTTGACCTATTTGATAAATGCGATTTTAAAAATCAAATCTCTTTTAATACATTTTATAGTAGTCTTCTAGTTTTTAATGAACTTGGGCTAATTTGTATTGAAGATAATGTAGAGTTTACTTTAAAGGTCAACAAAAATATTAAAAGCGACTTAAATAATTCAAAAATTTATAACACCTTAAAGCTTTTGAAAGAGAGATATAAAGGGGAATAAAATGTCACAAATTCAAGAAAATATTTTGTCTAAAATAAATAATGCCTTTACTTTAACTAAAACTGAAAATAGTTTTATAGCTAAGGTACTGTCTTATCAATTAAATTATGAGAGAATTGCAACTATTTTAACTGTTATACTTGATAGCAAGCTTGGACTTGAGGCTGTAATAGCCTTTTTATACTATCAGCTTTTTAAGTTGTTTCCACAAGAAGCAGAGCAGCTTACATCATTATTGAATGATGACGAAAAAATGATGGTAGAAGACTTTAAAAGTATTAAAGATATCAATCAACTGACTCTAAGCGAGGAAATAGAAGATGTCAAGCGCATGTTTATTGTGATGAGCAAAGATATGCGAGTTGTTATAATTAAGCTTGCTGGCATTTATTATGACATATCAGTTTTAGAGCGACCTTTAAATCAAAATCAAAAAAATTTTGTTAAACAAGTCAAAGAAATTCATGTGCCGCTAGCTGAAAGGTTGGGACTTGATAAACTTAAGCAAAATCTTTATGATAATGTGGTTAGGCTTGAATATCCTCAAGAATATTATAAATTAAAGATGGCTATAGAAAGTCAACGCGAGGAAAATGAAAAGCAGCTAGAAACTACTCATAGACGGTTGCAAGCTATTTTAGATGATTTGAAAATTGACGGACAAATCATTTCTAGAATAAAACATATCTCTTCAATCTTTAACAAATTGCATAATAAAAAGTTAACTTTAGACCAAATATATGATATCTTAGCCATGCGTGTTATTGTTTCAACGGTTGAAGAGTGTTATGCTGTGCTTGGCAGAGTTCATGCGATATATAAACCTATGCAAGGAAGAGTAAAAGACTATATCGCAAATCCAAAACCTAATGGATATAAGTCTTTGCATACAACTGTTATAGTTGAAAACCAGCATCCGCTTGAAATTCAAATAAGAACGGTGAAAATGAATGAAGAGTCGGAATATGGTGGCTATGCTCATTGGCTTTATAAAGAGAAGAAAAGTAAAAAAGATGATTTTGATAATAGATTAACTTGGTTTAGGCAGACAATAGAGAATGCTAAAAATATGTCAAATCAAGAATTTATTGACACACTTAAGAGTGACTTGTATAGTGGCGTAATTATTGTCCAGACACCAAAAGGAAGAGTTATTGAATTTCCAGAAGGTTCTACTGCCATAGATTTTGCTTATGCCATTCACAGCGATATAGGAAATAGCTGTGTGGGCGCTAAAATAAATGGGAAGTTAAAGCCTCTTACCACTAAAATGTGTAATGGAGATATTATTGAAATTATTACTAACTCTCACTCTAAAGGGCCATCAAGAGATTGGCTAAAATATGTTAAAACAGCTTCGGCAAGAAGCAAGATAAAGAACTTTTTTAAAAGTGAGCTTAAAGAAGAGAATATTAAGCTTGGAAAGACAATGTTTAATCAAGCTGTGCAAGATAGAGGTTATATCACATCACAACTTTTAAAAGATGAATATTTAGATAAAGTTTTTAGAAAGTATAATTTTGATAATCTAGATGAATTTTATGCTGCTATAGGCTCTGGCTCTGTTTCAGGTCAGTCTATGGTAAGTAGGTTGATAGACCTGTTTAATAAGACAAGTAAAGCGCTTCCTAAACTAGACTCTGTTGTGCATTTAAAGCGAAATAAAGAGGGGGTGCTTATAGATGGAGATAGCGGAATGTTGGTTCGATTTGCTGGCTGTTGCAATCCAGTTGAAGGAGATGAAATTATAGGTTATATCTCACGCGGCAAAGGGGTTGCTCTTCATAGAAAAACTTGTCCTAATTTAAAATATTTAGAACCAGAAAGATTGATAGAAGCAAAATGGCAGCCACGAGAGAATGCAACTTTTGCTGCTGTGATTAAAATAATTGCAGATAAAGGAGATAGCAATATTGCCAAATTTTCATCTAGTATTGCCAATCTAAAAATTTCAATCAAGGGGCTAGATGTAAAAGAAATAGAAGAAAGTTTTGTTTGTACTTTAATAGTAGATGTTAAAAACAAAGAAGAACTTGATGGAATGATACAATCATTAACAAATATAAAGAATGTGATAAGTGTACAAAGGAGCGAGGGATGATTAAAACTAATAAAGAAGAGTATTTGACCGACTTAGAAGACCTTTTGAAGCTATTTTCGGTAAAAGACCAAATAGAAATAGAACATGTTGAGACTGCTGTTGTAGAGCTTTATCAAAATAGTTTTACAGTGGTATATAAGAATATAGAAAGGAAATTTCAGTATTCTTTTAAATTAGATTTGTCGCTTTCTTTATTGCGTCAAAAATCATATAGAAAAAGAATGGTTAAAAATCATTTGTATCTAATTTTGTCTTCGCTTTTAAACAAAAAATTGCCATGGGGTTCTTTGACTGGTGTTAGACCAACAAAATTTGCTAGAGATTTAATAGAATATGGAGAGGCAAAAGATTATCTTATAAGTGAGGTTCTACAAAGAGATTATTATCTTTCAAAAGAAAAAGCGGAGCTTGTAAGCAACATATTAAAAAATCAAAAGTGTATAATAAGAAATGATAACCTTGTAGATTTATATATCAACATTCCAATTTGTCCTACTAGATGCACTTATTGTTCTTTTATCTCAAATGAACTTGTCAAAGTGAAAGATAAAATTAATGTTTATTTAGATTGTCTATTAAAAGAATTGGAAGCGGTAAAAGATATAATTAAAAATAAAGCCTATATTGTTAGGACTATCTATATAGGTGGCGGCACTCCAACAGTTTTAACGGCAAAACAACTAGATAGGTTGCTTAGTGCGGTTAATTTTCCAGTGAGCGAGTTTACTGTTGAAAGTGGGCGGGCTGATACTATTACCGAAGAAAAACTTGACATAATGAAAAGACATGGAGTGTCAAGAATTTCTATTAATCCTCAAACTTTTTGCGAGGCAACCTTAAAAAGAATTGGTAGAAAACAAAAAAACAGTCAGATTTTATCGGCATATTCTCTTGCTTTGGTAAAAGGTTTTGTGGTCAACATGGATATAATTGCAGGCCTTCCTGGAGAAAAATTGGGAATTTTTAAAAGGACGATTAATACAATTTTAGATTTATATCCAAATAATGTTACAGTTCATACATTATCATTGAAAAATGGAGCTATTTTAAAAGAAGACACTCCACAATTAAACGAGCGAGATGCAATAAGTATGGTAAATTTTGCGCAAACAAAATTGCAAGAGATGGGCTATAAACCATATTATCTTTATAGACAGAAAAATCAGTTGTGTGGACTTGAAAATGTCGGTTATTATAGAGATGAGGATGTGTGCATATTTAATATAGATAGTATGGAAGAAACAAATAGTATAATTGGTGTCGGTGCAGGCGCAATTAGTAAACGCGTTTATAATATTGAAAATAAAATTACAAGAGAGCCAAATGCAAAATTCATCGAAGATTATATCGAAAGAATTGACCAAATGATTGAAAAAAAGAGAAAATTTTTTAAATAAAAATGTTGTAAAATGATGATGAAGTCAATGATTAGATAGAATAAATTTTAACAAGCAGAAAGACAATAAAAAATTTTATAAATAATTAAAAAATTGTTTACAAATTTTTGAAAACATGCTATACTTACAAAGTCGATAACCTTTTGCGCAGTGATGAAGAGACCTTCTGACGCTTTGCTTCGCTTAAGGAGTTAAAATATAAATAGGAGGGACAGTATGGAAAAGAAAGATATTATTGATAAATTTAAGCTTTCTGAAAACGATACAGGTTCAGTTCAAGTTCAAGTTGCACTTTTGACTGCTAGAATTAATCATTTGCAAGAGCACTTGAAGAAAAATCCTAAAGACAATCATTCAAGAAGAGGATTACTTCAAATGGTTGGAAAGAGAAAAGGATTTTTACTTTACCTAAAAGAAAGAGATATTGAAGCTTATAGAAGTCTTATCAAAGAACTTTCAATTCGTGAAGTTAAATAATTTTAAATTAATAGGGGGAGCATGTTTTTTTGTTCCCTTTTTTAATAAAGGTTAAGTAAGGAGTAATTTATGAAAGAAGATGCAAAGATTTTTAAATTGAATATAGGCGGCAAAGAAGTTAGTTTTGAAACTGGCAGACTTTGCGAACAATCTAATGGAAGCTGTCTTGTTAGATGTGGAGAAACGGTTGTTATGGTAAATGTAACCATGTCTAAACAGCCAAGACCAGGAATAGATTTCTTTCCTCTTCAAGTAGATTTTGAAGAGAAGATGTATTCGGTGGGCAAAATTCCAGGAGGTTTTAAAAAGAGAGAGGGCAAACCTTCAGATAAAGCCATTCTTACTTCAAGATTGATTGATAGACCTTTAAGACCGCTATTTCCAAAAGGTTTTTATCACGATGTATGTGTAATTGCTACCGCTTTATCGGTAGACCCTGATGTTGCGCCTGAACCACTTGCAATGCTTGGCTCAAGTTTTGCTTTGACAATATCAGACATACCTTTTATGGGACCTACCGGTTCAGTTCAAGTTGGGCTTGTTGATGGTAAATTTATTATCAATCCAAATGCAGATGAAAGAGAAAAATCTCTTATTCATTTGACAGTTGCAGGGACTGATGAGGCGGTACTTATGGTGGAGGCAGGAGCAAAAGAAGTTCCAGAAGAGACCATGTTAGACGCTATAATGTTTGCACATGAGGAAATTAAAAAGATTGTTGCTTTCCAAAAAGAAGTTAAAGCTGAAATAGGAAAACCAGTCAACGCAAATTTAATTTATGATATTGTTCCAGAAGAGATTAATACTGCTGTAAGAGAATATGCTGATAAATTACTTGACCATGCGCTGGATACTTTTGATAGGCATGAAAGACAATCTCGTCAAGATGAAGTTGACAAAGAGACAAAAGAGCATTTTGCCGAAATTTTCCCTGAGTCTGAAAAAGCTATAGGTGAAGTTTTATATAAAATGACTAAGGAGAAGGTTAGAGCAAAGATATTAAATGAAGGCGTTAGACCTGATGGAAGAAAACTTACTGAAATTCGTCCTATTTGGTGTGAAACAGGTATATTACCAAGAGCGCATGGAAGTGCAATCTTTACAAGAGGCCAGACCCAAGTTTTAACCTCACTTACTCTAGGTACTGTATCAGACATGCAAAAACTTGACGGGCTTGATGACGAAGAGGTAAACAGATATGTTCACCATTATAACATGCCAGCTTATGCAACAGGAGAAGCAAGAGGAATTAAAGTACCAGGAAGGCGTGAAATAGGGCATGGAGCTTTGGCAGAACGCGCATTAGAGCCTGTCATTCCAACTGAAGAAGAATTTCCATATGCTTTAAGACTTGTATCAGAAGTGCTTTCTTCAAATGGCTCATCGTCAATGGCTTCGGTATGTGGTTCAACACTTGCTTTAATGGATGGCGGTGTTCCTATTAAAAGACCGGTAGCAGGAATTGCTATGGGGCTTATTAAAGATGATACAACGGGAAAAGTTGCTGTATTAAGTGATATTCAAGGACTAGAAGATTTCTTAGGTGATATGGATTTCAAAGTTACAGGTACAGAAAAGGGTGTAACAGCTATTCAGATGGACATTAAAATTAAAGGTATTGATAAAGCAATACTCACTACAGCTTTAAAACAGGCTAGAGAAGGTCGTATGTTTATAATGGACAAGCTATTAAGCGAAATCAAAGAACCTAGACCTACGCTTTCTAAATATGCTCCAAAGATTATCACATTCAATATTGACCCTGATAAGATTAAAGATGTAATTGGCTCTGGTGGCAAAACAATAAACAAGATTATAGACGAGACAGGCGTTAAGATTGATATCAATGATGACGGACAGGTATTCATTGCTTCTCAAGATTTGGAAAATGCTGAAAAAGCTAAGAAAATAATTCTTGGAATTGTAGAAGATGTCGAGGTGGGCGATGTCTATGATGCTAAAGTTGTTAGAATTATGAATTTTGGAGCTTTTGTTGAATTTGCAGGCAACAAAGAAGGAATGATACACATTTCAAAACTTTCTAACAAGAGGGTAGCTAAAGTTGAAGATGCAGTTAAAATTGGAGATATCATTGAAGTTGAAGTTATTAAAATAGATGATAAAGGTAGAATTGATTTAAAGAGAATTTTACCAAAAGAAACAACTCCTGAAGAATAATATAATAGAAATAACAAAACACTAGTATGTCTTGCATACTAGTGTTTTTTATAATAATTTAGGCTATTATGTTATATAAATATAATTAGTTTTACTGTCTTTATATTTTATCTATTAGTGTAATTAATTAGTGTTTTTGATATTTATTATAATTTTGTTTAATGTGTTTTATTGCGTAAATTAAGCGCTGCATTTCGCTAAAGGTATTAAAATAGGAAATAGAAGCTCTTACAGCGCCTTGAGCGGTAGTACCTAAAGCCTTATGTTTAATTGGGGCGCAGTGGTATCCGCCTCTTACACAAATATTATATCTTTCATTAAGAATTGTGGCTACTTCGTTTGAGTCAAGATTATCAATATTAAAGGCCACAACACCAAAACTATTTTCAGGGTCGGTATAACAAGTAACGTCAAGTTTATTGAGCTCAAAATTAAGATATGTTGTCAGGTCATCAATTTTATTTTTAATTTCGTTAAAATTATTTTTTACAAATTCCAATCCTGCGTTTAAGCCTAAAATTAATGGCGTTGAGATGGTGCCGCTTTCTAGTCTTTCAGGAAATATGTCAGGTTGAAAAAGCTCAAGACTGTTTGTTCCAGTGCCTCCAAAGATTATTGGTGAAGGAGAATATTTGTCATTCATAATTAAAGCACCAATGCTTTGAGGAGCATAAAATCCTTTATGACCAGCTACAGATAAATAATCAATATGATTTTCTTGCATATCTATTTTTATATGTCCACAACTTTGTGCTCCATCAACGAGAAATATAATTTTATTTTTATAACAAAAGTCTCCAATTTCTTTTATACTAGCGATATCTCCATTAACATTTGAAATATGATTGCAAATAATCATGTATGTGTTAGGTCTTATAAGTTTTTTTATGTCTTGAAGTGTTATTCCTATAGAATTTTCTTGATATGCTATGCTATAATCGATAATGTTCTTATCTTTCAGATATTGAAGAGGCCGTAAAACTGAATTATGTTCATTTTCAGTGCATATGACATGACCATCTTGTTTTGCAGAGCCTAGTATTGCAAGGTTTAAAGCTTGCGTGCAATTATGAGTGAAAATAACACGCTCTGGTGAAGATATATTGAAATGTTTAGCTAGATTTTCTCTTGTTTCTTCTATTTGAAGGGCTGTTTTTATACTTGCTTGATGTCCACTTCTGCCAGGATTTGCGCTATAGTGAATTAAGCTGTCGTTTACAGCCTTTAAAACCTCTTTTGGTTTAATATAAGTGGTGGCACTATTATCTAAATAAATCATAGTAAACTTTCCTTTATATTTACAATATAGTGCAATAGAGGGGTTTTTGTGCATATAGGAGGGAAGTATGCATTATATTTTAGCGGTTTTTAAATCACGAAATGAAACTTTATATTTTTTCAATATGTTTAAATCAAAAAGATTGCCTGCCCAAATTATAAACACACCTAAAGAAGCGGGTCAGGCATGTGGAATAAGTGTGAAGTTTAATGAGGGTAATCTATCTATTGCTCAATCTTTTTTACAAACAAAGCCTTTTTATTCTTTTTATGGATTTTTTAAAATTACCAAACAAGGCTTTAATTATATTTTTCAAAGAATTTAATAATGTTAAATTAACAAGCTTGCGAAATGTATTTTTATTATAATATTTAATAAAATAAAAGCATGAGGGCTTTCTTTTCTATTTTTAGTTTAGTTGTTTGTGCTATTATTTTAACTTATTTAGTGGGCTGCTTTTATGCCTATTTTTATCCTATGAAATATAAAGAGGAAATTTATGAATACTCACTAGAATATCAAGTTGATGCAGCGCTAATAGCTTCTATTGCAAATACAGAGAGTAATTTTAATGAAAGAGCATGCTCAAGTAAGGGTGCAGTAGGTATTATGCAACTTATGCCATCTACTGCAAAGTGGATTGCTAGTAAAATCAATGAGCAATATAGTGAAGAAATGCTATATGATGGCGAGTACAATATTAAACTTGGTAGTTATTATATTTCATATTTAATTTCACAGTTTGATGATGAAAAAACCGCTATTTGTGCTTATAATGCTGGTCTGGGAAATGTTCGACAGTGGCTTAAAAATGGCGAATTTTCTTCAGATGGGAAAAGGTTAGATAAAATACCTTTTAAGGAAACGAAAAACTATATTAATAGAGTTTATAAAAATTATAATTATTACAAAAATAGATATAAATAATTGACTTATTTTGCAAATTATGATAACTTAAATTAGATAAGTTATATCTCTTTTTTATTGAGAAAAATGAGGTGTTAAAATTATATAGGAGAATAATTATTTATGGCAGAAACACAAATTTTATCTAATGAAGTCGATATAAGAAGAAAGAAAATTGAAGATTTAAAAGCTATGGGCGAAATTCCTTATAAAGAGAAATTTGAAAGGACTTGCACTATTAGCGAAGCTAGAGACAAGGTTGGAGAGAAGGTCAAGGTTGCTGGTAGAATTGTTTTTAAGCGGGTTATGGGCAAATTTGGATTTATTCAAATTAGAGATTTTGGTGGAAAAATCCAAGTATCTGTTGGCAGAAATGAACTTGATGAAAATGCTTATGATTTTTACAAAAAGATGATTGATATAGCCGATTTTGTAGGAGTGGAGGGTGAAGTTTATGTTACCCAAACGGGTGAAGTCACAGTAAGAGCTGAAAAAGTTGTTTTACTTTCAAAATCTCTCCGTCCATTACCAGAAAAATTTCATGGGCTTAGCGATACAGAAACTATTTATAGGCAAAGATATCTTGATCTTATCACTAACGAAAAGTCAAGACAAGTTTTTTTGACGCGAAGCAAAATTGAGTCATTTATAAGGCGATATCTTGAAGATAATGGATTTTTAGAGGTTGAGACTCCAGTTTTACAGACAAGTGTGTCGGGAGCAAGTGCAAAACCTTTCTTTACTCATCATAACGCATTAAATATTGAATGCAACTTGCGAATTGCCAAAGAAACATGGCTTAAACAGTGCATTTGTGCCGGTTTTGATAGAGTGTTTGAACTTGGCAAAGATTTTAGAAATGAAGGAATGGATCCTTCTCATTTGCAAGAATTTACTCAAATAGAATGGTATGCAAGTTATTGGAATTATGAAGATAATATTAAGTTTTTCCATGATATGATAATTAAACTTTTGAAATCATGTCTTGGAACAACACAGGTGTTATACCAAGGTAATACCATCGAATTTGATAGTGATTGGCCAAGAATAAACTATGTAGAAAAAATGAGAGAAATTTTAGGATTTGATTTCTTATCAGAAACAGATTTAAATTCTTTTAAAGATAAGGTTGTAAAAAATGGATTATACGGCTATGGTGAACTTGAAGAATGTAAATCTATTAGGACTTTAATTGATTATATTTACAAGCGCAAAATTCGCGAAGGAATAGTTAATCCAACTATTATCTATAATTATCCAGCTCAGCTTATTCCTCTTGCAAGACGCAATGATAAAGATGAGAGAATAATTGATGTTTTCCAAATTGTTGCAGGTGGAGCAGAGCTTGTTAAGGCTTATTCAGAGCTGGTAGATCCAATAGTGCAGCGTGAACTCCTTGAAAAGCAATTACTTGAAAAAGCAATGGGTGACGATGAAACTATGGATGTAGATGAAGATTTCTTGCTAGCCATGGAGCATGGTATGCCACCTATTTCTGGTCTTGGTTTTGGAATTGATCGTTTTGTACAGTTTATTTTTGATCTTCCAAATATTAGAGATACAGTTTTGTTCCCTCTAATGAGGTAAGTATGGCTATAAAAACAAAAGAAATTGAGGATGGGCTTGATAAGCTGTTTCCAAATCCAAAATGCGAGTTAAATTATAAAAATAATTATGAACTTTTAGTTGCGGTTATACTTTCTGCTCAATGTACTGATAAAAGAGTAAATATGGTAGTGGGAGAATTGTTTAAGAAATATAATACACCGCAAAAAATGCTCACTTTAACACAAGAAGAGCTGGAAGGGAAAATTCATTCTTGCGGTTTTTACCATAATAAAGCTAAAAACATCTTATCAATGAGTAAAGATTTGGTAGAGAAATTCAATGGAGAAATACCTAAAAATTTAGAGCAAATGCAGACTTTAGCAGGGGTTGGGCGGAAAACGGCTAATGTAGTCTACAGTGAAGCGTTTGGCGGAGATGCGATAGCAGTTGATACCCATGTCTTGCGAGTTTCAAATAGACTGGCACTTGTTCAAACTGACGACCCCTATAAATGTGAACTAATGCTTATGAAAACTTTTGATAAATCTAAGTGGGGGAAATTGCATTTACAAATGGTGCTTTTTGGTAGATATATATGTAAAGCTCAAAAACCGCAATGTCAAGATTGTCCATTTAAGAAAATTTGTAGCTATTATTCACAACATAGCCACAATATATAGTATAATTGAGGTGCGCAATGTTTTTAGACAGAGTTAAAATCATGATAAAAGCTGGAGATGGTGGTAAGGGTTCTGCCTCTTTTTTGCGCAATGCAATGACCGCTAAAGGCGGGCCTGACGGAGGTGAAGGCGGTAAAGGCGGAGATATAATTTTTAAAGTAGACAAAAATATAAATACTTTATTTGATTTTAAATATCATAAAAAATTTGTGGCTGATAATGGTGGAGATGGCGGCAAGAGGCTTAAAAGTGGAGCTAATGGAAAGGATGTTGTAATTAAAGTGCCTTTAGGTACGGTAATTTATGACAATGAAACAGGCAAAGTTATTGCAGACTTATGTAAAGAAGATGATGAATTTATCGCTTTGCGTGGTGGCAAAGGGGGACATGGAAATGCCTATTATAAATCTTCTATTAAACAAGCTCCTCATTATTCTCAAACGGGAGAAATTACAAAGTTAAGAGAGGTTATTTTAGAGTTAAAAACAATAGCAGATGTAGGTTTGGTAGGTTTTCCAAATGCAGGGAAATCCACTTTACTTGCTACTATTTCAAATGCCAATCCTAAGATTGCAAATTATCCTTTCACAACTATTCATCCTAATTTGGGGGTTTGTGAAGTTTATGGACAAACTTTTGTAGTTGCCGATATTCCAGGATTAATTGAAGGGGCGAGCGAAGGACAAGGGCTTGGTCATTATTTTTTAAGACATGTTGAGCGTGTTCGGTTGATTTTGCATTTAGTGGACATATCTCAAAGTGATGGAAGAGATTTTATTGAAGATTATAATGTGATAAATAAGGAGCTTGAAAATTATAACAAAAATTTAGCTCAAACACCTCAAATAGTAGTATTTACCAAGTCTGATTTAATTGATGAGCAGACACTAGAAGAAAGATTAAAGAAATTTAATGAAGTAGCAAAAAAAGAGTTTATTGTGATTTCTTCTGCCACCTTTAGTGGTATTGAAAATTTGAAAAAATTAACACTAGAAAAATTAAGTAAATTACCTAAGAAGCCGCCTATTGAGATTGAAGAGTTTGATTTTGATAAAAAAGATATCGACTCTATAAGTATTACTCGTGATGATGAGGGGGCATTCATTTTAAGCGGAGGCAAAATTGATAACTTTATTAGAGGGGTGGTTTTGTCTGATAATAGATCTTTTGCCTATTTTCAAAATCGCCTTCAAGAGATGGGAATAATAGATATGCTTAAATCGCGCGGACTTAAAAATGGTGGAATAGTTAAAATTAAAGATATTATATTTGAATATAGCGAATAAGGAGAATATTATGATTACAACTAAACAAAGGGCATGTCTAAGAGGACTTGGTAATGCGCTTGAGCCTGTAATGCAGATAGGCAAAGATGGTTTGTCTGATAATTCTTATCAAACTATTGATGCTCTACTTGAAGCGCGCGAACTTATAAAAATAAAGGTTTTAAAAAATTGTCCGATACCAGTTAAAGAAGTTATGGCGACTATCTGTCAAACTTTAAAGTGTGAACCTGTGCAGGTTATAGGTAGTGTATTAATTATCTATAAACGCTCCTCAAAAAAAGACTTTAAACATATTGAATTAATCTGATTATACAATATATAGTTTTTTTGTTTTGTAAAATAGCATATTTTGTACTTAATGATAAAAGCAAAAGAGAGCATTTAAACAGATGTTCTCTTTTATTACAGTTACAAAAGCTCTTTTTTTGCGAAAGAATTATATTTAGGATTGATATATGATATTAAAGCTAGTAGTAAAAGCAAAGAGGAAAAGATACAATAATATATATTTATTTGGACAAAAAAACTCGTTAAAAATATAAAGAAGGCGGCAATTAGATATCCTTTTGTTCTTGATCGATTAAACGCATATGCTAAAAGTTCTTTAAATGTCATTTTTCTTTCTTTTACTGATTTAATAGTAATTTCTGGATAAAATTCATACTCTTTATATAACATCAAATAACTGTCAAATTTATCAAGGATTAATATTTCTATAGGGAAACTTTTTATAGAGGATATCAATTCTTTTTCATAGTCATTGCAGCAAATTACAAGCTTTTGAGCCTTTTCTTTTTTGCAATTTATAAAAGCTAAATTAATATCATCAAGAGTTAAAAGTTTGAATTTAAGAATGGGATATAGAATTGTTTTTGATTGATCAAAGTGGGTAATTAAAATATATGATTTTTTCTTTGAAGCATTTTGATGTCTTATTTTTGCAAGGTTTTCAAAAAAGGTTAGATAATTTTTGTCGTTTGCCAATGAAAAAAACATATCTATAGCGTTTTCCTTCTCTTTTTGTTTTAAATATTTCTTTTGATTATTCTTGCTTTTCACTGCAAGAGAGAGTAGTAAAATTATTATTGTAACAGCCGATGAAATTACAATCGCAAGCCATAGTTTATCTAAGAAAAACCTTAGCCATACAAAGGCTATCAAGAAAATCAAAAATGCTTTTAACAATAGCTGGATTATGAAAAGAAATTTATTCATATCTTATTTATTGACTGCAAGAAAAAAATTTAATCAATTAATTGACTTAAATTGATAGCTTTGTTAGAATTATTTAGCGAATGCTTAATGAAAAATTTTCATTATTAAGCCAACTTAAAGGCAAAACTTATTTAAAAGTGTGAGGTTATTATGAGTTCAAGGGTGGAGACTTTATATAATTATTTGGCGGAGAAAAAATGTAAAGATATTGCGATTTATGATATTACTAATGAAAAGCTATCTTATAGTTATATAGTCATTTTATCTTGCAATGATGTGGCAGCAAATAAAAATTTTGCTTCAAGTATAATGCAAGATTTTGGTTTGGAGAGTTTCCCAGAAGGCTACAATAAAGGTGAATGGATTATATTTGATTTTGAAGATATTATTTTACACCTTTTTATTCCTGCAGCACGAGAAAAATATAATTTAGATAAGCTTTGGCAAACAAGAAAAGTTGATATGAATAAACAAGACAAAAAGACAAAAAAATAGTTTTTTGTTTTGTTTTTTTATTTGTCTATGTTACAATATTTATGAAGGTGACAAATGATTAATATATGTTTTGTCTGCAGTGGAAATACTTGTAGATCTATAATAGCTGAGCGCTTATTTAAAAAGATGCTTAAAAATGAAAAGGTAACCTTTATTAAAGTAATATCTAGAGGACTTGAAGCGACCAAAGAAAATATCACATATAATGCAAAACTTGTGTTAAAAGAATATGGTGCTTTGGATAAAGATAGAAAGGCTATAAAATTAGGCAAAATTGATAATAATACTTTGTATGTTACCATGACACAAGAGCAGAAAAATAAAGTAAAATCACAAAAAGTTATTTCCTTTAGAGATTTGGTCGGGCAAGATATATTAGACCCTTATGGTCAAAATTTAGACCATTATCGAAGTTGTGCCGAACAAATATATAGAGGATTAGAAAAATTATTAAAACAGTTAATAGGTGGTGTTAAATGATTATTTTAGCAAGTGACCATGCGGGCTTTTTGTTAAAAGAGGAAATTAAAAAATTTTTTAATAAAGAAAATATTATCGCTATAGATGTTGGTTGTTATTCAAGAGAACAGTTAGATGATTATCCTGACTTTGCTAAAGCTGGAAATGCTAAAGTAATAGAAGATGCAAGAAATGTAGGTATTTATATTTGCGGCAGTGGCATAGGAATGAGTATTGTTGCCAATAGAAATCCTAAAATTAGAGCGGCATTATGTTTTGATGAGCGTTTTGCTGCCCTTGCTAGACAACATAATGACGCCAATGTTTTATGCCTGCCAGGACGGTTTATCTCTCCAAGAAAAGCAATTAAAATAGTGAAAGTTTTTTTAACCACAGATTTTGAAGGTGGACGACACGCAAGAAGAATAAAAAAATATTAAGGATAGAAGTTATGATAAATATTTTAATTCCAATCACACAAAATGCTAAAGGCTATAAAAAGATTATAGCAGATTTATCTTCTATTGAAGAAGGAGAAATTTTTATTGGGGTGACTACTTCGCAAAAAGACACCTTGCAATATCCTAATAGAGAAAATATCCATGTGATAGAGTATGATAATAGCGCAAAACGGGAAGAGATAATCAATTCTTTGCAAAAGTACATTCAAGTAGGCTCTCTTTTTATTATGAGAAAACCTATCACTTATAATGAATTTAAAGACTTCCTTAAAAAGGAAGAAGATATTGTAGTTTGTAAGACTAATTATTCTCCAATTAAAAAATTCTTTTTTATAATTTGGCAAAAGATTTTGCGTCTATGCTTGGGCGTGAGATTATATGATGGAGATACCTCTGCAATTTATTTTGGAGAAGATTTGGCTACTGTGCTTGCTCAAAGTAATAATCTAAGTTATAGTAGTAGAGTAGATAGATGGCGAGGAGTAGAACAATCTTCGGTTATTGTAGAAGGTGAGCCTGTCAAAACAGAGGTAGATAAAAAGGAAAATATAAAATATCTTTTATATGGCCTACTTACTTTGATGTTGGGAGTTGCGGTCACTACAGTTGTTGCAATTTTTGCCAAGGTTAGCGTCATTATAGGACTATTCCTTTTCTGTTTAGATGCCATTTGTTTTGCTGTATTTTTATTGTTGATTGTGGTTATTATATTTAATACAGTTGTTGGTAAGAAAAAATTTTCATCGGCATTAGAGCTTAGCTATATTTTCGGGTTTGAAGAAGAGGAAATTATTGAAGATGATGAAATGCAAGATTTTGAATTAGAGGAGGATGATGAAGATGAAGAAGGTTAAAATTGGAATAAATGGTTTTGGAAGAATTGGCAGGCTGGTTTTGCGAGCTTGTGCTGATCGAAATGATGTAGAAGTTGTTGCGGTTAACGATCCATTTATAGATCTTGAGTATAGTAAATATATGTTTACACATGACACTATTCATGGGCATTTTAACGGCAGTTGCGAAATAAAAGATAACAAGTTGATTGTCAATGGTAATCATATTTCCTTCTATGCAGAAAAAGAGCCCAATCTTATTCCATGGAAAAATGATAAAGTTGATGTAGTAATTGAGGCTACAGGCAAATTTACTAAGTATGAAGATGCAAAAAAACACCTTGAGGGCGGAGCTAAAAAGGTGATAGTTTCAGCTCCAGGTAAAAATATGCCAATGTTTGTTATGGGAGTGAATGAAAAAGAATATAAAAATGATATGCTTGTGATTTCAAATGCTTCATGTACTACAAATTGCCTGGCGCCACTTGCAAAAGTAATTCACAAACATTTTGGTATCATAGAGGGATTGATGACAACAGTGCATTCAATAACTGCCACACAACTTACAGTAGATGGACCTTCAAAAAAAGACTGGAGAGGAGGAAGAGCAGCATCATATAATATTATTCCTTCTTCAACGGGAGCAGCTAAGGCAGTAGGAGAGGTTATTCCTAGCTTAAAAGGCAAATTGACAGGTATGAGTTTTAGAGTTCCAACTCTTAATGTATCGGTAGTTGACCTTACAGTTAGACTTGAAAAGTCTACTAGTTATGAAGAAATTGTTAAAGTAATAAAACAAGAGAGCGAAGGAGAGATGAAAGGTATCTTAGGCTATTGCGAAGATGATGTTGTATCTTCTGATTTTATTGGAGATAAAAGAACTTCAATATTTGACATTAAAGCGGGTATTATGCTCAATCCTAACTTTGTAAAACTTGTAGCTTGGTATGATAATGAATGGGGATATTCCAATAAAACGGTAGATCTTGCCTGCCATATTATTAAGGGAGAAAAATAATGCAAGATAACGACAAAGAAATCCGTGTTTATGTTGAAAAAGAAAAGAAGAAAAAAGATAGAAGCAATAAAATCAAATTTACATTCAATACCGCACTTTCATTTATTGCTTATGTTGGTATTGGTTGTATTGCTATTGCCTTACTTTTGACATTAATATTTAAAGGCGACACAAACCTTTCTTCCGCTTTTAAAACAGTAGGTCAGGTTATTGCCTATATTATAAGTATTATTTTGGCGTATACTTGGGTTAAGGCGCATAAACAAGTAGGTTGGATAATTTGCTATGTAATATTTGTTGTTACCATAGTAGTACTTTTTATCCTAACCATTTAATTTTTAGCTTATGAGAAATATTTTAATTACAGTATCTTTATTAATTGTAGCAGTGGTGACGGCTTGTCTAAATGATTTTTGGGCAGGCTTTGTCTATTTTTCGTTAACTTCACTTTCTGCATTATGTATATATTGGGGTGTAATATTTATTTTAAGATATAGAGAAGACTATTTTTTGAGCTTTCAAGAAGAGTATAAATTTTATAAAATAAATTTAATCAATTCTAGTAATTTGACCTTAGAAGACATTGAAAAAAATGACAAGTATTATATTAAAAAATTTAAAAAAACATTGTTGCGAGATAAAGTGATAGATATTTTCAAAATAATCCTTGCGTTTATGTTTGCAATTATTTGTATAGTCGCCATGGCAACAGGATTTCGCTTTTAATTTTCAATCTTATTCGCGGTTGTTTTTAATAGTAAAGATAAATATTTAGTTGCTAAATTTAATAAAATATGATATCATAGTTAACGCATGATATATGGCTTTATTAAGCTTTATAAAAAAGAAAAAGGAGAAAATTTAAAATGTACAGTTTTGAAAAAAAAGACAAAAAAGGGATATTAAAAATTTCAATATCCAAAGAAGAATGGGAAGATTTAGTAGAAAAATCCTATGAAGCAAACAAATCAAAATATAAGGTGCAAGGATTTAGAAATGGGAAAGCCCCAAGAAAAGTCATCGAACAAACATATGGTGATACCATATTTTTTGATGATGCTTTTGAAAATGCTATTTCAAAGGAATATTATGACTTTCTAGAGAAAAACAAGAATATAGTACCAGCAGGTCAACCAAGTGTAGAGATGAATTCTTTTACAGTTGATAAAGGAATAGAAGCAACCATCACTTTTGATTTGCTTCCAGAGTTCAAATTACCATCTTTTAGTGAATTAAAGTCCAAGAAGCCAACCGTTAAGATAAATGAGGAGCAAATAAATGCTGAAATTGAAAGAGAAAGAGAAAATCATGCTAGATATGTTGAAGAGGACAAAAAGGTAGAGAACGGCGATTTCGCAACCATTGATTTTGAAGGCTATGTTGACGGCCAAAAATTTGAAGGTGGAGAAGGAAAAGACTATCGACTTGAAATTGGTTCACATACCTTTATTGAGGGTTTTGAAGAACAAATTGTAGGCATGGAGAAGGGAGAAGAAAAAGATATTAATGTTAAATTTCCTCAAAATTATCCTGCAGAAAATCTCAAAGGAAAGCCTGCTGTATTTAAAATAAAATTAAATAAGATAGAAAAGAAGGTTTTACCTGAAGTAGATGATAAATTTGTATCTGATACAACTGAATTTGAAACATTACAAGAATACAAAAATTCAATAAAAGAAAATTTGAAGAAGATAGAAGAAGAAAAGGCAGAGCGTGACTATGAAGTGCTTATTCTTGATGAAATTGCACAGAAAGCAAATATAGAAGTGCCTAAGTCAATGATTGAACATGAAGTTCATCATATTGTTGAAGATTTTGAGCATAGACTTGCTCATCAAGGTATGACAATGCAAAATTATTTAGATTATATCGGTAAAAGCCTAGATGAATTCAAAAAAGATAGAGAAGATGACGCGGAAAAGAATATCAAAACAAGACTTGTTGTTCAAAAGATTATTTCTGAATATAATTTAGCTGTTACCGATGAAGATCTCGATAAATTGGTAGTTGAATATGCGACAAGATACAATATGTCGGCAGAAGACTTTAAAAAAGCATTAAGACCTGAAGATTATGCCTATTTTGAAAATAGTGCAATTATGACAAAAGTCTTAGATCTTATCAAGTCTAAAATTAAATAATTAAGATAATAAATAAAAGAGATATCTTTATTTATCATTTATTCATAAATATATTTATCTTTAAATAAATTTTTGTTCTTAATTTATTAGGTATAATTTTAAAATAAAATGGGAGGATAATATTATGCTGATTCCTATGGTTGTAGATCAGACTGGTAATAGTGAAAGATCATATGATATTTATTCAAGATTGCTTGAAGATAGAATAATTTTCTTAAATGGCGAAATTGATGATAATGTCGCAAACATTGTTGTAGCACAATTAATCTATCTTGAAGGCAAAAATCCAGATAAAGATATATTTATCTATATCAATAGTCCTGGAGGAAGTGTTTCGGCAGGTCTAGCAATCTATGATACTATGAAATATATTAAATGTGATGTTTCTACCATTTGTGTTGGAAGAGCTGCCTCTATGGGCGCTTTCTTGCTTGCTGGCGGAACTAAAGGTAAAAGATTTGCACTTCCAAACAGTGAAATCATGATTCATCAGCCTCTTGGCGGAGCTCAAGGACAGGTAAGTGATATACAAATTCAAGCTAATCATATTCAGTATATAAAGGAAAGAATGAATTTAATGCTTAGCGAAAATACAGGTAAGCCATTAGAAATAGTTGAAAAAGATACAGATAGAGATAACTATATGACAGCACAAGAAGCGAAAGATTACGGTATTATTGATGAAATATTCATTTCAAGAAAGAAATCTAAATAGGAGGCAGAATGGCTGACATTGATTGCAAGTGCAGTTTTTGTGGTAAATCGCAAAGAGACGCTAAAAAACTTATAGCAAGTCCAAGCGGTGAATCTTTTATTTGTGACGAATGTGTAGATATCTGTAAAGAGATTATTACAGAAGTATCGCCTAAAACAAAATTTGAGAAAATTGAGCTTCCTACTCCAACCGAAATCAAGGAAAAACTTGATGAGTATATTATTGGGCAAGAAGAGGCAAAAAGAGTTTTAGCAGTAGCGGTATATAATCACTATAAGCGCTTAAATTATAACCTGACTAAAAAAGATAAAGAGCTTGAGGATGTTGAGCTTGAAAAAAGTAATATTCTTATGATTGGTCCTACTGGTTCAGGCAAAACATTGCTTGCTAAAACCTTGGCAAAAGTACTTAAAGTACCTTTTGCTACAGCTGATGCAACTACATTGACAGAGGCAGGATATGTGGGCGATGATGTAGAAAATATTCTATTGAAACTTATCCAAAATGCAGATTATGATATTGAAAAAGCACAAAGAGGGATAATCTATATTGATGAAATAGATAAAATAGCGCGCAAAACACAAAATGTATCTATAACTAGAGATGTCGCTGGTGAAGGTGTGCAACAGGCACTATTAAAAATATTAGAAAGCACTGTTGCATCTGTTCCGCCTCAAGGAGGAAGAAAACATCCTCATCAAGAGATGCTACAAATAGATACAACTAATATTCTCTTTATTTGCGGAGGTGCTTTTGTTGGGCTTGATAAAATAATTGACGCACGAGAAAAAGATACCACTCTTGGGTTTAATGCTCAAATTAAATCTTCGACTGAAAAAACAGAGGCAACTTTAATCAAAGAGGTTCAGCCTGACGATTTAATTAGGTTTGGATTAATCCCTGAATTTATAGGAAGATTGCCAGTTGTTGTTGGACTTGATGAGCTTGATGAAAAAGCTTTAGTACGAATATTAACAGAGCCTAAAAATTCCATTGTTAAACAATATGATTTAATGTTTAAAATTGATGGAATAAAGATAGAATTTTCGCCAGAAGCAGTTAAGGCTATAGCTAAAAAAGCAATGAAATTAAAAACAGGAGCGAGGGGGCTGCGGACAATTATTGAAGGTAAAATGACAAAACTTATGTATGAAGCTCCAAGTTTGAAAGATGTAGAAAAAATTGTAGTAACTGATAAATTTATAGAGCTTGAAAATGGTCAACCCATAATTGTAAATAAAACTAGCGACAAAAAGGAAGTTTGTTAAAAAGTCTCTCTTTATAGAGGCTTTTTATAAATAGCATAAATTAATTTTTTTTCATATATAATCGAAGGAGGTTATTATGAAAGGTATTTTTAATATTTTCGCTAATTCCGTGGATACTTCAAATAAAATGCTTACAACTCAAAATGTTAGAGCTGATATAATTGGAGAGCTTGAGGCTATTATTCAGTATGAGCTACATTTAGAGCAAACAAATGATCAATCGGCAAAAAATACCATAAGCGATATTGTCGATGAGGAAAAGGTTCATGTAGGGCAATTATTTGGTTTATTGTTCAAGTTAGATCCAATAAGTAAAGAGATGTTCTATAAAGGATTAAATGAATTTAATAAGGATGACAGTGTTCAAAGTTGAATAAAATAAGGCATCTTAAATGATGTCTTTTTTGATATATTTTTGAATATTTTTTTAAAATTGCTTGACAATGAGAGTATTAATATTTATAATATCAAAAGTAACTTGAAATGTGCGGGCGTGGCGGAATGGCAGACGCGCTTGTTTAAGGGGCAAGTCCGAAAGGGTGTGGGTTCGACTCCCACCGCCCGCACCAGAGAGAAAAAACTCGAAAGAGTTTTTTTTAGTTAAAGAATGAAGTGGGAGTCGAACCC